>JBIIAC010000058.1:0-6254 GCA_044240045.1 Ilumatobacteraceae bacterium
TGCTTGCATTTTTCAGCAAGTCGAGTGCAACAAAACGATCGTTGTCGCTGGCTTCGGGGTCTTTCAGAATGTTTGCTAATTGTTGTAAGTGGGATGTGCGCAGCAAGTGAGCAATGTCGCGCATTGCATGTTCGGTGAGATGCGTGATTGCCTCTGGTGAAACTTTAAGAAATGTTCCTTCACTCGTTGAGAAAGTAGAAACACCCTCCGTCGTGAGCAGTCGGTATTCGGTTGTGTCCGGACCGAGAGGAAGTAGCTCTGAATGTGCGAACGGCTCTTGCTGTGGCTTGGCCATAACTACACGCTACGCATGACTCACGCCAGCGCTGGTGTGCCTTTGAATGAGCCTGGATCGCCAGCCACCGGAAACTGGGGTTGCTGCCACTGCACGATTTGTGCAATATGGTTGGCGACTGTGCGCCATGACGCTGGGCTCCAACCCTCGGCGGCTGCTGGAACTGTGCCGTCGCTTTGAATGAAGACGAAAGCCGGCAATTGGCTGAGCCCAAGCTGTTTGATCATGATGCGATTTGGGTCTGAAAAGGTGAGGAACTGATCGGCAAGTGGTCCGAGAAATTGTTTTGCTTGTGTTGGTGAACCTGCAACGATGAAGTTGACGCGAACTGCAGCATCGGCGAACTGGTGCAATACGCGCGCTGCGGTTTCAAGAATCCATGCACTTTCGTTGGTGAACGGATCGATAACCACAGATGCGAGATGGAAAGTTGTCAGCCATTCGCGCAGCGGCCGGGCGTTGCCCGTGAGCGGTTGGAGCATTGTGTCGAGTGAAGGTGAAGTTGTCACACATTTGACGGTAGCAAGTCGGCACTATCGTTTGGGAAATGCACCCGATTGAGCATCTGCGGTATGTGGCACGTGCCACCGGGGCCGACCCGGTTTCGCTTGTCAATGAAACGGCGCAGGCCCTGCGTGGGCTGAGGTCTGAGCCTGCCGGGTTGGTGCTTGCCGCCCGCCGAATTGTTGAGCGTCACCCTACGTGCGCGCCATTGTGGTGGTTGTGTGCGAGTGTGCTGGCATCGGCCGACCCCTTTGAAAAAGCGCGGGAGCTCAGTGACCTCATGGACGCAGACAAAACCACAAATCATTTGGTGGATGCATTGCCTGCAGATGGAACCGTGTGCATTGTTGGGTGGAGCCCGACTGTGCTTGAGGCGCTTGCTCGGCGCGGCGATTGTCGCGCAATTATCGTCGACTCATTTGGCACGGGTGATGCCGCGGTGAACGCACTTGAGCGACTTGATATCGAGGTGCAGGGAGTGACCTTGGAGCATGCAGCACTTGGTGTGCAGATGAGTGATGTCGTGATCATTGATGCACTGGGTTGCGGTGGCACCGAAGTGCTAAGTGTTGGCGGTTCGCATGCGGTTGCAGCACTCGCTTATTGCAACAACTTACCGGCGTGGACGGTGACGCGACTCGGCACAAGATTGCCGATCGAGTTATGGAATGCAATGAAGCTTGCCAATCGTGATCCAGATACGCCATGGCGTACTGGAGTAGATGTGATTCCCCGTCAATTGCTGGGGCGGATTATTGGACCTACGGGTATTTCGGATATAGATATTAATACTGTGCAGAGTTTTGTTGGTGAATGCCCAGCGTCCACCGAGATGCTGGTACGAAGCGCGATGTAGCCTAAGAACCATGTCTTTACGCTCACGCAACCTCCCACGTCGTTCCTGTCTCGCAATTCCTGGTTCATCCGAAAAGATGATGGGCAAAGGACCTGGCACCAATGCCGACATGGTGTTTTTGGATCTGGAAGATGCAGTGGCACCGAAAGAAAAAGAAGCATCTCGTGCACGTATCGTGAGCGCAATTCGTGGACACGACTGGGGCAACAAAGTTTTGTGCGTGCGCATCAATGACTGGAGCACCAAGTGGACTGCATACGACATCTTGGAAGTTGTCGGTAACGCGGGTGAACGTTTGGATGAAATTATGTTGCCGAAAGTGGAAAATGCAGCGCAAGTAGTGGCTGCAGATTTGTTACTCCGACAGGTGGAGATTGCAAGCGGACTGCCAGTTGGTCACATCGGCATCGAAGCGCAAATTGAAACCGCACGCGGACTCATCAATGTTGAAGAAATTTGTGAAGCGAGCCCTCGTCTCGAGACCATTATTTTTGGACCAGCAGACTTCTCGGCAAGCATGGAAATGCCTGTGCTCACTGGCGGCGTGCAGATCCCCGACTACCCAGGCGATCACTTCCATTACGTGTTCAGCAAGATTTTGATGGCCGGTCGCGCAAACGGTCTGCAAGTCATTGACGGACCATTCCTGCATGTGCGCGACAATGATGCGTTGCGTGAATATGCAAAGCGCACGCGCACACTTGGCTACGACGGCAAGTGGGCATTGCACCCAGACCAAGTGGATGTACTCAACGATGTGTTTTCGCCAACACAAGAACAGTTTGATAAGGCATGGCAGATTTTGGATGCGTACAACCAGGCAACCGAAACTGATGGCAAGGGTGCCGTAATGTTTGGTCTTGAAATGATCGATGAAGCAAGTCGCAAGATGGCACTCAAGTTCATCACTCGTGGTGAGCTCGCAGGTCGCACTCGCACTCCACAAGCGTGACAAAACGATTTGATGCAATCCTGTTTGACGCAGGCGGAATCTTTTTACTACCTGACCCAGTAACACTCGGCGCAATCATTCGTCCGCTAGGTGGCGATGGCAGTATCGAGAGCTGTACTCGTGCGCATTACGCAGGCATGGCGGCTATCGATGCAATTGCTCAACGAGAGCAAGGTGCATCAATCGATGCTTTTAGTTGGGATGGTTACAGGCGTGCCTATGCGCTAAGCACCGGGGTGGCAGAAAAAGATATTGAAATTGCGGTTGTTAACCTTCGAAATGTTTTCTCGCCATTTTTGTGGCGCTTCCCATTGCTTGAGTCGGCTGCAGCATTGTGGAAGATGCATCTTGCAGGATTGCCAATTGGAATTGTGTCAAATGCGAGTGGACAAGTTGAGGCGACTCTTGCCAATCAATGCATCTGCCAAGTGGGGCCAGGAGCGGGAGTACCTGTAGAAATCGTGACCGACTCGCATGTGATTGGTGTGGCCAAACCACACCCTGCAATCTTTGCTGACGCTTTGCGCTTAATGAACGGAAAAGGAATCACCAACGATCGCATCGCATATATAGGTGACTCGTATGTGAACGACATTGGCGGCGCTGAAAATGCCGGACTCGTGCCGATCTTGCTCGACCCGTACGATGACCACGCGCATGAAACGTGCGAGCGAATACATTCGCTGCACGAACTGCTTGCATTTATCTAGTTATAACTAGTTATAGCTAGATAAATAACGTGTTATTTTGTGCCGGACTCTTCAACGAGTTTGCGTGCAATCACTTTGAGGCACAAAGTTTCGTCTGCACCTTCAAAAATTGAGAGCACGCGAGCATCAACAAATAGTCTGCTCACCGAATATTCTTCGGCGTAGCCGAAGCCTCCGTGAATCTGCATTGCTTCGCGCGTGACCCACTCGGCCGCTTTGCATACGTAGGCCTTGACCATGCTCGCTTCCATCTGGCCTTCGCCCTTGCCCATGAGTTTTGCAACGACGTAACTGAACTGGCGTGATGCCTGAATAATGGCTGCCATGCGCCCCAGTTTGATTTGGGTGAGTTGGTATTCGGAGATGTTGCTACCAAATACTTTGCGATTATTGGCGTAGGCGAGCGCTGCTTCGTATGCAGCCTGCATCACACCAACTGCACGTGCCGCTGTTTGCAGACGGCCATTTTCGAAACCACTCATCTGGTAATAGAAACCTTTGCCGAGGCCCGCTTCTTCGCCGATTAAGTGATCGGCTGGAACCCACCAGTTTTCAAGGGCGATTTCGTACGAATGCATGCCGCGATAACCGATGGTGTCGATTGGACGGCCTTCCATTTTGCCGCCACCTGGCTGATCAAACATAAAGCCGTGTGCGTCGCCAAGCGGTTTTGGCACGATCAACACACTAAGGCCTCGGTGGGTCTTGGTGCGATCCGAGTCTGTGCGGGCGAGGAGCATCAGTACGTTTGCACGTGCAGCAAATGTGCACCAAGTTTTGACGCCGTTGATGACGTAGCCGGCTTCGCCCTTTTCGTTGTCTGCTTTAACTGCCGTGACTTTGATATTTGCAACATCACTGCCATAGTCGGGTTCGGTCACAGCAACTGCTGCCATTACTTCGGCGGTTGCGAGTTTTGGAAGCCAATATTGTTTTTGTGCTTCAGTGCCACCGTTGACAAGTGCGCGAGTGAGGATCTCGGGACGTGTGATGAGTGATCCACCAATTCCCAATGATGCGCGTGACAACTCTTCGGTTGCAATGCAGTTAGCCATGTATTCACCATCTCCACCTTCGGAGAAGCCGCCGTACGCTGCAGGCACCGAGAGACCAAATGCGCCGAGATCGGCGAGTCCTGCAATTACTTCTTCAGGTACATCTTCGTTGTATCGATGCACATGTTCGGCTCGCGGTGCAATGACTTTGTTAGCAAAACTTCGGAAAGTGTCTTGAACCATTTCGAAATCATCGTCGAGATGTCGTGGTCCAGATTTTTCTGCAAGTGAAGCGACGAATACTGGATCACGAAATGTTGCCATGAAGTCGTATGCACCTTCGAGTGGGTGCGGTTCAACGCCCCACAAGTGTTCTCTGCCCAAGAGTCTTGACGAAACTTCAAAAATCATGTCGGCAGTAAATGCGCAGGTAAGAAGACCTTCGGTCTCACCCTTTGATCCATAGTCGAGCATTGATCGCGCAGTTTCTACCGCAGCCGCAGAGTGCGCAAGATCGTATGCAAGTTGCTGATGAACATCGGGTCCACCAGTAGATGCAAGATGTGCGACACCGGTATCGACAACTTTTTTAGCTTTTTCGATTGCTTGCGCCGCTTGGGCGAGATCGCTTGTGATTGACATGCACTAAACGCTAGTTACATTTTGGGCTGGAGGCGCAACTCGGGGGCGTTCAGCACCTACGATTTACCAATGGCAATCCCGAGCGGACTGAAGTCGACCCTCGTGGCGCTCAAGTGGCTGATATTCGCCATCATCATCTATTTCTTTGTCTTACCACTGATACCAGGCTTTGGAAAAGCGTTCTCGGAACTTGCCAAGGTGCGTCCAAGTTTGTTGGTGCTGGGGCTTGGTCTTGAGCTCGCCGCACTTTTTGCTTACTCATTGCTGACACACGCCGCCCTTGGTGATTCTCGTCACTCAATTTCGATTTGGCGACTCTTTCGTATTCAGTTGAGCACTAAGTCGGTGAGCAATGTATTGCCCGCCGGGAGCGCAGCGAGCAGCGCACTTGGATTTAAGTTGCTCACGAGTTCTGGAGTGCCAGGACCAGATGCGGGGTTTGCACTTGCAACTGCTGGTCTCGGTTCGGCTGTAGTGCTCAATCTCATTTTGTGGGTTGGATTGATCGCATCCATTCCCGGTCAAGGTGTCAATGCGGCTTACGGGTCTGCTGCGCTTGTGGGCGTCATTTTGATGTTGGTGGCAACAGGACTTGTCGTTGGATTGATCGATGGGCAAGGAAGAGCAGAACGAAGCATCAAATGGATTGCAACAAAATTGCGAATGAATCCAGACAATGCGGCCGACGTGTTGCGTCAATTGGGTTTTCGCTTGCAGGGTTTGGCACGCGAGCCAGGACTGAAAGAACGAGTTTTTGTATGGGCATTGTTGAATTGGTTGCTCGACATGGCAGCACTGTGGGTATTTTTGCTTGCGTTTGGTGCAGATGTTGATTTACGCGGACTAATCGTTGCATTTGGACTTGCCAACATTATGGCTGTTGTACCAATCACGCCTGGTGGGCTTGGCATTGTCGAGGGTATTTTTATTCCAACTCTTGTTGGTTTTGGTTTAACGCGAAGCATCGCGACAGTTGGTGTGTTGAGCTATCGCATTGCGCAATATTGGATGCCGCTTATTGTCGGTGCAATTGTGTACTTAAGTTTGCGTGTTGGGCCATGGGCCATCGACCGCGGTGAAAAACTAAAATCATTTCGCAGGGTGGCGGTGGATGCAACAGAGCATCCGAGCAACAAGTACAACTGGGCTGAGCATTACGCACCGCGGGACCGTACGGGTCAGTTTCCGCTGCCAGACTTCAAAGGCCAATACAGCGACAGTGCTGATGACACGCCCATATGAGACATGCCAGTTCTCATGTCATGGATAAAAATCGGTAGCGTTGATTGATATGACAACG
>JBIIAC010000059.1:0-6119 GCA_044240045.1 Ilumatobacteraceae bacterium
TTTCAAAACGTGGCAGTTACATGATGTATGTCGGCTCACGAGAAATCAAAGTCGTGTTGCACACCATCGGTTCTACGAGTATCCAAAGTGGTGAAACAGGTTTCATCAGAGTTTCACTTCCCGACATACTTCCCCTCGTACCCGGTGATCGCTTTATCCTGCGCGAATCTGGTCGCGATGAAACCATCGGCGGTGGCGAGGTGCTCGACATCCAACCAATACTGCGTTCGTCGAAGGCCAAGCCCAATAAAGAGATCCTGCGTCTGGTTGCAGAGCGTGGCTGGGTGCAAATGGAGCAGTTGCGCCTGCTTGCTGGCCGCAACGTTGATATATCCGAAATCGAGCAGACTCTCGATGGTTGGGTTACCACCTCCAACAATCTCAATGAGGTGAGCAAAGAAGTTTCGGCGCGGATTACTTCGTCGAAAGACCTAGGGGTTGACGTCGCCACGCTTTCCGCTCAGCAACGACTTGTATTGCCCACGCTCACAAACGTCACTGTGCGTGAAGGTCGTGCTCGCAGCGCCGACGCAAACGACGTTGCATCACATCCCATGGTGAAACAGTTTGCTGATGCAGGTTGCATGCCGTCAGATCCTGAGCAATTTGATAAGGCGATCATTCGTCAACTGGTGCAGCGTGGCATTCTCGTGCACTGCGACGAGCTGTATTTTCACTCATCTGCAGTTGACACCGCAGTAAATGCAGCGCGCCAGTTGCTGGTAGCAAACCCGCAAGGTTTTACCGTCGCCCAGTTTCGCGAACACCTTGGTGTATCACGTAAGTACGCACTACCGCTCATTAATCATTTGGACACTACGGGTTTCACTCGCCGTCGTGATGACGTGCGTATAGCAGGCGCAAAACTCTAAAACTTGTTAGGCAGCCTTTTGGCGACTGCGACTCAATACGTAAGCGCCAAGCACTGCGATTCCACTGCCAACAATTGCAAGCAGCGCTACATCTTCGTTATTCACGACAACGCCAAGAGCAAGTGAAACTGCTGGCATCAAATACAAGCTTGCTGATGCACGTGTTGATCCAAGTCGGCCAGCAAGCATCACCATCGCATAATGCGCAACTGCTGTGCCCAGAACACCAAGAGCAAGCACTGCGGCAAGTGCAACCCATTCAAATGGTCGATCGTTGTTCAATGTCGAATAGATGCCAAGCGGTGCAAGCATCACGACCGCAACGATCTCTGCACGCCACAGCACCGGAAGCGCGCCAAATTGCTGCTGCAGTGGACTCGCAATATTCAGTGCAAACCCGTACAGCATCAGCGCACCAATAATTAGCGCGACACCAAACGAACTCGACGAACCTTCACGAATACTTGGTAATGCAATCAGCACGACTCCAACGCATCCGATGGCAAGACCAAATATCTGTCCACGAGGTGGAAGCCTGCGCGCAATAACCCCAGCGACCATCGCCACAAACAACGGCGTTGCACCGTTGAGCATGCCTGTCACGCTGCTCGAAACGTGCTGTTCGGCATAGGGAAACACGGTGAGCGGAACCGCGAGCCACACAAGCGCAAGTAACACAATGTTGCGCCATGCACTGCGCGGCACCGGCGCGCGAACGCCAGGAACAAAGGTCAGTGTGATGCATCCAAGGACAACACGCATAGGCGTGATCATGCCTGGTGCAAACGATCGCAAAGCTATGGCAATGAAATAAAACGACGAACCCCACACCACACCTGGCGTCAGTAGCAGCAACCAGTCGAGTGGTTGAAGTGGTGCTAGTTCGGCGGCTGTTCTGCGGGCTGACGAATCATTACTCATTGGCAGGTTTCCGCATCTCTCGATAGTCGCGCGCCGCACCTTCGAGTGGTTCTACTTCAAGAGTGATGCCATCAATTGCTGCGACCCTGCACGCCGTACCTTGCAACAGTGGTGTCGAGCGATTAGTACGGGCATGCCATTGCGCACTCTGCACAATCACAATTCCTTCAGGTGAGATATCAGATTGTGCAACACCTTCCATACCAATCATCCATTCGCGACCAATGGTTGGTGTTGCAAAGCGTGTTCGCACCATCGACGGCATGCCCACGATAAATGCGAGCGCCATCATTGCAATACCGCATACAAGTGTGATCCACGACATCCGCATCGTGCTTCCATCGATTGGTTGGTACAGCGTTAATGAGGCAATCGTAAATAATCCGAGCCCAATGCCAGTCCACAAACGAGGCACACCAACTTGCACATCTACTGCAAATGCAAACACCGAAAGCACGATCAGTGCAACCGCCCACAGATGTACTGGTAAAGCAGCGAGTCCATACACGCCGAGGACCAAACACACCGCTCCCACAAAACCCGCGATGCCGATGCCCGCTGTAAAAAACTCAAAAATCAAAAGCGACAAACCAATAGCAAACAACAAGTACGCAACTGGTGGGCTTGCGACCGTGTGCATCAGCTGCCCGACTACACCGAGTTTGAAAAACCGCGCAGTTGTCGCATCGCGAACTACAAGACCGGTCGAGTCAAGGGACTCGACAACAGTGTCGAGTATCTGGCCATCAATTGTTAAACCATCTAGCGCATACAACATGTTGCGCACCACCGGCACGCCTTCGTCGGTGCCGACATTTTTGAGCACACCAAGTTTGCGTGCATCACTAAAACCAACGCTCGAGTTTGTCAATGTCGAATCTGCAGAACCAAAGCTCACTGTCTTGCCACCAACACTTAACAACTCACCGCTATGACCAATACGAGCACCAGGCGCCATCGCTGACACATCGGCAACCGTGAGCATTTGCGCCGACAATCCATATGCGCGAGCACCGGTTGGGCCAACCCAAACCGCAACAGGAATTGCTGCCGATGAAATCTTTTCTAGAACCTTTGCCATGCGCTCACGAGAAACGACTGCGCCGCGCGAATTGACCTGCAATACAATCGCTTGTGCCCCATTTGTTGTCGATCTGTCAATAGCAGTCTCAATCTCTGCGACAACTACGTCGTCGAGCAATCCGCTCACTGCCACAATGTCAACTGGTGCAAGCTCGGTGGCAGATGGCGTCGACTCTGCAGATACGCCGGCATTCATGGACAACCCTGCTGCTCCAATGATCAGTGTCACTGCGCCAACTCGCACCGCTTTCGAAAACTTCAGCAACTGATCCTCCGGGGGTCATCTCTATTGTTTTTTACACAACTAATTCCTTCGAACAACTTACGGTATCTGCCTCAAACGCTAAGATTCCTGACGTGCATATCTTGCTGGCCACCGATGCCCAATGGGTTCTTGACGAAGTTCTTGCAGCCCTTGGCTCACCCGACACTTCATTTACCGTCTGTCGTAACGGTCGTGATGTGCCAGAAGCCATTGCAACTCGCACACCCGATCTGGCGGTTCTCGACCTGCAAATCGGCTCTATGGGTGCTATGGCAGTCACGATGAATCTCCGTCTCGACCACAGCGACCATCGCATCCCGCATGTTCCGGTGTTGATGTTGCTCGATCGTAAAGCCGATGTTCATTTGGCACGACGCAGTGGAGCAAATGGTTGGATCATCAAGCCACTAGATGCTCTTCGTTTACAACGCGCAGCGAATGCAGTTGCAAGTGGCGAGTCTTGGCACGATGGCGAAGTTCTCGCTACCAACGCCTAAATTTTCTTAATTTTTTCCCGATTTTTTCCTGACTTTTTGTAAATAGCAGTCACTCTGCGAAACCTTCCTGCGAAACTGAACACATGGTCTCTCCCGCCCTCACGGAAATCAAAATACCTCAGCATCTCATTCCTCTCGACGGGCGTTTCGGAAGTGGTCCATCAAAAATCCGTACAGAACAGATTGATGCAGTTGTTCGTGCATCGCGAAATATTCTTGGCACATCACACCGCCAAGCACCGGTAAAAAACTTGGTTGGTTCAGTGCAGACTCAACTGCGTCAGTTGTTTCAACTTCCATCCGATTGGGAAGTTGTCGTTGGCAATGGCGGAGCGAGCTTGTTTTGGGACGCCGCAACTTTTGGGCTCATCGAACATCGAAGTGCGCATCTTGTGTTTGGAGAATTCTCTTCAAAGTTTGCCCAAGCCGCGCAACTAGCGCCTCACCTTGGTGATCCAATCGTGACCGAGTCTGCTCCCGGAACTGTTCCCGCTATTCAGCAAGCCGATGTAGATACTTATTGCCTCACACATAATGAAACTTCCACTGGTGCATCAATGCAACTTTCTCGTCCTGCGTTACCAGCCGACGCACTTGTAGTAGTCGACGGAACTTCGGCAGCGGGCGGCATCGCATGGTCGCCAGCAGAAGTAGACGTGTATTACTTTTCTCCACAAAAAGGCTTTGCATCCGAAGGTGGTACCTGGATTGCACTGTGCTCCCCACGCGCAGTTGAGCGAATCAGCAAAATCAACAGCACCGGACGGTGGTGTCCACCATCACTCGACTTGCCAATTGCCCTAGAGAATTCAAAAGCCAACCAGACCTACAACACGCCATCTTTATCAACGTTCGTGATGCTCAACGAACAATTGGGCTGGATGCTCAACAATGGCGGTCTTGACTGGTGCACCAAGCGCACACAGGAATCAGCTGACATTTTGTATGGATGGGCTACGAGTCGTACATTCACCGAGCCATTTATCGCTGACCCACAGCATCGCTCACCCGTCGTTGGCACAATCGACTTTGTCGGTATTGATGCAGCACAGGTCGCAACTGTTTTGCGCAATAACGGCATCGTCGACACCGAGCCATATCGCAAACTTGGCCGTAACCAATTGCGCGTTTCAATGTTTCCAGCAGTTGAGCCATCCGACGTCCAACTTCTCACTGCCAGCATCGACTACATCGTGGAGCAACTCTCATGACAAAATCACGCATTGTTATTGCCGAAATCATCGCTGAGACGGGGCTTGATCGCCTTCGCGCAGCAGGATTCGAAGTTGATATCCAGGTCGATAAGACTCCAGAGCAATTGCACTCGATCTTGCCAGGGGCCCACGCGTTGATCGTGCGCTCAGCAACCATGGTTGATGCTCAAATGCTTGAAGCCGGCAGAGATTTGATGGTCGTAGCACGCGCTGGTGTTGGTCTCGACAACATCGATGTCGATGCTGCTACGCAGCAAGGCGTCATGGTGGTCAATGCCCCACAATCAAACGTGCTTTCAGCCGCCGAACACACCATGGCATTGATTCTTTCGATCGCGCGCAATGTGCCACAGGCGCACCGTGCACTTGTTGCAGGTAGGTGGGAGCGCAGTAAGTGGGAAGGTATTGAACTTGCTGGCAAGACGCTCGGCATTCTTGGTCTTGGTCGCATCGGCACTCTTGTTGCCCAACGAGCCAGAGCATTCGACATGCGTCTCATCGCATTCGACCCATTTGTTTCGCCCGATCGTGCGCGCGAACTTGGTGTTGACATGCTTACCCTCGAACAGGTTGTCGAGCAATCTGATGTGCTCACCATCCACTTGCCCAAAAACAAAGAAACCAACGGCATTATTGATGCAGCCATGTTGCGTCGTGCAAAACCATCGTTGCGAATTGTCAACGTCGCGCGCGGTGGCATCGCTAATGAAACCGATTTGGCCGAAGCAATCCGCAATGGCACCATTGCAGGTGCAGCACTCGACGTGTTTGTCAAAGAACCGACCACAGAGTCACCACTTTTCTCACTCGACAACGTCGTCGTTACACCTCACCTTGGCGCAAGCACACGCGAAGCCCAAGACCGAGCAGGCGAAGTGGTTGCCGACATGGTGCAACTTGCACTCAATGGCGACTTTGTTCCATTCGCCGTCAACATCGAAGCTGGGGATGCGAACGAAACGCTAAAGCCGTTTGTGCCACTCGCCGAGCGTCTTGGCAGAGTATTCGCATCGCTCTCCGACAACACACCAACAGATGTAGAGCTCACAACCTCTGGCGAAATCGGTGCATACGACCCAGGTCTTATTTCAATCAGCGCGCTGAAGGGTTTGCTGACTGTCTGGTCGAAAGAAAGTATCAGCCTGGTGAATGCTCCCGTCATTGCCCGAAGCCTCGGTGTTTCTCTCACGAGCATTGCCACGACAACGACAACTCACCACGATTACATCAACTTGCTTACATTGCGTTCATCAACTCACAGTTTGTC
>JBIIAC010000008.1:0-19536 GCA_044240045.1 Ilumatobacteraceae bacterium
ACGTTGTACTTACCGTCACGCAGTTCTCGCCGGTCGAAACGGTGATTGTTGCGCCACTTATGCCGGTTGTAGTGAAAGCAACGGATCGAGTTGTTGCAGCATTGGCCACGAGGGTGACTGCTGCTGTAGTTGCGTTGTCGGTGATGGTGATGTCGGTTTGTGTGACGTATCCGGTTTTGGATGCTGTGTAGGTGAGTCCGGTGAGGGCTAAGCCGGGGATGGTACACGTTGTACTTACCGTCACGCAGTTCTCGCCGGTCGAAACGGTGATTGTTGCGCCACTTATGCCGGTTGTAGTGAAAGCAACGGATCGAGTTGTTGCAGCATTGGCCACGAGGGTGACTGCTGCTGTTGTGGTGCCAGAGCTGGTGGTGAATGAAGTTGATGTGGTGGTTGAATATCCGGTGGCTGATCCGGTGAGGGTGTAGGTGCCGTCGGGGACATTGGAAATTGTGCAAGTTCCACTGCCTCCTGTTGTGCAGGACAAACCGTTGCTGAGTGTTGCAAGAGCACCACTTGATGGTCCGTTCACAGTCACTGTGATTGTGCGCTGCGTAGCGTCCATCGCATATGTTGAAGTAACCAAGTTGACGTCACCAACTGTTATCCGTTCAATGCGGTTTGGATATGGGGATTGGACCATTGTCAGTGTGTAGACCCCTGGGGGCACACTTGAAAATACATAAGTTGTTGAGCTTCCAGTACCAGTAGCGACACCGGCCGAATCACTAGAGAGAAAACCTCCAGAAAGTGACATTGACGTAATCGCAGATTGTGTACCCCCGATGGATGCACTTGCTGTCACTTGTCGCGTTGTGCGTATCAGTCGAATCGGGTTCATCCACTGTGATGTCACCGCTGCATCAATTACAACTGGGTAGGAAGTGATTTCTAAGCGATTGAAGTTACTGACAGTTCCTGTAGCGCAGCCGCCGACACCAACGTAGTACGTACCACTTGGGATATTGCTGAAAGTTGCTATTTCCTGTGAACCACTGGTGGCCGAAGTTGCCGAGCTCACGAGTGTGTAGGCGACATTTGAACACTCGGTACCTACACCAGTTTTGTAGAGGGACACTAAAACATTAGAGGGATACGGCGTAGCAGGGCCAAAGTTGGACGCCGGAACAACCTCGATAGGAATATACACAGTATTGATTGCGGCAAGATCAAGCAGCAGTGAAGTTGTTTGGTTGCTGTTTATGTGAACAAGGAAACTCTGGTTCACAAACCTCGGTGGTGTATTCGTGTCGCTGAGAGTAATGCTGTAGTCACCTGCTGGAAGGGTTCCAGCACTGAATTGAATTTTGCCGGTTGCATCGGAAGTTGCAGGGGAGTAGGAGCCGCTGTCTGGAGAGGATGTGATAGCGGCTTGAATGAACTGTTGAGTTACACCCAAAGCGTTTCTCACTACCATGACTAATGAACCGCTTGGTCCAGGCAGAAGAGCGACTGATGCGGCGAGCAGGTTGTCGGTGATTGCGACGCCTGTTTGTGTGACGTAGCCCGATTTCGAGGCGGTGAAAGTCAGACCTTTGAGTGCAAGTCCAGAAATTGAACACGTGTAAGGACTCGATGTCCCTGTCACACAGTTTTCACCGCTTGAAACGGTGATCGTCGTCTGGGCAACTGCGGTGGAGGTGAACACGACCGTTCGAACATCCACGGACTCGAGAGGAATGTATAACTGTGTTCCACCACTTGACATGGTTTGGGTGAGTTTTCCGAATAAGTTGGCGGTAATTGAAATGCTATAGCTAGCGCTTGTGTTGAGTCGCGCGTCATAGATGGCGTATTTGCCATCTGATCCAGTGACGGCAATAGATTCATTGCTACCTTGAGTGACCGTCACTACTGCTCCCGCAATTCTTTGCGGCACGCTTATTGTAGAAGTATTTGTTTTGATCACACAGTCTAAAGTACATGGATAAACGAAGCCTTGGATTGTAGGTCGAGGTGCAAAAGTGATGTCGTTGAAAGTGGTGTCACTGGTGCTCAAAGTTTTGTCCATGTATATCGCATGAAGACTTTTACCCGCTTTAACAACGTCAACGTGTCCCGAGAATTCAACAGTTGGGTCTTCGTCAAAGTTGGTTTTGGCTCTAGCGCACTGTGCTACATCGCTTGCGGTTGACCAGGGTGAGTCGTCACTATTTAAGTAATTGTCATCATGATAAACAGCGCAGAACTTCTTAGAGGGTGTACTATCAGTTCTTCCAGCTGGCAATGCCCATCTATAGATTCCGAGTGATGTCGCGATCTTTGGCGCAAGGACTTGTTCCCACACTGGTGGGCTAGCGGAACTTAGGGTGTAGAAGTTGACATTTTTTGGTGCAACTTTTGTAAAGCGACCTGTTGACGGGATGAGGAGCTCGAGGTTGCCGGTGAGGAGATGCACGACATTGACCACAAGATCGATATTCAACATTGCACCCGCGGCACCCGTAATGGTTCTGCGAGTGAAGGTAAATTCGTCGGCCACACGTGGGTTGTCGCCTACGGGTGGGTCGTCGGCTTCGTGTCGGATTGTGTATTGACCCGCCTGCAACTCCCTGAGGAATGTGTACGAACCAGTATCACTAGATGGCAACGATGTTGCCTGCTTGATGCCGGAAGCATCGAAGAGATCAAATGTTATTCCCTTGATTGGGGCTCCTGTGATATCGGTAACTTGACCCTGGATGGAACCGAGTGGCAAGAGAACGACCGGCACAGCTTTTTCGGTTGGCGTGAGTCCTACGGAAATGGGAACAATTTTGTTTTCGTAGCCCTCTGCAGAGACCTCAATGATGTAGCCACCCGGATTCACGTTCTGAATATTAAATACGCCACTTGTGCCTGCGTAGTCACATTCTGATGCCGGACATAATTCTTCGTCTCGTTTGATACGTATTACAGGACTAAAACCCGCATTGACATCGCTTGGCGTTACAAGCAAATTAATGGAACCGCTCGATGTGCCCGAAGATAATGGAAGCAACTCGACTTTGCCAAGGTTGCTGGGGCTTCCAGCAATAACATCTACCTCTCGAACCATGTCGATGACGCCGAACGTTTGAAAGAGTGCGACATAATTTCCGGGTTCGATGCCTTGGATGTCGAAGTTGCCAGTGCTTTCTACCTTATTCGTTGCCTTGTAGGTGAAGTTTGAATTAGAGATAGTGATTGCAACTTTGGTGAGATTGCCCGGATTGGAATCCAGTGTGAGTGTGCCATTTACCGAACCCGTTGATTTTTCTAAACTTATTTGCAAGTCTTTTGAGTCTGGTGCGAGTGTCACAAGTTTTGTGACAGTAGTAAACCCTGGAGATGTAAAAGTCACCGTCAGCACTTGATTGAGTGGCAAACGATCAAGTCGAAATACTCCTCTCAAATCGCTGCTGAGCGTGGTGGTCGAACGAGTGATCGTTCCATCAGTAACTGTGACTTCCACAGGAGGAGCTGACAATCCTTCAAAGCGGGCCGAAGTCACTACTCCTGCAAGAGATCCGATATTTCGTGCCAAAGTCAATTGAATGTCGGTTCTTTTCCCTTTGGCGGGCAAGTCGTAGATAGCGCTTGAAAGTCCGCGGCCATCAGCTCTAGCATCGAGAACATACGTTGCTGGAGTTGAAAGATTTATAAATTTGAAAGTGCCGATGCCAGCGCCAGTGGTTGCGGTGACGGTGGAATATGTGATGACACCATCGCTCAGACTGACAGTTACTCCACCAATTGGTGCGCCAGTTTCATCTACTGTCTTTCCGCTAATCGTCCCATCACCTGGAACGAGCGTGATATCGAGCGCCACATCTTTGCCGTTTGGTTCAACAATTCTGCTTTGAGTGGTATGTCCTTTTTTGGAAAACTTGACCAAGTAAAGCAGTGACGCATCAGGAACTGTGACCGCGTAGGCGCCTTCTGCTGTCGATTCGGTAGACCGATCGGTGATCTCATGGTCTGAGGTTGTGCAACCATTGACCGCTTTGGAATCTTTGCTTGCACTGTTCGCGATGTATCCGGCATCTCCAATGCACACCTCGTCCCAGATAACGGTCGTACCACTGCCATCAGGAACCGCAGTAATTGCGCCAGAGATTGTTGCTTTTGGGGGTTGAATCGATTCTTGGTCACCACTGTTTTCGCCCGATGGGGCGTCTCCAGAGCCTTCAGCACTTGCCGCGCTTTGGGTTGTTACCGGTTTGATTGCAGAGATAATGCCTGTTGTGATGACGCCCCATACGAGCAAGATTGACAAAAGTGTCATAAGTGATCGAATGTTTTTGCCGATGATTGGGCTGTGGCGAGCCTGAGCGCGTGCAAATATCGGTATTCCCGATCCATCCGCGACTACCGAGAACCAACGATCTTTAACTTTCCCAAAAAAGAACGGTTTGAGTTTGATACGACCTTTAACTCGGATCATCTGTCCGGCCATCACTGTTACGTCCGGCTTTTCTATCTCAACTCTTGTTGAAGGGTCATCGGGATCGACGCGAAGCCGCACATGATGAGTGACGTCGTCGTGGTTGCGAACAAGGATGCTGATGCGACCACGAATTCTTCTACTGATTGATGCCGGGGAGACGTGCATCGCGATTGACTTCGTCTCTTGGATCTCCAGTGAAACGTCCTGAGACACGATGACATTGCCAGTTTGCTTGTTTAATACTTCGATGAGGAGTTGGTGCTGGCCAGGAGGAAGTGCAGGTGGTGGTACGACAACAATTTCTACGTCTGCAAACGACTTCGCTGAAACGACATGTTGTGTGGCTGGAGTTGGACCACTCAATGATCCAATTAATCGTAGGATCACTTCCTGGTCAATATCTGAGGTGTTGGTCAGTCGTGCTTTAATTGAAGTCGATTGCCCAATTTCGGCCAAAACTAATTTGGGGGCATCTAAAATTACTTGGAGACCTCGATTGCGTGGAGATTTTTGTATGTCACTCATGGTGCTACAACTCCTACAACCAATGCTTCGCCAGCCGACAGGGCGCTACTTTCAGATCCAACACCTGGGCCACCAACAACTGATGCAACATCAATGATGTATCCCAGTGGTGCGTCAAGATTGCTGAATTGAACTTGTCCCGATGCATTGGTGATCAGTGAGGCAATTGGGGAACCACCTGGGTATTCAAGTTCTTTCCAAAGGCGCACTTGGTATCCATACTTCGGTCCAGAAGTACACGTGCCATCGTTTGCGACAACTGCGCACACGTACACCGTCATGCTTGCACGCTGACTCAACTGTTGGTTAATGGCCTTGTTAAGCCCAGGACCAATGACAGTTGGCAGAGCCACGATTTCGGATCCGGTACGGGCGAACGTGATGGTGTACTGGCCTGGGGTGAGGCCGTCGAAACGATAACTACCGATCTTGCATGCTGCGATTGCGGGAGGGCACGACGAAACAGAATATGTAGTTGTGCTCACCGTTCCTGCGCTCGCAGTAATTTTAACCGAGCCAACTCCAGTGTTACTTTCGTCGGTGACCAGGCCTGTGAGTTGGCCGGTAGATGGAATAAGTGAGATACGTTCGTTGGCAACCAGTGACGTCGAAGAAAGCACAACGTTTCGAGTAACTGCGTTAAACGAACCACCACCGATGGTGAGTGTGTACACACCAGGCGCCGGAAGTGACTGAAGCAAAAACATGCCGGTGCTGCCCGTAGAAAGCGATGTAGTTGTATACACTTTTTCGCCGTCGGTGGCCGAGACCGGAACGAGACCGATAGGTGTATTACTGAAATCGGTTACCAACCCTGAAATAGAACCAATTGCTGGAACTAAACGTATGGTCAGATTTGAAATCGATTGACCAGCCGCGAGCGTAATTGTTCGTGTTTCGGTTGTGTAATTTGCCAGCGAAGTCGCAATCGAATAAGTAGCAGGGGTAAGTAGATCGGGTATTGAGAATGACCCCGGAGTTCCGCTAGTGAGCGACAGGGTAGAAGTTTGTAGATCGGTTGAACTGATACTGACAGTCGCATTTCCCAAAGGTCCGTCGGGTCCGCTGACAGTTCCGTTGATGAAACCGTCACCAGATCGAAGTTGCATTGTGATTCCGGTTCTGGCTTCTCCGGCATCAAGATTGATCGCAATTTGTGATGTTGTTGAACCAACCTTTCTGATTCGAACGGTGTACTGCCCAGGCGCGGGAACATTAAGAAATTCAAAATTTCCTGTGTCGTCAGTTTCGATACTTCCAAATAATGCGTCTTGACTCGATCCAGAAGTTTGCGATGGCACGAGAAGGTCGACGGTCGCGCCTTTTACAACTCCGCCAATAATTGTTCCGCTTACTGATGCTGGCACACCTTTGAGCAAGATATCTATGACCGATCCACTTGACGGCGTGACATCCTGCGCATTCTTGAATTCTGTAGAGCCGCCATACCAAAAGGTGTCGTAACCGGCTGCTCGAATGCGTAAACGAAACGGCCCCTTGCCAAGACCATTAAATGAGTAGCGACCGATGTTTGTTCCACTCGATGATGCAACCTGAGCGAGGATCTTGGTCTCGTCAGAAGATGAATACAGCTCGATAATTGCACCATCAACACCATTGCGAGATGTTTGTGCTCGTACAGTTCCCGAAATTGAACCGCCAATTCCCGACGTATTGGAGGACGATCCAAATGCAGCTTCCAGAATCTTTGGGTCAGTTTTTGTGGTATCCACCACGTTCTTAAGATTTCGACTAAACACGATTCCAAAAACGGTTGCTGCGATAAGCATGCCGATAAATGAAAACATCAATCTGCTAATTCGAGCAGGCTGAACAAAAGTGATCATTTGCTCTGAACCAGGCGCTCCACCTTCGACGCCAATAGTGAGAGTTCGCATCACGGGATCGCCAGTCCATGGACGTTTCGCCTTGACGCGAAGGGGGGTGCTTCGTTGTTCCCCGGCAGGGATGTCAATCTGTTGGCGATCAAAGATGCCGGTAACGAGAGATTCTGGGTCATCCATGGATAAGCGCGCATCAACGGGTCCGTTACCAAGGTTTTGAACAGTTACCGAGAAGGTTCCTTTTGTGGTGCCATTCAACATTGTTGGTTGTACTTGAACATTTGTTCGAGGTCTGAGGTCGACTTCAACCGTAAGCAGGAGAAGGGTCGGTCGATCTGCTTTGAGTTCACTTCGTACTTGAACAGTGAGGAGATGTTTGCCTGATGGGAAATCTGGAGGAAGATTAAGAGTGAGTTCGAAATCACCGGTTGTCTGAGGGAAAAGCTGCAATTTTTCTGGCGTGCACGAGACCCACTCGTTGTCTATGCCTAATACTCGAATCTGAAATGCATCAACAAGATCTGCGCTGTTGGCAACAGTGACGGTGGTCTGAATGGGATAACCGCCATACGCCGAAATCTTGTCTGGTGTCAGCCGGGCGCGAAGATTCATGTCAAGGCGCAACTTCCATCGTTAAGGTGCCTAGGTCTTTTGCGGCAGAACCGATTTGCACCAGTGTTGTGGTGTCCGAAAAACCCTTAGCAGCAAATGTAATTGTCCACCAACCAGGTGTGACTCCATCAAGTCGAAATGCACCGTCAGGGCTGGTTGACATTGTGGAAAGTGAAACAGGGCCTGACGTAGCTGTAATTGTTGCTCCAACCAATGCGGCGCTGCCTTTGACCTTGCCGGTCAAGGAAACCGATGTCGGTTGTAGTGCGATGTCAAATGTTTTTGATTCAAGAGGTTTCACGGACGCAACTGTCGTCTGGTAGCCATCTTTCGAGAAGGTAAGAGTCACTGAGCCTGCAGGGGGCAGCCCAGAAATGAAGTACTGACCGTCTGAACTTACTGAAATGGTTTTACTTACAACAGCTCCGTTGCTTGCAGTTACAGCAACCTCACCTATGGGCTTTTTGGTGACAAGGTCTGTAATGACTCCACGAATTTCACCCACACCCTTGCTCATAACAATTGCAGGGCTAATTTTTACGATTGCACCTGGTCCGACTTTGGTTGTGAGGGTTTGCGTGCCATAACCGGCAAGACTGACTTGGATGAGGTAAGTGGCAGGTGATCGCAATTCTGAAAGCGTGAATGTTCCCAAACTCTTGCCAGTAGTAGCGGTAACAGTTTCGATTGCATCGGCGCCAGCTTTTGCTGTCACGCTCGCGCCACCAAGCAGATTTCCATCCACGTCTGTAACTATTCCAATAATGACTCCGAGACCTGCTTGAACTTTGACAGTAGGAATCAGGACTGTTTCGCCAGCAGCAACTTCTTGGAAAAGTTGAGTTGGTTCAAAACCTGGTGCACTAAAGGTCAGTCTGTATCGTCCAGGCGATTTCAGGTCAGTGAGCGCGTATGCACCGCCTGCTTCCGAAGCGAAATCGGTAGTACTGATCGCAATGTTGTCTTTCATTAAGGACACTTGAATCTGATTAATTTGCTGCTTGTCTTCTCCGGCAATGGTTCCACTAATTGACGCAGCTTTACCTACCACTTTTACTTCGTCCGGATATTGGACTGGCAAGTCCCTTGGGTAGACGCGGAATGGTTCGGGGATCGCCAGATCGTTATATCCATTTCCTGAAACAGTCAATGAATAGCTTCCACAGATCAGGCCAGCAAGAACGGCGAAGCCATCCTCTCCGCTCGAGCCGATAACTGGTTCGCCGTCGTTGGTGAGTGGTGTAGCAGTCACAATCATTCTGGGAATTGGTCTGCCGTCTGACTCAGCAACTAGTCGAATAGATAACGAACCAAATGCAGTTGGGGTGTCAAATGTTTGACCACCAGCTACAAAATTGCCTTGAGCGTCTTTCGTTGGCCAACTTAATGCAACAGTTTTCGTGCTGGCTTGCCCTGAAAGTGCATTCTGAAAACCTTTTGTAAAAATAACCGCCCATGAGAAAATGACTACTGCCAAAATTAACGCGGTAATCAATCCTCGTCCAATGATTGGTTTTTGATTAAAAGTGACTGTTTCTGAGATTGTCGACGTCCGTGAAGCAATCTCAATCTGGATTGCATTGGGAATCGGGTTGCCTTTAAATGGTCTTCGCCCCGTGGCAGTAACGCTAAACGCAAGTGCTTGTCCTCCAACGATTTGGGCTTTTGGGGGTTCGATTTCATACTTGAGGGTGCGACCGCTATCAGAAGCGGCGACGCTGACGCCGGTTGTTCGATTACCGCGATTAGTTGCAGTAACTACAAAAGATGTTTTACGCCCGCCATTCACCACTCGTGGTGTGACAGAAAGGTGGACATCATCAAAGGGGGCGATCTGAATGTCGGCCATGAGATTGCCGATGATTCCATTTTCATCGCGGATCTCGATTGGAAGTTGGTACAGGCCGGACGTGGTTGTCCGTGGCAACGTAATAACCAAGTTGATTTCAGTGGTTTCGCCAGGAAACAGGGATGCGACGAGAGGCTGCGCGGTGAAGGCTTCGCGCGCCAGTAAACCAGGTCGAGCCTGAATTTCTTTGATTATCTCCTCATTGTTCTGAATCTGAACAACTATTTCAAACGGAACTTCGACTGAGGCTGAGTATTGAGTAGTGGTAAGTCTTGCCCTCATGGGCTGCCTTTCTCACTCTCGTCAATATGAGATTTAACTCTTTGTGAAGTTCTGCTTGGTCGATTTTGATCTGCTGTTCGCAGGTCAACGGTTTCGTTCGGTCTGCCTGGCAATTGACCGAGACCAACATTGACTGGCAGGATGAACTGCACATCGATACCGGGTCGATAGCCACCTTCGAGAGTTGCCCAAACTTCTTTTCCGAACAACTCTTCAGTAGCACCAATGATCATCTCAATTGACTTGCCATCAGTGTTGAGACCCTCTGGAATAAATTCAGGCGGAAGAACACGACGGCGCAGAAGCGATTCTAGAATTTTGCCAAGTAAGAGATGTTGATCTCGAAGATCTTCTGTCCAAACAGATACGAAATATGAGATCCGAACTCGGGGAAGAAGGAGTCGTCTTTTGGACACTGAATCTTCCTCGACAATCTCAACCCCGCTTACAGAGCGCCGAGGGTCACGCTTTATTTCCCATAGGTATGCGTTTACCGTCGGGCGCGTGATTCCTTGCTTCCACTCTTTGTTTGGTGTTGCAAATGAAATATCAACCGTGCTGTCAAGGGGTATGCCGTTACGCAGGTAGCCATTAACTGCGTCATCTAAGAGGTGGAGCATGAGCGTTTCACCAAATCCAAATCGCCAACAGGTAGATGTAGACGGTTCCGACGATTCCGCACGCAGCCCCTATTGAAATAAGTGGCCATCTATTCAATGGCTCTGCCTCAATAAACACTTCCTTGATCACGACGACAGGCTCTGGGACGACAACAGGCTCTTCTTCGATGATTGGAATAAGAGGTGCATTGCATCTCAGACAATTAGTGTTTTCCGGCGGGTTGAGCTCACTGCAATCTGGGCAGGATTGTGAGACTCGTCGAATTTTTCCTGCTACTCCGGGCAACCTATTGCGAGCCATTTCTGTTTCAAGATTTGGGCGTTGGACAGTTGTTGCAGTGAAGAAGAGTGGGTAGTCACAAGCAACGCAGAACGAGTTTGAAGAGCGAAGGCCTTCTGGGTCGTTATTTGTGACTCCGCATTGAGGACAAAGTATTTGTTTCACAAAGTCTCCAATACTGATGATGAGTCACCGATAATTAAACGAATTGTACAATGCGCTGGGACTACCTTTCTAATCAGTTGCTCAATGAGTTCGGTCGTTCCGTACTTCAACGAACGAATGCTCACCGTGACATTTCCCATGCAACGACCACCAAAGTTTTCACGAAACACACCACCATCATCTGACACCGTCACGACTCCTTCGGCATAGGGCTGAACGATTGTTCTGACATGTTCTTTTGTTCCTCGTAGATGAATCAGGGTGCCTACATCGCGCACTTGGTCGCGTTGCGCCGGAATGGGCAAGTGTTCAGAATCGGGAACATCAATGAAGCGCCCGAGCCATGGCAAGAGATGCTCTGGCGTAATTGAAGGGCTTGTCAAGTATGGGATCTGATCTGCTTGTTGTTGAACGGTCTCGGCGACTTGCTCGACAATTGAAACAATTCCGACTAAGACTTTGTCGTCTTGTTGATTCAACGTCAATCTATTGACGAGCCATCCATTACTACGTTTCATCGAAGTACAACTCTCGGACGAAATGAAATTGGTAGACCAAACTGTTCGAAGCGAATCGTCTCCGAACCGTTTCCGAGACGATTTCCGTTTCGGAGGTCGGACTCAAAAAGTACAACTTCTTCAACTTGTTCGACCCCATCAATTTCGCCGAGTAAGTTGGATATTGATCCAGAAGTGAGGTCTACTCCGAAAGGCCAGCCAGTCCCTTCTTGACCACCTGTGATTGGTGATAAAAACGAGCTAATCGCATCGATGCATTTCTGTTGGATTGCTGCCGATGCTCGACCAGGGCTTACTCGAACCATTGCGGTCACAGAGACACCAACATATTTTGGAGTTGCTAATTCGAGTGAAGTGCCGATGAGTCGGCGCGGTTCGAGGTATTCAACAAGAGTATTAAAAAGGTCATCATCCAATGCAAGGCTGTCAATTTCGATAGCGCTTGGAGGCAGGCCGGGGTCTGGAACGATGAGAAGTCGTGTTGGAAGTCCTGCCTCTGTCGGAGGAACGCATAGTGCTCGGCTTACTCGTGAAGTTGCAGCCTTGGCAAGTCGCTCATGATCCGAGACTGTGACTGCACGACCAGCGGAAACCAGCGTGAGTGGTGCTCGAAGTTTTGCATTTTCGAGAGTTTCTGGATCAATACCACCTGTTGCTCCAACATTGTTAATGACTTGGTCTACGTAAGGAACAGCCGAACGAAGAACTGATAGCGAACCTGCACCAACATTTCCGCGCACGCCACCACCTCGCCGGTATCCGGTTACCCAAATACTTGCTCCAGCCTGAGGAACTGCACCGTGCTGATGCCACTCTCCGTTATTTTGTCGAATACGCGGACCAAAGTGCACCTTCCCGGAAGTGCCGTCCCACATGAAATGTTTGTCGGATGCTGTTGACCGAGCAAAATCGCTGACTTCGATCCAAGTTTCGGAAATCTCTCCATGTCTCACTTCTACGTATTCGTGAGTTCGGCGAGGGAGGATAGGTGAAGCCTCAATGTCAAATGACTGGGCAGGAGTTCCATCAGATCCTCCCAAATATTCTTCACCGTAAATCTCGGAGTGTTCCATGAGTGCGGTTCCACCTACTGCATGTATTTCTAGAGACTTAATTTTTGGTGACGAGCGATATCCCGACCCGTCAGCCCCAGGAGCAAGCAGGCGGAGTCGTAACCAATACGCATTTTCTGTCAGGAGAGTGTGCGATAGGTGGCCAGTTGGAACGGCGATATTGATTTGGCCATCGCGATTCAAACCACCAGTCATATCTGATTGAACGAGGCAAGGCGTCCAGCCTTCGACAGTCCATACTTCCCAAATGATTGGTGGGCGAGTTGGGTTGACTCCGATTCCTTCGATATCGGCCTCAATATCAAGACGGAGCATGCAACCACCGAGTGTCTCACGAAATCCTAAATAGAGGGAGTCACCAGGTTCAACGGGATCGGATGAAAAAACGGTAACAGAGTCATTATCGAGAACGAGATCTTCGATTACGTCCTTCAACTTTCCCTCATCTGGTTGCCCGGCACCATTGCTTGGAGTAGTCCAAACAAATGCACGAACGGGTTGAACAACTTGGAGATCTTCGAGCGTGCTGAAAACGACCGGGTCGTCACCCAATGTTGCGACCTCTGTTCCTGCTGGAATGAGCACGGTTTCGTCGGGAACGGTTGAAAAGATAAACGAAACTGGAACGATCGCAGCTTCTGCTGGGTAAGGAGTTATTCCGACCAAATCGAGGAAACTCGTATAGAGGCGATCGGGTACTCGGTTCAATCGGTACAGCGTCAATTCGGTCATCCACGCAAACAATTCAATAAGTGCTACGCCGGGGTCTGAAACGTTGTGATTCGTCCACTCTGGAAGGAAATTCGGGATCATTCTCTTGGCTTCGTCAACTAAGTCTTGGAACCGTCGATCGTCAAGGTTGGGGATAGGAAAACTCATGTCACTCCTCCTCGGCAGGAATTATGTAGAACGGAAAGACAAGATTTCTCTCATCGTTTGTCGAAATGATCGTGTATGAAATATCTATGAGCACTTCGCCGTCGTCGTCACCAGGCTCAGTCTCTACGGATGTCACTGTGATTCGCGGCTCCCACATCTCCAACGCTTCGGAGACAAACATCGACATCATTTGCAATGTGGATTCGTTGATTGGATCAAAAATGAGTTCCCAAATTTGACAACCAAAGAGAGGACGAAATGGGCGTTCACCTGGAGCGGTTGAAACAATCGTGGCGATTGCATTTTCAATGTTCTCCGGACCAGAAATTAGAGTCACTGATCCGGTGTGGTCTATGCGCATGGGTGAAGAGAAACCTTTACCTACAAATTCATCAGACATAGAAATCGGTTTCCTTTCCTTGGTACATAGTGGGTTAGTTGACTTGGTACTTGTGTAAAACGTGTTTCATTAATTGAGCTTGACCATTGATCCTTTGATTTCGGTAATTCCCCCAGACTGAACACCTGCTTTACCTGGTGCGAGATCAACTTTCGATCCCGCACCATCGATTGCAACACCAGTCGCACCCTTGATTGACACTTTTTGGCCTTGGAGTGTGAGGTTTTGAGAAGCTTTGATCGTTACCGACCCGCCTTCAATCTTGATGGTTCCATCTGCCGACATCTCGATTTGTGCCTTGCCGACTTTGATCTTGATTTTTGTTCCGGAGGCAGAAGAAAGACTGATGCCATCTTTGTCAAACTGTAGAAATGTTTCGGCTACAGCGTGTTTGAGAGCAACCACAGCTTTTGATTTGTCTGCACTTTCGGTAAAAGTAAGTTTTGCGCCAGAAGCAAGTTGTAATGAACGAGTCGAGACTTTGTCGCCTTTGGCTGGTTCTGGAGTAGGTGGAGTGTTGTTCTTGCTCCACATTCCTCCCAGCACGACAGGGTTGCTGGGGTCTCCACCGATGAAAGCAACAAGTACTTCATCACCAACGTCGGGCATTAAATGAAGCCCACGAGATTTGCCAGCACCGGGGGATACGACTCTTGCCCAAGCAGATTCTTCCTTGTCGGAAATGACAGGGTATTTAACCTTTACACGACCAGTTTTGGTTGGATCTTTAACGTTCGTGACTAGTCCGATAACGAACTGTCTACGATTACGAAGAGAGCTACGTTGAGCTGCAACAAGCTGGTCGGCAAGGTTGCCACCAGAAACTCGCCCACCTTCGAAGCGTGTAATCATTGGTCCGGTTGTTGCATAAATGTGCTCAACCTTGGTCACGGTAAAAGATCCAGAAAGTTGAGACCCTGCACCTGTTACAGACACTGTTGACCCAGTCTTGATCTGAGGTTGGCAAGGCGTTTCGCCACGAACAAGTAGCTCTTCCGAAGCCAAGTCTCGTTGCATTGAGTCGGCTAAAGCTTGTGCTTCATCGGCTGCCCGCACGGAAGCTTCGGTGACAGTCGTTGATCCACCGACCCGAGTTGATTCGCTCGCTTTGTCCTTGAAGAATTTGACGCCTGTTCCGATGGACTTACCTGCGACTGCAGACCTTTTTGATGTTCCTTTAACCGAACGCTGAGTTGCAGGATCCCAACCTCTGACCGTTACATCGTTCACTCTGCCTGCAGCGCTGAATCTCGCAGAAAATAACAAAATTGATTCGCCCCACTTCAGATTGATAGGCGATTTTTCTGCGCGTTTCTTAAAATTGAGCACACCATTGTCAACCCACCACTCGGCGCCATTTCGCAGTGCGAGATCATCAAGAATGGCGTGGTCTGAGTCAAGTTGCAGGAAATATTCGAGTTTTCGGTCTTTGAAGTCTGTACTTGACCGCAGCCCTTGTCGTCGTGCAATTTTGCTAATTACATCTGAGACTTTGACTTCTTTGTACGTAAAAGGCGTCAAACTGTGCGTCAATGGTTGTGACAGGTCGTAGGCCGTAACAACCAACTGGTACCGCTTTGACGGACCTTGTTCTGCGGCAAGCGCTGCAACTTTTCCTCTGAAAACCGTTGTCTTCACTTGAGCGCTCGTATAGAGAGCGATCTCGATCTTGTCATCTATGTTGACAAACGAGCTATCGAGTAAACCACAAGTCGGATCGTCGAATCTGATCACTGCACTCGATGGAGAAGCAGTCTCATTGGATATCCGCAAGTCAAAAAGTGAGTCGCTTTCTTCGCGACTAATTGCGTTACCGCGCAGCGTCACGACAGGTACAAAGTTCGTTGTCATCTCAGTCCTCAAGATCCGGAATGAGGAGGTTTCCGCCAACTCTGAGTGCTAGTGGGTCATCAATGTTGTTTGCCTCGGCTATTGCGCGCCAACGATTTGGGTCTCCATAGAGTTCATGCGAAACGGTGTCCAAAAATTGTCCGGATTGCAATTGGTGGATGCTCCCAGGCTTTGGTGTTCCAGAAGTTGGGTTTGTCTTGGCCTTTTTTCTCTTTTCAACCGAGAATTTGAGATCCACGTTTGCTCGAAGGGCTGTACCGTCCGGCGCGAAAAGCGTGTACTCAACCTCAACGTTTGCTAAATAACCAGTAAAGAGCAATTTACCCCACCAAAATTCGACGAGAGGCAACGTTGCAGCAATTTTGGATTTACCAGTTTTTGATTTCTTTGTGAGTTCTACCAACTTAAATAATTTTTCGACAGTCGTTTTGGGTAGCTTCGAGCCTTTTG
This sequence comes from Ilumatobacteraceae bacterium, assembly GCA_044240045.1. GTDB lineage: Bacteria > Actinomycetota > Acidimicrobiia > Acidimicrobiales > Ilumatobacteraceae > UBA3006. The sequence goes on from JBIIAC010000008.1 coordinate 15,757, forward strand.
TGGTGCCATCCAGTAGCACGTTGACATTGACATCGCTCGCTTTAAAGCCTGTTATTTCCTTGCTGTAGGTTTCATTCGCCTTGCTCTTGTCGACCCCTACGGTCTCGACTCCAACGCCAAATTTAAACGTGGTTGGATTGAACTGCAGCTCAATCTTCTCTCGTGTTTCTTTTACGAGAATGTATGCCTTAACGAGTGCCATGATTTACCACCTACGTCCAGTCATTCCTCTGCGCTCAAGCTCGAGCCTGAGACGGTCATCAACTGCACGGTTGACCCATTCCATGAGATCCAGCATTTGCGCAGTTCCCATCGTTGGAGATTGTTGGTCAATTCCGTTAGCGGACGCACTTTGGGTCGTTAATTGACCAGGCGTGGTTCGTGCACTTGAAGGCGATCTATGGATTATCTCATTCGCCGGAGAACTTGATGTAGCGGACGACGTAGAAGACGAACCTGATGTTGAGTCAATTGAGTGATTGATTTCGGGTACAAAAGTTGGGGAAGTATCGCCGACATCTTTCCCATTTTGAAGAAGTTGAACCATCCGGTCTGCAGTCATTCCATTTCGGTGAGGCTTCGATGCAGGCGAATTGTTCGGGCTGGTTGCTGCTGACGCGAAAGAAGAACTTCTGGGGCTTCGACTGATGACCTCCGCGCTGTTTGAACTGTCAGCAGCTTTTGGCTGAGCGATTTTTGGTTGCGCTACTGGTAAATCATCGTAATTTCGCACAACTCGTGATGATGGTGTTGATGCTTGGAGCGAGCGTTGAAGTGCTGCTCGGGCGCCGAGCGCAGGCTGCCAATTTTGAGCAACATCTGAGAGTCTTGGCGATGGAATGTAGTTGCTCATACTGCGACTTATCGTTGTGGCAGGGTGAGCGAAAGCTTTAGCGGGAGAGAGGCCGGAAGCATTAGGCACGACTGGCATTGGGACTGTGTTGACGACAGAACTAGGGGACTTCGATAGGTTACTCATTGGACCAAACACAGGTTGGGCAGACTTGTCGTTTGTTTTTCCTATCCAAGATTGTTCTGTGTTGGTTTGGCGGCGCGAAATCGCTCTTGCGATGGAACCTGCAAATGGCGTAGAAGTGAACCCTCCGGGGGAAACTGGGTTGTTGCTTACGTTGCTTTGAGATGCAAATTGCTGCGGGCGCTGCTGGCTGCGTTGCATCGCCGAGTTGCTAAAGGTTGATGCGACAGTTGGCGTTGTCAACGGAGTTGGAGCTGGTGTAGAAATTTGTGTAGCAATTTGTGTAGCAACTGGTGTGGACGATGTCGAATCACTGAACCCGCTGGGCGAAACTGGGCTCCTGCTCACGGTGATTGGCGCTGAACTTTGCTGTGTGTTTTGCGTAGTTGAGTTGGGATTGATTGCGGTGGCAAGTGGAGTTGGTGTGAATCCTTGTGCAAACTGAGATGTTCTTTGTGATGTTGGGCTGCGGTCAATTGTTTGGGACTTTGATGACGGTATGAATCCGTTGGGCAAGGTTGTGGAGTTATTTGCGGCTACCGCATTGCTGCGTGTGTCAGGGGGCGAAACATGATGATTAGGTCGCATGGACGAAACAAGAGTTGGAAGAATCCGCTGTTGAGAGGATGATCCAGATTGGACAACTGATGCAACCCACGCCGAACGATTGTTTACAGATTGTTTGATACTTTCGATTTTCGAAGGCGTGCGAACTGTATTTACATCGAGTGGTTCGGTCTTGTATTGGCGACGAACTACTGACCCAGGACGTGAAGACGGTGAGATCTCGGGTGTCGATGCGCTGGCAGCAAGTGGAGCGTTCGTAGTCTCAGCCGAATGATTTGTGCGTTGTTGGCTTATCGGTGCAGTGACAGCTGACCACATGGACGAAATACTGTCAGTTGTATTGCTGCGAGAATCGGTACTTGCTTCAGACGGTCTAGGCGAGTTGCTCGTGTTGGTGCGAAGGGTCGACGTCAATGAAGCTCCTACTGGAGACCTTCTCGCTATTGTTCCGATCGGGTTGACGAACACAGGGGAGGAAAAGTTGCGTGTAGTGAGCTCCGCAGCTTTTGCCTGTATGTCGGAGCGATTCTGACTCGATACTCCTGCAACTCTTCTCCAATTTGGGATCAATGTAGTTTGTGGAGAATTGACTGGTGTTGCTAACGGTGTTGCTGGCGGTGTTGCTGACGGTTCAATCACAGATGTTGCAGATGAGGTTGTCGGAGAAGCCGCTACTGGCGTATCAATCGCAGATACATGTTGCATGGGAGTCGGTGTGTCTGTCGAAAAATCCGGTTGCACTGTATTTGGCAGCACTGTTTCTGGTTGGGTCGTGTCTGAAGCAAGACTGCGGTGAATTAATTGGCTCTCGACATTTGCGGTAACCGGCGAAGAATCTTGGTCGACGCCAAAATTGATCCAGTCTGGTCTTGATTGTGATTGCAAAATCTGTGATTGCCTCGTTTGTTCGGCTTTGGGTGCTGGAACGTTCTCTACTTTGCGAAAATTATTTTTTGTAATTTGGGTTGTTGGTCCAGTTGCGGTTTTACTTGTGGTCAGTTTCCTCATCACGGTTGGCGTTGGCGTAATTGTTTCGACTTTTGCGGGTGATTGCGGTTTAGTAACGGCCTGGGCAATAGAACGAGAATTCGTCGCCGTTCGCTTTGGACTCGTTTGAGGTAGAACAATTGGTTCTGGTTCTGTAACTGTTCCACGAGCACGACGTCTTGACAATTTTGATGACGGAACGCTTGGTGAAAACTGTTGTCCACCTTCGTGAGCATCGTTGGGCATTGGCTCAGTGGGGGAAGAAAAAAGTCCCTTCAGAATCGCCGAAGGTCCAGCAAACAAACCACCACTTGTGCGTCCACGGGCATTGAGTGCGAAAGGTAATCCGCGAGGAATAATTCTTTTGGAAATCTTCTTCCTTGATCTGGCTTGACGTAATGCGATGAGGTCCCGGTCTTTCCATTTGTTCAGATCATCGGGTTCGGGTGTGGTGTCAGCAAAATAAGAAGGATTTTGAAATGGTGTTGGCGCTCCGGGGATTTGTGAATTTTCTCGAGAACTAGTCGATCGACCAATTCCATCGGATGTGTTGCGAAGTGATGTCGCAAGACTTCCAATGCCTTGAACCGGAGATGATGTATCAGATGCAGTTCGCAATGCACGTTTAAGTACCGGGATGGTAGATGTCTCTGGTTCTGTATTCCCCTGATCAGTCGAGTCGGTATCCACGGCTTAGTTCGATTTATCCACAGCTTCTGTAGCTGATTCTCCACCTACGGCCGAAGCAACTTCCTTCGCTACTTCTTTCGCTGTATCTTTTGCCCTCGTCTTTGCGGCATGCTTCGCCTGGTTCTTTTGTCTTTCGATAAGCATGTTGAACTGGCGCTTACCAGAATCTTTCAGCCCATCAAATTTGGTTTTCGCTGGCTTTGGCTTAGGTCGTTTTTTCGTTTCAACACTGAATCCGCTGTGTGCAAGAACCAACTGCTCAGTCAGAAAATTGTCGCTGGCAGCAGTGAATGATGGTCCAGTCCAGGAAACCGGAAATGCATCGTGCAGAGTCCAGGAACGCAAAATATTTGTACCACTAGCGCTCAGTAAGTTGATCGTCACGCTAAATTTTGCAGCCCATCGTTCTTTGTTGCTCGGACCTTTTGCCTCAATTGATTTGATCCAATTATGGAAACCGTCGTTTGCCGTAATACCTCGAGTCAACGTGATGTTTGGGTAGTTGAAACGACCAGGAAATTTGTGGGTAAAACCATTTTCCCCACCTTCTGCATGTTCCA
>JBIIAC010000009.1:0-19260 GCA_044240045.1 Ilumatobacteraceae bacterium
CCAACTGAGCCGGCCCGTTGCTTCGTCCAAACGACGAAACCACATCTCCCATCCTTGCGGATGAGATGGCACCGTGGGCGTGACCCCGGTTGCCGGACCAATTGGTCTCTCCTGATGCAACTTGTAGCGCACCACCGGCCCGGTCGAGCAGACCGAGACGATGTTGCCCTTTCAACGATACCCGCCGATAGCGTGGTTGCACCACAGCGGGCGGAGTTGGTGCTGTGTACTCGGGCGGCCTCCTAGGTCGCGACCGGAGGGTCGCTTGCGCAATTATCTTTCACCTCTTGCAGAAGCTCGTGAAGTCCCACCAAAAGGATTCGGTAGTTTCGCCATCGCGCCAATACCAATGGGCACCATAGTTGCCACATTTGGCGGAACCATGGTGAACCGATTCAACTTCGAGACTCACCCACTTGAACAACGCAGTAGATCAATCCAAATTGACGTCGATCAATTTGTGCTCGGTCCAGAATCACGCGAACCAGGCGACTCCATCAACCATTCGTGTTCTCCAAATTGCCAATTGCGCAATGCGACACAACTCATCACAATGGTCGAAATAGCTGTTGGCGAAGAACTCACATACGACTACGCCACGAGCGATGCGTCCGACTATGACGAGTTTGAATGCGCGTGCGGATCGGACAACTGTCGTGCTCGTGTGACTGGCAATGACTGGCAACTTCCCGAACTTCAAACTCGATACCAGAAGATGTTTTCACCTTACGTCCAACGAAAGATCAAGGCCGCACAGCTCGCGCGAGCCTTAACGAAACGCGATGTTGAAGACTTAATGAACGACTATGACGACAATGCGCAGTTAGCGCTCACGCACGCATTACAAATTGTGACCGGCATGACAAACGCATCTTGGAAGTCACTTGCCGCCCAAATTTCCTCTGATCTAGATCAACGAGAACTCTTGTACAACACTGATCAGACTTGCCTCGACCAACTCGCTCAACATCTCAACGAAAAACGAACTATTTAGATCTTCTTTTCAAAGTCGATTGCGCAAGCAGCCGTACCGCCTGGCATTTTCTGACGGTTGCGCGCTACCCAGCGATACACGACACCCGCAATTGGCGACACAACAGGCATTGACATGAGCCATCCGGCCACAGTGATCAAACCTCCAGCGTCTTTGCAAACTCGAGCTATCGCTTTGTGAGCACTCAAAATCTGAGTCGAATCTGCGCTCACCCATTGCACTGCTGTTTGACACTGTTCGGCGGTTACACCCAGTGCCACTAGATCGGCTTGCTGCCAAGCGACAATTCGAGGAACTCGTTTAAAATGTTTTTGCATCCACTGAACACAACGGAGACAAAAGGCACAATCTCCGTCATAAATCAGTGTGTCCATACTTGTTTACGCTAGTCGCCCATCGCACTAAGTTATGTTGCGTGTACAAGTTTTTATTGCGACCTAAATGGATAGTTTTTCATTTGTTGATCGTTGCACTTGTCACAATCATGTTGATGCTTGCCAACTGGCAATTAGACCGGCATCAGCAGCGAGTCGCATTTAATAAATTCTTGATCGAACGCGTCAACGCCCCAACTGCACCACTTGAGCAAGTTCTTAATGAATTCCCATCTGCCAGTGATGCCGAGTGGAGAAGCGTGCAACTCGTTGGCACCTACTTACAAGGCCATGATCTACAGATCGTCAATGTGTCACAAGGTGGAGGTCCAGGTTTTGACCCAGTTACTCCATTGCAACTCAACGACGGTCGATTGATCCTGGTGAATAGAGGATTTATTCCACTTGGTGGCACTGTGCAACAAGCACCGACCGGACAAGTGACCCTGCAAGGACGACTTCGAGCAACTTCGGTAAAGCGGCTCGGTGCCATTTCAGATGCATCGAGCGGCGTGCTGACCGAAGTTCAACGTATCGATATTGATCGATTGCAACCGCAGATGCCTTCCCCACTGGTCAATGTTTATCTAGAGATGCAGTCTTCTTCACCCACAGATGATGCGGCGCTGTCACGAATTGCAGAACCCAACTTCAGTAATGGCTCGCATCTTGGGTATGTGGGTCAGTGGATTCTGTTTTCACTGTGCGCACTTGGCGGTTGGTTTGCAATTGTGAGACGTGAAGCAACTCACTAGATGCTGGAATTGAACATTGCGGCGCCAATCGCGCCTGCTTGCTCGCCCAACTGCGCAGCAACGAGTCGCGGGTGTGCTCGATGCTTGGGCGAATACAACAACTGCTCAAACCAATAACCAACTCTTGGCATCACTACGTCTGCAGAAACAATCACTCCTCCACCGACAACGATCACATCGGGGTCTGTCATATTGGTGAGATTAACGAGGCCAAGTGCAATCCACCTGGCAAATGTATCCACAACACCGATCGCATCTGCTGCACCATCTTTTGCACGTGACAACACATCTTCGCCTTTTTCACCATTTGCCAAAAATGAGAGACCATTACCCGAAGCAAATCGTTCCCAACAACCATTGCGGCCACATGGACAGAGAGGACCATCTGGATCAACAACCATATGTCCAACTTCGCCGGCGAAGCCATGAGCGCCGCGTTGCAAAACGGAGCCAGAAATAAAACCACCACCGATACCAGTACCGAGCGTGATCACCCATGCATCAGTTGCGCCTTGAGCCGCACCCAATTTCCATTCACCTAGCGCCGCACACGTTGCATCATTTTCAACCAGAACTTTTATCCCCAAACGATCCTCGACCATCTGACGCAATGGCAATTCATTTGCTCCGACCAAATTTGGTGATGCGCGAATTACGCCTTCTGGAGTAATCAATCCAGGAACACCGATCCCAAGAGAAGAAGCTCCACCGAGTTGCGCAACAATTTTTAGCAGTGTTTCGCAGAGATCATCAGCATGCGGTGTTGGCAATCGAAAATGCTGAACTACTTTGCCGCTGTTGTCGACCGCAACTCCAAGGCATTTAGTGCCACCAACGTCGATGCCAATTTTCATTGCACTATTCGCATTTCACGATTCGATGCGAGTTTTCAATTCTTTCAATGTGCTCAAGATACGCATTTCCGCTCGACGCTTAACAAAGCCTGGAAGTGGAATTACAAGTTCGACTGCCAAGTCATAAGTAATGCGCGTACTTGTTCCTACTGATTCAAATGTGTACGAACCAATAATCGAGCGCATGATGTCGCCATCGGACATGTGCCACGACAGTTTGTTTGGTGCATGCGCGTAGTCGTATTCAAGTGTGTAGTGCGTACTGCGACCTAGTGCCGATGCACGAAACTCGACAACTGTTGGACGACCGTTCGCATCGCGTGTGAGCACAGTTGCTTGCTTAACGTCGTGTGCCCACTCTGGATACTTTTCGAAGTCGATTGTCATGGCGAAACACGCGTCAAGGCCTGCCGACACGACTACGGATTCGGAACCAGTATCAACCATGTCCTCTATCCTTGCCGATCGGGCTGCTCGCGAGGGGTAAAGGTTCCAAACTGGCTGGCCCATAGACCGTTAAGGCCGAGTCCGAGCAATGGCACCAACACCCCAAAAGCGAGAGTGCTTCCTGCTTTACCATCGGTGGATGAGCGCGCAATCGCGCCAGCAAGACCAATAACTAGTTGAGCGATCAGGCATCCATTCATGGTTTTTTGTACTTGCTTGCCTGCGACTTGACCACTCAGAAAGTACAAAGACGCCACCGAGATTTCGTCAAAACGACTTCTTTGAACTGCCGAAAAATAGCCCCAGATAAATGCGGCAACACCGACCGCAAACAGCACGAGGTCTACAGCAACACCCATAGCCCTTGTGGCTGGTGTGAACACAACCGCCGCAACCACGGTGGCAACCAAGAACAATGAGGTTAAAAATACATTGACGCGCTGCAGATTTCTCATTGAGCATCCACTTTAAGCACTTGCGCCAAGGATTTCGTTAACACGTTGTAGTCAAAGGTATTCAGCGCGCGTTCACGTGAAGCGACACTCATCAAACTTCGCAAGAAGAAATCATCAAGTAGTTGAGATACCGAGGTTGACACTTCGGCGACATCGCTCGGTTTTTGCACAACTTTGCCAGTGAGACCATCCAACACTGCATCTGCTGCGCCACCGCTCTTGCCCGCGATTTGTGGCACCCCGCACGATGCGGCTTCCGAAAACACGATACCGAAGCCTTCTTGTTCAAGCCCACCCCACCTAGATCTACACAACATTGCCGAAACATCTGCACATCCATACAAACGCGGCAACTGTTCATCGCTCACGCGTCCAAGCATGCGAACAGGCGCACCGACTTTGTCAATAAGTTTTTGCAATCTTTTCGCATCACGACCACCACCACCAATTAGTACTTGCAAACGAGGCCGACTGACGCGAAGTGCCGCAGCAACTTCGATCAGTGTGTCGAAACCTTTGCGTGGCACCAAACGACTAACACCTACGATCAGCTCGGCATCGTCGCTCACACCAAACTCGCGACGAGAAGAGATACGTTCTTGATCACTCAACGGCCGAAATCTTTGAGTATCAACGCCAGGAGGAATCACTGTGATCGGTAAAGAGTTTCCACCAGCTCGGCGAGCTTCTGCAGCCGGATACTCACCAGCAGCGATGATGTGAATTGCATTTTTTAGTACGCGGGACAATACAAATTTTGACAATGGCAATCTTCCTGGCACTGTTACTTCCGCACCGTGCAACACAACCATGTAAGGCAACTCGAGTCTTGGCCCCACAATGCCAAGAGGAACCGCGGGATCAAGCACCACGAAGTCTGCGCCAAATTCTCTAGCCATTTGGTTGATTCGCCTCACCATCAACGGATGCGGCAACAACCAAGGCTCACGCACTCTTTTGATCTCGTAGGCCTGTGCGGCATCAAAACTTTCGGAACCAGGATGTGGCGATGTCAACACTGCAAAAGAGTCAGGCGGCAACCGTCTCCACCACTCCCACAACAGATTTTGGATTCCGCCAATTTTTGGCGGGAAATCATTGGTGACAAGTAAATGTTTCATGGTGAAGCAATAGCCAATCTAGATGCCTTACTTGCGAGCTAACGGCAAATTATGCAATTCGTCAGCTACCAATGGCGCGGTGTCGTGCATCGGAATAAGACTGAATAAGTTAAGCCTTGCAGCCGACCACACCGCATGGGCTCTCAGCATTGGGTCTGGGTGTTCGAGATAGCGAGAAATTGTGCCCACAACTCTCTTGTCAGTGCTCTCACCGATATTGCCCAGCACGAGTAACGCATTGCGCCTCACCCAGTCTGGATTGCGCTCGGCGATATACCACTGGTCTACATGGGCAAGCAATGTTTCATCTTCCATGTCGAGCAACTCGAGCACGTCGAGCCATGGCCGCGCATCATCACGAAGTGGTTTAGACAAACTTAACCGATTTGTTGGTGGACATACTTCTTGGCAATCGTCGCAACCATAAAGTCGGTCGCCCAAAGCTTCTCGATACCTACGATCAAACACTCCGGGTTTCTGAATAAGCCATGCAAGACACTTCGCAGCATCAACGGTGCCAGGCTCGATGATCGCGCCTGTCGGACAAGCATCGATGCATCGTCGACACGCGCCACAACCATCGGCAACTGGTATTTCATTAATGATCAACGGCGCGGTCGTGATCACGCTTCCTAACACAAAAAAACTTCCAGCCCCTTCAATAAGTACGTTCGCGTTTTTTCCAAACCAACCGAGACCTGCCAAGTACGCAGCCTCTCTATCGACCATCGAGTTGTCGTCGGCAAACACAACGGCCTTGAAGCCGTCACTACGTAGTGCATCGCGCATCGCAAATAATCCGACTTTGAGTGACTCGTAATATTCGGTCCACGCGTATCGCGCAACGCGTGCACTCGGCTGAACTTCTGGATCTGGCAGCGGTGATGCATACGAGTACGCACCAACAATCATTGATTTGGCATCAGCGACCGCCGACTGAGGATCAGTTGATCGTGCAGGATTGCGATACGTGAACTGCATCGTGTCGTGCAATCCAGCCGCCTTGCGATCGACAAGTGCCCGATGTGCTCGATCCATCACTAGTGCAGGTGCAACACCGACACGATCCAAACCGCCAGCCGTGCCAATAGACAGCACATGCTCGGTGTAGGCCACGCGTGAAGCGTGATCAACCAAGTTGATCTTTGTTGATTTTTTAGATAACCGCACGATGCCGAAGCGTAGGCACCATTCCGGCATTTGCGAGCAGACGGACTGCCCGCTGTTCGGCAAGATCAAACACCACCGCTGTTTCATGCGGATCTCCGCACAAAAAAGACATCAAACAGTCGTCGCATGCAGGTGTCTTTTGCATGACACAGGTATCGCAACTAATGATCAGTGGCTGTTGGGATTGGTTGGTTTCACTCATGATGGTCTCCTCGGTTCACCTGCATGTGTACGCCAACTACGTACAAAGTGAAGTTTGCTCTAAGGGTGTTACACGGTTATGTCGCCTCATCTTCCCCGCTTACACTGTTCCTTCAGAACAAGCCCACCACCAGAAAGCACCCCCACATGAGCAACCCAACGACATCCCGTGCATTTACCGTCGGCAAAGTCAACGACGTGTGGACACAACAGATCACCGACGTGTCAGTTGACGACCTTGGTGAGGGCGATGTATTAATTGCCGTGGAGTACTCATGCATCAACTACAAAGATGGTCTCGCTACAAGCGAAAAAGGACGCGTTGCACGTATCGATCCTCTGATTGCGGGAGTAGATCTAGCGGGAACAGTTCTCGAGTCGTCGAATCCCGAATTTGCTGTCGGTAGTCAAGTAATCGCTCACGGTTACGACATCGGCGTTGCACACAATGGTGGATACAGCGCTCTTGCTCGAATACCGGCGCAATGGTTGGTTGCCCTGCCTGAAGGTATGACCACCCGCACAGCAATGATGATCGGAACTGCTGGATTTACCGCCGCGCTTTCTGTTGATGCACTGGAGCGTGCTGGTTTGACTGTTGGCTCTGGCCCGGTCTTGGTTACTGGTGCAACAGGTGGTGTTGGTTCAGTTGCGGTTGGCATGTTGGCGGCGCGGGGCTACGAAGTTGTTGCGTCTACAGGCAAAGCAGCCTCAAGCGATTGGCTGAAATCGATTGGAGCCAGTGACATCATTTTGCGTGAAGAGACAAGTGCCGAATCTGCAAAGCCTCTTGAGCGAGAGCGTTGGGCAGGATCAGTTGACTGTGTTGGCGGTGCGACACTCGCTTACGTATTGCGCACTCTCAACTATGGAGCATCGGTTGCGGCAAGCGGACTCACTGGAGGCAACGGATTAGCAACCACTGTTCTTCCATTTATTCTGCGAGGCGTAAATCTGCTCGGCATCGACAGTGTGCAAACACCTATCGCGCTTCGCCGTGCAATGTGGACCCGTATTGCAACTGACCTTCGTCCATCCTGGCTAGACACAGAAAAAGCACAAGTCGCTGGGCTTGCCGAGCTACCGCAGCAACTGGAAAATATTCTCGCGGGAAAGATGCAAGGACGAGTTCTTGTCGACCCGAACCTCTAGATAATTACTGCGCCGAGTTGATCAATAGACAACTCAAGCACATCGCCATTTTTGGGCAATTGAGAAGCAATTTGCTTTGCATCTGATCTGGCACACATGACCGCGACTGTCGGTCCAGAACCAGACAACCAAGCGCACCAAGCATCAGTGCTCAATGCTGCATCGAGAGCAGCTTTTGAACCTGGTGCATTTGCCAATCGAATGTCTTGATGAATTCGATCTTGAGTTGCGACACGCAAAACCGCAATATCACCACTTGCAAGAGCACCCATGAGCAAAGCGGTATGTCCGATATTCAGAACCGCATCACTAAGCGGCAAGGTTGCAGCGATTGCAGTACGAGATTTCTCGGTACTCGTCTGAGTTTCTGGAACCCATGCGAGAATAATTGGATCCAGTGCGAGAGGCAGACGCACAACTTCACCAGACGCACTTGCTGTCACACCGCCAACTAGCGAAGCCGCAACATTGTCTGGATGTCCTTCAAGTTGCGTACTCGCATGAAGCAGATCTTTACGCGCATTCAGCAACGCTTCATTGCTCAAGCCATTCTTTTGCGCATGAGCTGCAACGACACCGGCCACTCGAGCGGCGCCACTAAATCCAAGACCCCGACCCATTGGAATCTTTGAACGAACCCACAAGTCTCCAACGCCACCATAACTACGGAACGCAACATGACCCGGGTGATACTCGTCGATCTTTTTCGCACTAGATGGAAACCCTCCGTTGATTACGGGGCCCATTTCAAGATGCACCGACAGCGCCATGCCGAGCGCATCGAAACCCGGACCAAGATTGGCCGAGCTCCCAGGCACACGAACGAAGAATGATTGCGACGTCATAGCAAACTATTTTGCCACTGAGTTACTAATTTTGATGAGCGCATCGACAACATTATTTGCGGCGCCTGAATCAATACTTGCTTGCGCTCGCTCAATGCCGTCTGCCATGTGCGAAGCAACACCGGCAACCACCAAACCTGCTGCGGCATTAAACACCACAATGTCACGAATCGCACCGCGGGTACCGCCAAACGTGTCGCGAATAACTTGCGCGTTATGCGCAGGGTCTCCTCCACGAACCGCAGTGACGTCAGCAGGCTGAAGTCCAAAATCTTTCGCATTCAATACAAATTCCGAAACAGTTCCATGATCGATCATGACGACTGGGCAGTCTCCGCTCAGCGACAACTCATCGAGACCACCATGACCGTGCACTACCCATGCCCGTTGCACTCCACGGCCTGCAATTGCGTGTGCCATTTTGTGTGCCATGCCCGGGTCTCCCACGCCAACCACCATGTAGGAAACCTGCGCTGGGTTAGCCATAGGACCGAGCAAGTTGAATGCAGTTGGAACACCTAGTTCTTTTCTCGTTGGCCCAGCGTGTCGGAACGCTGGATGAAATTTTGGTGCAAAGCAAAAACCCATGCCCGCCTGTTCGACACACCGTGCAACTCCCTCACCATCCAAATCAATCTTGACTCCCAAAGCCTCAAGTACATCTGCAGTTCCACACTGCGAAGATGCTGCTCGGTTGCCGTGCTTGCATACTGGTACTCCTGCGCCTGCAACCACAAAGGCTGCCATGGTCGAAATGTTGACCGAATGCGATTTATCGCCTCCAGTGCCAACAATGTCAATTGCATGCGTGGAAAATTTTGCATCCAGCGGAACCGGCTCTGATGCTTCCAACACCGCAGCCAACATTCCCTGCAGTTCCTCTGCGGTCTCACCCTTCGAACGAAGTGCCATCACGAATGCGGCTATCTGAGCAGAAGAGGCTTCTCCAAGCAAAACAGCATTCATTGCAACTTGCGCATCGTTGGCTGGCAAGGCTTCGCCACGCAATAACGTCGACAACAATTGCGACCATCCACCAATGCGATCTATTGCGCTCATCGCGCGACCTCGTTATGCGGTTTGTTTACGCTGGCGCAACATACGCCGTCTGTCGCGGGCTGTGGTTGCACCCCAGATTCCCTGCTGTTCACGATTATCAAGCGCATAGTCCAAACACGCTATGCGAACCTCGCACTGAGAACACACTGAAATAGCAAAGTCTGCGTGATCTTCATTGTCTGGATAGAAAATCTCGGCGTCTAGCCCTTGGCAAGCACCCTTTGATCTCCAAACCACATCTGCTACCGACATTCAGGCCCCCCATGCACCCACCACTGGGCACAATTTTCCTAGGCATGACTGTAGAACCCAAAGACGCGTTCATGCCAATCGGAAATGGCCATAATCCTGGGCAATACCTTTAATAGATATGGGTCAGAGGTGCCCCTATAAATTAATCGCGAAGATCAGTAAGCAATTCGTCGATAACAAACTGGGGCAAATTAGCGACCTCAATATAGGCAGGATGCACGCAAAGAATCTCAACATCGCCAGTAGAGAATGCTTCAACTTGTTGCGGTGTAAATTCAAAACGGATGTAGTGAACTGCTGCAGTCACGTTGTCGCGTGTCAAGGTTTCGGCATGACCCTCTTCGGTAATTGCCGTGACAGTTGAACCATCGCTCAACTTGAACACAATTGAACTCTCAATGTTGACGAGCTTTGGCAGCCACTCGAGCATCTGCTCTGGTGTTGTGAGTTCAATAAACAAGGTGGCCGAGAGTTGCCCTGCTTCCGGAATCAACGGGTTATAAGCGTGCAATTCCTCGAGGATCTGTTCATCACGAACGACTTTTTCGGCACGCATCATTTCATGAATTTGTGACTGCATTGTTGCTCGGTTCTCAAACATCAATGTCACCACAGTTCCAAGTTGTACTCGACGTCGACGCTTGAGCTCGATGATCTCTTCTCGACGCTCATCGCGAACGCGCTCGTACTCACGAAGGTCCAATATGTCGGTTAATTGCAGCTTGCGGGATGTTGTCATCATTTTTACTTCTCCTCTGGTTGAATACCGTAGGCACGCGCAACAACTTGAAGCGGGTGAACGGCTTGTTTTCCTGTTTGTTCGTTAATTGCGGTGTTGGCGAGATGGCAGTCACCTGTCACTACGTCTCCCTGCGCATCGTTGATCATTTGACCCAACTTTTCGGCGATCGGAATCGACAAGTGTGCATTTTCTGCACGCAGACCCCACATTCCATCGATACCACTGCACTGCTGTACAAGTTTGATTTTTGCACCAGTGAGCTTCATCAAATCTCGGCTCTTGAGTCCAATGTTTTGTGCACGCAAGTGACACGGCGTGTGATACGTAATTGTCTCAGGAATTTCTCCGGTGAAATTGAGATCCAGTGATTTGCCCTCAGTTTTGTGCAATCGGATCAGATACTCGGCCGCGTCATACGTGTTCTCGGCAACAAGCGTTGCGTCGGCTCCACCTACGTAGTCGAGATAGTCCTTCTTCAAGACATATCCACATGTTGGCTGTGGCACGACAATCTCATTGCCAGCGCGCACTTCATCTGCCAACATCTTGACGTTGTTTTTTGCAACTCTGGTAAAGCTGTCGACATCACCACTGTGCAAGAACGGCGCACCACAGCAAGCCACATCTCCCACGAGTGAACACTCGACACCGTTTCGCTCGTACACCTTGATGAGATCTTGACCAATTGCCGGATCCTGGTACTCGACCAAGCAAGTTGGGAACAGTGCAACCTTGCCTTGACGATTTAGCATCGTTGTCTTCGGGCGATTCTTAAACCAAGTTGAAAAACGACTCCGCGCAAACGGTGGCAATACTCGAACACTCGAGATTCCCGCTGTCTTTTCCACAATCTTGCGAACCACAGAGCCAGGTTTTGCACCCATAACGAGGTTGGTCACTACGCCCATCGACGTGGCCACTTTGCCAATCGCATCAGTACGACCCATTACCGCTGTTGTCAGTTTGTTGCGTACCGACATTTGTCCATTTTCGCGACGCATCGCGTCAGCGCGAAGCATGAGTCGCGGAAAGTCCAGCGCCCATTCGTGTTGGTTCGGCGTATACGGGCAGTTGATGTAACAAAGCTTGCATTGGAAACATTCATCGATCACGTGGTCCTGCTGAGCAGGTGTCATCTTGCCCGCGTCTTGATCATCGTGAACGTCGATATAAGAAAAAAGTGTTGGGAATGAAGGACAAAATTTGAAACACAAACGACATCCATGACAGAGGTCGTATACACGCTCGAGCTCGTGACGGGTATCTGCCTCGTCGAGGTACATCGGGTGTTTTGGATCGTATGTGATTGTCATTGAGAGGCTTTCAAAAAACTTGAGAAACTTAGATTGATTGACTTGCGTTGAGTGGCTGTGCGTTGGAACACACAGCCACTCGCCGCGAACAGTACTGAATTAATTAAGCGAGGCTCTTGAGTCCATCAGAGAAACGACCAGCGTGACTCTTCTCGGCGCGTGCAAGTGTCTCGAACCATTCGGCGATTTCCGAAAAGCCTTCATCGCGTGCAGTCTTAGCGAAGCCTGGGTACATCTGTGTGTACTCGTAGGTCTCACCAGCGATTGACGCCTTCAGGTTTTGCTCGGTGTCACCAATTGGCTCACCAGAAGCAGGGTCGCCAACTTCGGCGAGGTACTCAAGGTGTCCGTGTGCGTGACCGGTCTCGCCGTCTGCAACGTTCTTAAACAACGATGCAACGTCTGGAAGACCTTCGATGTCTGCTTTCTGTGCGAACCACAAGTAGCGGCGGTTGGCTTGGCTCTCGCCAGCAAACGCTTCCTTGAGATTCTCATGTGTTTTTGTGCCATTCAATCCGGCCATGATGTTTCTCGCTTTCTGTTTTGTTGTTGGGGTTTTATTCGTATTTCTCTATTTCTATTTCTTGCTTACTTTCGCCTGCAGAACAGGAGATCTTTTTACGGTGCGTGACTCGCATTCTGAGCACTTGCCTCTGAACACAACGCCTACGTCAGAGACCATGAAGTCGCTTGAATCATTTGGCTTGAGCGCGGCAGCACCTTTTACATGTACGTCGCGGATCTTGCCACACACGCTGCAAACAGCATGATGATGATCATCGACATTGGGGTCAAACCGCATGCCGCCCTCGCCTAGATCAATCAATTGGAGCTCGCCCATTTCGGCGAGTTCATTCAGCGTTTGATACACCGTGCGAAGTGAAATTCCAGGCATCTGAGCGCTTGCAATTCCGTAAAGGTTCTCTGCGGTTGGATGAGTTTCATTATTATGCAACAATGAGAAAATCAGCTGTCGTTGTGGAGTGAGCTTGCGCCCCATCGAACGAAACTGAGTGGCCAACTCGGCTGGTGAATGCATGGAGTAACAATAATCCACACAAGATCTAATTTGCAAGTATTGCTAACTAACAATAATTGTGACTTATGGCAATTTCGGCCTGCCCAAGCCATTTGGGTAGCAGGCATTGAGTCTCATTGATTTAGGCTTTCGCCGTGAACTTCGACCGACAACTCAATTTGGAACGATTGCGCACCGAGAAGTTTGATGTGCTGGTTGTGGGTGGAGGCATTACTGGTGTTGGGGTTGCGCTCGATGCCGCCTCTCGAGGACTCCGAACTGCCCTTGTAGAGCGCGAAGACTTTGCGTCAGGTACATCCTCAAAAAGCAGCAAACTCATACACGGAGGCTTGCGCTATTTGCAACAAGGCGAAGTTGGTTTGGTGTACGAAGCGCTGCACGAGCGTCAACGCTTACGGCGCAATGCACCCCATCTCGTTCAGATCTTGCCCTTCATGATTCCGATACTTTCTCGAGACGGAGTTATTTCAAAAAAGATTGCGCGAGCTCTTGGTAGCGCATTGTGGATGTATGACGTCACAGGTGGATGGCGAATCGGCAAATTGCATAAGCGCCTCAAGGCCGCCCAGGCAAATACGCACTTGCCCACTATCAATACAGACAGGATGTCGTCGGCGTATTTGTATTACGACGCAGCGGCCGATGATGCACGACTCTGCGTAACAGTTGCGCGTACCGCTGCACAACACGGTGCGGTAGTTGCCAACCAGTGTCCGGTTGCCAAGATCTTGCACGACGATTCTGGAAAAGTCAGTGGCGCACTCGTTCACCCACTCGGCAGTGAGCCCTTTGAGATACAAGCACGTTGCGTAATCAATGCCGCCGGAGTTTGGGCCGACAACGTACGCGAGACCGACGAAGGCACGCACCCAAACAGCATTCGTCCCGCAAAAGGAATCCACATCACATTGCCTTGGAAAATGGTCCGCAATGACATCGCCGTTGTCATCCCTGTCAAAGTCGACAAGCGAAGTCTTTTTGTTGTTCCATGGATATCGAATCACGACGGTACATACCAATACACCTACGTAGGCACAACCGACACGGACTTTGTGGGTGGAGTCGACGAGTCGCAGTGTTCAAAGGATGACATTGACTACGTCCTCACTGCGCTCAATGCCGCGATCAACACCAATATTACGCGCGATGACATCACTGCAGTATGGTCGGGTCTGCGTCCACTTGTACGCAACATCGACGGCACGACCGCGAAGGGCAAAACGAGTGACCTCTCCCGCAAACATCAGGTCCGCATTTCTGACGCCGGAATGATTTCGATCACCGGTGGCAAACTCACCACATACCGCAAGATGGCAGAGCATGCAGTCGATGCAGCATGCAAACAACTTGGCAACAATGCCCGATGCCGCACAAAACGCCTTGCGTTCATCGGTGCCAACGGGTTTCGTCCATCAATGCTTCGCGGAAGTGATGCTGGTCTTGCAGAGCGATTTGGAAGTGAGCTCACGGAAGTAAAAACGCTCATTACACAAGACAGTCGCTTGGGCGAACCACTCATCGCGGGACTCTCGTACCTCAAGGCTGAAGCAATCTTTGCCGTGCGCAACGAAATGGCCCGAACACTTGATGACGTGCTCACTCGTCGAACACGCGCACGCATCATCAATCGACCAGCGACCCTTGCAAGTGCGCGCAGCGTTGCCGAGTTGATCGCACCCGAACTGAAGTGGTCTTTGACAGATATCGCTCACCAAGTAGATGAATTCGTTGAATCGTGCGCTCGAGAGCTCGATGCCGCGATGGTCAGCGAAGCCGAATTCGTTCAGTCAACTACAGTCAATCCCCCAACGAACAACGACTAAACAACTGATTGAGGCGTGATGACACAAGCGACAGATCCAATTGAGTTTGTGGGTCAAACCTCTCCGATCCAAGAGCGCTTCAATGAAGCAACTGAGACTCTCTCGCCCAGCCTGATTGAGCAACTTGCAAAAATTTGCGCAACGTCAACCGAGGATCAAGATTTGGCCGACCACGGTCGCGACTGGTGGCCTCTTGCAATGCATTGGGCATTGCAGGGAAAAACTCCACGCAAACCACACGCAGTTTGTCGACCCTCGACCTCCGAGCAAGTTGTTTCCATCGTCAAACTGTGCAACGAAAATCGGATTCCACTTACTGTCTCCGCTGGGCGCAGCGGTGTATGTGGTGCAGCAATTCCTGTTTATAGCGGCGTAGTGCTTGATACTTGTTTGCTCGCGAGCATCATCAGTGTGGACAAGGTGTCGGGAGTAGTCGAAGTTTTACCCGGCATGTTTGGTCCAGATTTCGAAGACGAATTACGCGAGAAACACGGTGTGACTGTTGGACACTTCCCGCAGTCATTCGACATCTCGACCGTTGGCGGTTGGGTTGCATGTCGAGGCGCAGGTCAATATTCGACGCGCTACGGGAAAATCGAAGACATGGTCGTTGGCCTTGAAGTTGTGCTGGCGAACGGCACAGTGGTTTACACCGGCACCGAACCCGCAGGAGCTAACGGTCCGGATCTCACTTCGCTCTTCGTTGGTAGCGAAGGAACGCTCGGAGTAATCACACGTGTTTGGTTGCGCTCTCACCCGTTGCCAACCACTCAACAACGCGCCGCTTACCTTTTCCCATCGTTTATTGATGGGATAAACACCTGTCGAACAGCGGTACAACACGGCGCTACTCCAGCAGTGTTGCGTTTATATGATGCCGACGAATCAAAACGATCTCACGGCACCGACGGCAAGCAATGCACACTGCTTGTGCTCGACGAAGGCGACGAACGCATCGTTGCAGCAACACTCTCAATAGTCCACGATGCCGCAATCGCCAATTCTGCTCAGATTGGTGATGTCGAACTTGTTGAAAAGTGGATGCATCACCGCAACAACACGAGCGGGTTACAAGAAGCAACTCGTCGAGGTTTCATTGTCGACACGATGGAAGTTGCAGCTCAATGGAGTTCGCTCGAAGCGATATTTACAAATGTTCGTGCCTCACTAATGGCAGTTGAGGGTGCTGTGAGCGCTACATGCCACTTATCGCATAGCTACCTCGATGGCGCATGCCTCTATTTCACATTCGCCGCAAGACCAACGCCCGAATATGAACAGCGATATGTGCAACTTTGGAATGCATGCCAACGCGCTGCTTTAGAAAGTGGTGCAAATGTTTCTCATCATCACGGTGTTGGTCTTAATCGCGGACGCTTTTTACCCGAGTCGCTTGGCACCGGAATGGAAATATTGCAGTCGATCAAGAACACACTTGACCCACGCAATATTTTCAACCCAGGAAAACTTGGGCTCAATCCTGACTCCGATGCATCCAAACGAAAATCGGTCTGGCCGTGAGCATCCTCGTTATTGACGTTGGCACCAGTGGGCTGCGCGCAGCAGTTGTGCGTTCAACAGGAAACGTTGATCATCTCTTCTACGAACCTCTTGCGCCAAGTTCCCCTGTTCCAGGTCTTGTTGAGTTTGACGCAACTGCCATGCGTGACGCAGTGTTGCGAGTTGCCAATGCGTCGCTCGGCGCAGCAGGAAAAGTTGACGCAGTTGGTATCACCAACCAGCGCGCATCTGCCATTGCCTGGGACAAGAACACAGGGATTCCTATTGGGCCTGCGCTCGGTTGGCAAGATTTGCGCACTGTCATCGAGTGCATTACCGCGCGCGCAGAACATGGCTTGTATTTGGCCCCAAACCAAACTGCGACGAAGGCCTCTTGGATGCTCAAGAACTATTCGATTCCGTCAGCAGCAAAGATCTGCATTGGAACAGTGGACACATGGGCCGCGTTTGTGCTTTCCAAAGGTGAACTGTTCGTTACCGACGACACCAATGCAGCAGTGACCGGTCTATGGACACTGCAAGACCAAACGTGGTCACCACGCATACTCGACATATTCGGTATCGATATTGAGATGATGCCAACGATCGTGCGTTCTTCGGGCGTAGTTGGCAATGCAACCGCACTACCTGGTTCTCCACCAATTGCAAGTTTGGTTGGCGATCAACAAGGTTCTCTCGTTGGCCAAGGTTGTATCACACCTGGCAAAACCAAAATTACGTTTGGCACGGGAGGCATGCTCGACACTGTCACCGGCACTTCCGCGCCGACCGAGAATCGTCGCTCAAGTGGCGGCACATTTCCGATTGTCGCATTTAGCGATGCAACGGGAATTACTTGGGGAGCAGAAGCAATCATGCTTTCTGCCGGCACGAATATCGAGTGGTTGTGCAGCGACATGCAACTCATTGACACGCCGGAACAAAGTCATGACGTCGCATCACAAGTTGAAACAACAGAGGGCGTTGTCTATGTTCCCGCACTCCTTGGACTTGGTACGCCCAAGTGGGACTACGGGGCACGTGGAACCCTGATCGGAATCACGCGTGGAACTACGCGCGCACATGTTGTTCGTGCCGTACTCGAAGGTATTGCCCATCGTGGAGCCGACCTCATGGAAGCAACCATTGCCGACTCTGGTTTGCCAATTGAAACATTGCGCATTGACGGCGGAATGAGCAAAAACCCAACGTTTGTTCAGGCGCTCGCCAATGCATCACAGCGTCCTGTAGAAGTGTCTCCCGTCACCGAGGCCACCACGCTAGGGGCAGCATTTTTAGCGGGTGTAGCTGTTGGTACCTGGAAATCGCTTGAAGAAGCCTGTTCCACATGGAAAGCAGCCTCAACCGTAGAGCCCAATTCAGTACTCAATAGAAGCCAGTGGAATCAAGCCGTCGAACGAGCAGGTGGTTGGATACCCGAACTATCGGGGCTTGACTTCTAGATTGTTATCGCCCCAAGAAAAAAGGAAGCACGAGTGACAACTACATCTGCGCAACCAGCGCCACCAAAAATGCCAACAAGCGCCGATAAGCAATTGCTGGACTTTGCCCTGTCAGCAGAATTGTCAGTGCACGATCTTTACGTCAAAGCCATTAATTCTGGAATGCTCTCGGCTGACGAAAAAACAATGCTGGAAATGTTCTCTGAACATCACAAGTCTTACGCCCAGTCGCTCAATGGTTTGCTCGGTAAAGCAGCAACTAATACTCGCAACGAAGCACTGTTTTCGACCTATGCCGGACAATTGGTTTCCGCTCAAGCAATGAACCGCGTCTTACAGTCGGTGGAAAACACGATGGTCGCAACACATATCGACATCCTGTCAAGTCTTGAAGGGTTGGACGGCGCAACGCTTGTTGCCTCAATCATCACAGTCGAAGCGCGCCAAGCCGCGGTATTCGGCACTCTTCCAACTGCAGATCTCGCTAGCGCATTAAACAGCGCAGCAAGTTCACTCGCCCCAAATGCAGCTCCTGCGACATTGACAACAGAGACGACGGTGGCATCATGAACGACTTCAACAATTTGACTCGCCGAGAGCTACTCAAGATGAGCGGTCTCTCAATCGCCGGCATAACTTTCCTTGCAGCATGTGGCGCGCAACCTGGCGTTACAGCGAGCCCAAATATTGCAAGTGCAGGCACAGTACCCCCAACAACTGCATTAGGCGAAGTTGTCATTTCAGACACCGTTTTGTTGCGCACAGCAGCATCTCTTGAATACAACGCAATCGATACCTACAACAAGGTGCTCGATGGTGGACTCCTTACAGGTGATTTTGCTTCGCTGAGGGATGCAATCAAGCGATTCCGTGATGATCACGTCAGCCATGCGGACGCAATCAACGCTCTTGTTGTCAGTAGTGGCGGCAAGGCACATGAATGCGCCAATACTCGTATAAATAATCTCTACGTTGAGCCGGCACTCAAGTTGATCACCGCTGACGGTAATACAGATGCCGCACGAGACGCAGTGACCCTTGCACATGCTTTAGAGAACTTGGCCACCCAGACTTACCAAGGCATCGTCGCATTGTTGGCAGAACCAAGTCTTCGCGGAAGTGCAATGCGCGTTGGCCAAGACGAGGCTCGTCACGCAGTTGTGCTCGCACAAGTCCTCAACCCTGGCTACATGGCAGTTGGACCGAGCACCGATGAAGCGACCGGTAAAGCAAAGATTGCTTCAGTGCCATCGGCATTTGGAAGCCTTTCCATAATTCAGATTTCGATTGGAACGCCAAACTCAGAAGGCTCAAAAACAAGCCTTTCTTTGGAGACACCAAGCTTGAATGGTCTCGTCTACGACGCGATCTCCTGCTAGCGACTACTCACTCCAGCTGGTAGCAAAGCAACAACTTTTTTCTCGCCCGTAGACTCAATTTCGACGGTGAGTCGTTCGGATGATCGCGGCTAGATATTGCTTGCAATGTTTAGCTGAGGAAAGTCGGGGCTTCACAGGACAGAGTGCTGGCGAGAGCCAGGTCGGGGCGACTTGACGAATGGTGCAACAGAGAATAAACCGCCGATGGGCAATGACCGCAAGGTTGTCGTCACAGGTAAGGCTGAAACGGTGCGGTAAGAGCGCACCAGCGTACGAAGCAATTTGTGCGGCTTGGTATCAACACTCGAAGCAAGACCATGCA
>JBIIAC010000060.1:0-6026 GCA_044240045.1 Ilumatobacteraceae bacterium
TGGTGGCAAACCACCATCTTTTTGCGACAACGACATTGACCCGCGCGTTGGATGAAAGCGCATCCCCAAATCTTTTGCCGCCATGATCTCGGCCGTCAATAAGTCACCACCTCCAGCAGGGTGCACATACAAGTGGTCGGTCGAAGTTGTGCAACCCGACAGCGCCAACTCTGCAAGCCCAACCCATGCCGAAACATTGGCAGCTTCTTCGTCGAGAGTGCTCCACAGTGGGTACAAAGTTTGCAACCAACCAAACAATGCAGCATTTGTCATCGGCGGGAATGCACGCGTGAGGTTTTGATACATGTGGTGATGTGTATTGACGAGGCCAGGTGTAACGAGGCAATCAGTTGCATCAATGACGCGAGTTGCTTGCGGCTCAGAACCTGAAGCCCCAACACCAGAAATTAATCCGTTGGTGATTGCAACCCAGCCACCAGGTATTTCCCTTCGAGCATTGTCTACGGTTGCAACGAGTGTTGCGTTGCGAACAACGAGATCGGCTGTTGAGTTCAGTTGTTTAACTCGACAAGTTCGCTGCCGGCGTTACGGATGTCTCCATCGCGCTGCAGAAAGTAGCCGAGCAATGCTGCGATTCCTGCGGTCGAAAGACCCACAACAATTGGAAATGAGAGCAATGCAATAACGAGGATAATTGCGCCAAGCATGTCAATTACCGTAGCGGCTTGAAAGCCCAGGCTTCAATTTCTACTGCTCCGCCAAATGGCAATGACGCCACACCAATGGTGCTGCGAGCAGGGCGACTAGTGACAAAACCCTCCACATATGCGGTGTTGAAAGTGCCGAATGTGTCCATGTCTGTCAAGAAACACAGAGTCTTTTTGACATCGTTAATCGTCACACCGGCGCTTGCGAGTTGCGACTTGAGGTTGACAATTGCTTGTGCTGTTTGCGCGGCGACTCCACCCTTAACGATCTTGCCATCAACCACACCGAGTTGGCCAGAAACAATCACCCAGTCACCGGCACGAACCACTGGCGTATATGGGCCAAGTGGTGCACCAGATTTTGCAACTGGCTTTTTTGCAGACTTTTTGACAGCTTTTTTTGCAGTCTTCTTTGCGGTTTGTTTCACAGTCTTTTTCTTGTTTGTGGCCATACTTCAATCGTACTATTGAGCCATGATCTCGAGGCGCACATTTTTTACCGGATCACTGGGTGTCATTGGCGCGGCGAGCACTGTTGGCGTGAGTTCATTGCTTGCGGGTTGCTCTGATGGTTCGAGTTCAACATCAATAGATTCCGTTTTAGGTTTGGCTGATCTGCAATTGGTGCAGCGATTTCCTCAGGTGTTAGTTCCTGGCAATGTTCGGCTTCCATTTTCGCTTGCCAATCAAGCTGGACTACTCACGACCGAGAGTGGCCTCGATCTGCCCACCACATTGACCGCAAAACTTATTAATGCCGACACACAGGAGGTTGTTGCAGAGTCGTTGTCTGCCGACCGACACGACACCGGACTTACGATTCCCTATTGGCCATTTCGCGTCGATGTCGACAAACCGGGTATCTACACATTGATAGTTGATGGCGGACCAGCAGAAGGTGCAGCAATACAAGTGCTTAATGCGACAGAAGTGTTAATTCCCCTTGTTGGTTCACAACTTCCTGGTTTTGACACACCGACGTTTGATGATCATCGTGGTGTTGAACCTGTGTGCACTCGAACACCAGAGCCATGCCAACTTCACAACATCACTCTGAACGAAGCACTTGCGTTAAAGAAACCGATTGCATATTTGGTTGGCACACCAGCACACTGCAGCACCGGGACATGTTCTCCCGCACTCGAAGCGCTGATTGCAGTACAAAACTCAATTGGTGATGCAATGACATTTCTGCACACTGAGATCTATACCGATGACAAAGCAACAACGGTTGCACCCTCGGTGGTTGCGCTCAAGATGGAATATGAGCCAGCGATCTATATCACTGATGCGAGTGGAATAATCATTGAACGATTTGATGCAGTGTTCGACGCCGACGAAATCAATGCGGCAATTGCAACGCTCGGTTTATAGCAAACTGAATTCTTGTGCTGCTAGTAGGCAGCCCTAACTAATTTCAGGAAAAGCTATTGCCACAACCACATGAACGAGTTGCGTTCGGATTGTTGATCTTGAAACCAGCATCTTGCAAACCATCTTGGTAGTCGAGGCTTGCACCAACAAGAAGTTGTGACGAAGCTGGATCAACGATCACGCGAATCTCTCCGAATGTCACTGTCTCGTCATCGGCAGCAACATCGCCGTCGAAAAACATCTCGTACGAAAATCCTGAGCAACCTCCGGGACGAACGGCAACGCGAAGTGCAAGATCGGTTGCGCCTTCGGCTTCGAGTAATTGCTTGACCTTGTTTGCGGCTGATTCGGTAACCGTGATCATGGGAGCCTCTTTCGCTTCTCGTTTGTAACTATAAAAACTAATGAATCTGACGAGATCACACTACCGTTCACCGCCTTGTCTGTCACGGCTGTGATAGCTCAGTTTTCACTGGCGACCTGACGGTAGGTTTAAGCCATGACTGGCAACAAGCCAAAGACCGCGGGTGCAGCACCGCCGAGCGTTGCAGAAGTCACCTTGCGCCTGAAGGCGGTAATGGACCCCGAATTGGGCGACAACATCGTCGACTTGGGCATGGCAGCAGTCGAATCAATTTCTGCCGACGGCGTCGTAGCAATTGCTATGAAGCTCACCATCAAGGGTTGCCCATTGCGAGTGCAGATTAAAAAAGACATCGAGTCACGACTCGAAACGCATCCAGGTGTGTCCAAAGTGACTATCGACTGGGGCGAGATGACAGCCGACGAACGCACAGCAGTGATGACACGTGCG
Source organism: Ilumatobacteraceae bacterium (assembly GCA_044240045.1). Lineage (GTDB taxonomy): Bacteria > Actinomycetota > Acidimicrobiia > Acidimicrobiales > Ilumatobacteraceae > UBA3006. The sequence continues at coordinate 2,857 of JBIIAC010000060.1, forward strand.
CGTTGGAATGCTCGCGAACAAGCGCCCGACACACAGATTCCTCTCAACACACGCATCTTGGCAATTGCCAGCGGCAAGGGCGGTGTCGGCAAAAGCTCTGTCACTGTCAACTTGGCGGCAGCACTCGCAAGTGTTGGCCACACCGTTGGCGTACTCGACGCCGACATTTGGGGTTTTTCAATTCCACGCATGCTCGGAATCTCCGACCGCCTCGAAGCTCGTCGTATTGATGGCATCGAAAAGCCACGCATGATTCCAAACGAACGCGTAGTTGGCAAAGGTTTGCTCAAAGTCGTGTCGACAGGAATGCTCGTCGAAGACGAGAGCACCGCGTTGATGTGGCGAGGGCTGATGCTCACCAAAGCTGTCGAACAATTTCTCAATGACGTGCACTGGGGCGAACTCGATTACCTGCTCATCGACATGCCGCCGGGTACTGGTGATGTGCAGATGGGTCTTGCGCGCATGTTGCCGCGCACAGACCTTGTCATCGTCACCACGCCTTCGGTGTCTGCACAAAAAGTTGCAATCCGTGCTGCCGATATGGCAAGGCGTAGTTTCTTGCGCGTCGCTGGTGTGATCGAAAACATGAGCGCATTCACGTGCGAACACGGCGAGTCGTACCCACTCTTTGGTGAGGGTGGCGGACAAACTCTTGCCGACGAAATCGGTGCTGTATTACTAGGTCAAGTTCCCATCGAGTCAGCAGTTGCTAACGGTGGCGACATCGGAGAGCCAATTGTGTTGACATCGACTGGTCCTGCGGCTCAGGCGTTTCTTGCAATTGCGGTCAATCTCATGAACACCACAGTTCCTGTTACCGAAATGGGTGGCTGCACTGCGCGCGACCCAGAAGCCGTGCAGATTGCAATCAGCAAACGCAGCTAATTCGCGTTCGTTAATTTACGCTCGTTAATTTACGCTCGTTAATTTACGCTCGTTAATTTATATAGTCGGCGTCGCCTGGCATTGATACGCCAATAACTTTTCCATCTGCGTTCGTTTTTATTTGCGGCAAGATCGTTGTTGGCATGCCAATCTTCATTGATGCCTGCAAAGCCTCATCCGCAGTTGCATGTGGCACCAAAAACTCGAGGTTGCTTGTGGTCGGTGGAATCATCGCCAATTCACCGCGCTTGTGCATCGCCAGTGCTTCGATTGGCGTTACCCACAAACTTGCGATCGTTTCATTGTCGTCGTGCAATGGTTCTTGCGCTTCTGGTGCTCGAGCAATAAAAAACCTTGTGTCAAACCTGCGTGGCTCACCAACGGGTGTAATCCAGTGGCTTACATAATGAATGTTGTCAGTAACTAAGCGCAATTGTTCTTGAGCGCACAAATCAATGAGCGACAACGTACCGTCATGTACTGCGTGTCGCGCAACATTAAATCGATCAATCTTGTCTTCGTCGTCAAATCGCACAACATCGTTATTTTCACTTGACCGAGCAAGCAACACACCGGCTTCTTCAAAACATTCGCGAATAGCCGCTACCCAAAAGCCAAGCCCCCCTGCTGGCACACCAAGCAGCGCACTGGCCTCAGCATCATTCAACCCATCGCATACCGCTTCCAATTCGTGGCCGTTATCGACTGCGTCTACTCGCCCGCCCGGAAACACGTACATGCCCTTCGCAAATACGGCTTGCAAGGTGCGTTGCAACATAAAAACTTCAAGCCCATTTGTTGGATGGTCGCGCACCAACATCACGGTCGCGGCTGGGCGCACGGGCACAGAAAGTGGGTCAAAGTCGGTTTTTGCTTCTGACCTGTCGGCATTCATATATATGACAGTAGGTTGCTAGACGTGAATCCACACGACTCACAGCGCCCACCATCGGTCGATGCCCTCGCGCGTGACTTGGCCGTGCGCCACGACCTTCCCCATGCCGTGCTTGTGGATTGTGCAAGATCAGCCATTGCAGCTGGCAATCCTGCCGATGCTGATCGACTTGCCGCCGAATTTCACACCAGTTTGTTGCGTGACGTTGTCAATGCCACAGGTGTCTTGCTCCACACCAATCTTGGTCGGGCACCTATTCACTTTTCGCGACAAGCTCGCGCATCAACACTCGAGTTTGATCTTGCAACAGGAGAACGCGGTTCGCGTCAAAGTTCTATCGGGAAACTCATTGCCACTATGTGCGGAGCTGAGGCAGCACTCGTTGTCAATAACAATGCAGCAGCCATCATGCTCGTGCTCGGTGCACTTGCAGACGGAAGAGATGTTGCGGTGTCGCGCGGCGAATCGGTCGAGATCGGTGGAGGGTTTCGTATCCCTGATGTACTCGAGCAAAGCGGTGCCCGACTTGTCGATGTAGGCACAACAAATCGCACACGTTTGCGTGACTATGCGAGAGCAGTAGAGTCAAAGAAAAACGATATTGCACTTCTACTTAAGGTGCATCCATCCAACTTCAGTGTCAATGGCTTTGTCGAAGAGACACCGGTCAGCCAACTCGCCACCCTTGGCGTGCCGGTTGTTGCCGACATCGGCTCTGGATTTATTGATGAAACCTGCCCATGGCTGAATGGCCCCGCCCCAAGTTGGTTGTCTGGTGAGCCAGCAGCAAAGCAAGCGTTGCAAGCAGGCGCTTCACTTGTCACGTTTAGTGGCGACAAACTTTTGGGTGGCCCGCAGTGCGGCATCATTGCTGGCAACGCAGACCTCATTGCTCAGTGCAATGCTCATCCACTTGCGCGCGCGTTGCGCCCAGGTGCTCTCGTGATATCTGCATTGCAAGATGTGGCACTTGCCTACCTCGACAAACGAGTAACTACCGATATTCCATTTTGGGCAATGGCCACGACGCCAACAGAAACTTTGCGCACCCGCGCTCAACATATCATCGACACAACCGGCGTTGGCAAACTCGTTGAAACATCCGCACTCCCAGGTGCCGGGTCCACACCTGGAGCATCAATGCCGTCCATTGGCATTGTGGTTAAGGGCAATCACCTTTCAGTGTTGCGCAATCGACCATTGCCAGTGATCGCGCGTGTCGTTGATGGCAGCACCGTATTTGATTTGCGTTCGTGTTTTGCGCACGATGATGACGAATTGATTGCGGCACTTAAATCTCTGCCAGTTCGGTAACTGCACATGCGCATTATCGCCACCGCTGGCCATGTCGACCACGGCAAATCATCACTTGTTCAGGCTCTTACCG
>JBIIAC010000010.1:0-19115 GCA_044240045.1 Ilumatobacteraceae bacterium
CGCCCAGCCTCAAGCAGTTGCACGAAGCCGTGCTTTCATTTATGAACGAATACCCCGACACCAAGGTGACGGTGGTTGTGGATGCCACGTTTGGCCATCGCATTGACAAGCGCGAGGTTGCCGAATTTAATGACGCGATTGACAACAACGAATTGGTTTCACCACCTGCTGGAGCTGTTGGGCGTGGTGACGGTTTTGTGCTGACCATTGCCAAAAAAATTGGAGCGACAGTCGTTTCGAACGACAGCTATCAAGAATTTCATCAAGATCACCCGTGGCTGTTTGATGGTGGTCGTTTGATGGGTGGCAAACCGGTTCCACTAGTTGGTTGGGTGTTTATTGATCGTTTGCCGGTTCGTCCGTCTGCAACAAAGTCTGTCAAGAAGGCGAGCCGTGAAGCCAACAGGCCAATGCCGATTCCACGCACGCCGCCGCCAAATATAAAACTTGCTGCCAAAACAAAAGCTGCTACTACATCTTCTGCTGCATCCGCTGCGAGTACATCTACTGCCATGCAAGCACCGAGTGCACGCACAAAACCAACGACTGCGGTCAATGAGCTCGCACCATTTTTGGAATTCGTAGAAAAATATAAGTTGGGCAGCAAGGTCAAGGGAGTTGTCGAGAGTTACTCGGCGCATGGCGTTTATGTTCGCATTGGCGACGTACTCGGCTATTTACCGCTGCGCTTGATGGCCAACCCAGCACCTCGTAGTGCGCGCGAGTTTGTCAAAATCGGTCAGCAGGTTTCGCTCGTTGTGTCGAGCTTCACTGCTTCACGGCGCAGTATCGACGTGGGCATTGTTGGCCCAGTAACTGCCGTCAAAAAAGCTGTCCCCGTCAAGAAGTCAAAGAAACGACCTGCTGCCGTGCAAGCACGCCCAGCCGCCGTGCAAACTCGCCCAGCCGCCGTGCAAACTCGCCCAGCCGCCGTGCAAACTCGCACGGCTCCAGCGCCAACACGCAAGGCTCCCGCCAAGAAAAAATAAGAGTTGCGTAGTAGTTTGTTGCGGTGCTGATCGCTACATGGAATGTCAATTCATTAAAAGCCAGGCTGCCTCGCGTGCAGCAATGGATAGAAGAAAACAAGCCGGATGTTTTGTGCATTCAGGAAACCAAGATGAAGGATGAGGTTTTCCCAACGCTTGTATTTCAAGAAATGGGTTATGAGTCCGCACACTTCGGTCAAGGACAATGGAACGGCGTAGCTATTTTGTCGAAAGTTGGTCTCGACAACGTAATCAACAATTTTGCCGTTGGTGAACCCGATGGCGAAGCACGAATTATTAGCGCCGAGTGCGGTGGCATCACTGTTGTATGCGTCTATGTGCCCAATGGTCGAGAGCTCGAGCATGATCACTATCAATACAAGCTGCGCTGGATGAAGCAATTAAAACAACATGTGGTCAGTATTGCCAAACCTGCGGGTGATGTGATCGTGACAGGTGACTTCAATATCGCTCCCGACGACATAGATGTGTGGGATCCGGAGGCTCTTGTTGGTTCGACACATGTGAGCGCACCAGAACGTGAAGTCTTAAGTGATCTCTGTGCATGGGGACTAACCGATATATATCGCGATCAACATCCTGAACCAAAGTTGTTTTCTTGGTGGGATTATCGTGATGGCGGATTTCATAAAAATCATGGAATGCGAATTGATTTGTTACTCGTCAGTGAGTCGGTTGCCAAGCGCACCAAAATGACCGTGGTAGACCGCAATGCTCGCAAAGGTGAAAAGCCAAGTGATCATGCTCCTGTTGTGATGGAGCTGTAGATCAATAGTCATGTCTAATAACACCCCAAGCCAGCCAAATAATTTTGCGGGTTTTCATGTACGTCAATCTCCGATGACGGCTGATAAAAAAGTTCGTTCAGAACGAGCGCAAGTGATTCGTGATGAAATAGAAGAAATCGTTTCTGTCGTGGGTGCAAGTTTTCTTGACCGAAGCCCAATTATCGGTGCGATAAACCCGATTGCCATGCCAATGACGGTTACTACTTCAACCGATGAAAATGGACGTGTGAATGTGGTTGGCAGCGTCACGTTTGGTTCGGCGTACGAAGGTCCTCCAGGCTGCGTGCATGGCGGGGTTATCGCTGCGTATTTCGACGAAGTGTGTGGTGTAGCTCAGTCGACCACGGGCAATCCAGGAATGACAGTGAACTTAACGATCGATTATCGCGCGCCGACGCCGTTGCATAAGCCACTTGAGTTTCGCGCGCACGTAGTTTCTACTGAAAAGCGCAAGATCATCACGTTGGCATCGCTGCATCATGGCGAAACGCTGTGCGCAGAGGCAACTGGAATTTTTGTGTCAATGCGACCAGAGATTTTTGAGCGTCTGACTCAGTTGCGAGATGCGTGACGTTTAAAGAGCGGTAGTACCGCTGGTGCAATCCGTTGCGCCATGCTTTTTCCCATTACGGCAGCCAAGTCATCAATTGTCATTTCGCGGCCTACTGGTTGCGCACTTGCAAGCCTCTTGAGTTCTTCATCGCTGCAGATGCCAGTTGGTTGTTGAAATAACGATCGCGCAAGGTGTCGACGCCATGTAGTCAGGTCGTCCAACAAATCTGGGTCATTGGATGCACGACGAGCTAGGCGCGAGAAGGTTGGCATGGCAGCAACTGGCATGTCAATTGATGTTGGCATGTCTTGCAAGAGGGGACTTATGCCCGCGTTGCGGGTGTTTCGCTTACGAGCATACGTGACAAATAGTTGATGGGCGGCGCGTGTGATTGCAACATAAGCAAGTCGCACTTCTTCACGTTTTTGATCGGTTGAAGTTGCGGAACCATGGGGAAGGAGACCAACCTCTGCGCCAGCGACAACTACGCAGTCCCACTCACGGCCTTTGGCGCCGTGCATCGAGAGCAGGTCGACACCAGCCTTGGGATGAGGAGTGGTTGCATTTGCTGCAACCCATGCGCTGAAGGCACGACCATCAACCGTGCCGACTGTATCTTGCTGCACAAATTGCCGCACCATTTCGGCGACGGTACGTTCTGCTTCGTCAATTGACTCGTGAAGAATGTCCGCAGACCATGTTGTGAGGCTGTGCCTGCTTGTTGACTGTGCTGCAAGCGCAATCGCGGCAGTGATCTCTTGTGGTTGGCGAGTTGATCCAATGGGAATGCCGGCGCGAGTGAGCGCTTTAGAAATGGCTACGAGTTGAGTGTTAGTGCGAACGAGAACTGCACATGATTGCCACGGATGAGCACCGGCTGTTGGCGCATATTGCCACAGCAACGATGCGATGCCGTCTGCTTCTTCCTGTTCGTCGTCAAAACCAGCAATTCGAATGTCTAGTCCGTCTTCGCGCACTGCTGCAATCTCGAATGCCTCACCAGTTTGTAAAGCAACATGACGTGCAGCATGCACAATATGCGGTGAGCAGCGATAGTTGTTTGGAAGGCTGAGTACTGTTGTGTGTCCGAGTGCATCGGGAAGTGTGTCGAACAACATGCGATCAGCACCGTTCCATCCATAGATGGCTTGCAGCGGGTCACCGACAATGAATACGTCTGGGCGACCACCACGAATCTCTTCGAATAGCGCGTACTGCAGCGGGTTCATGTCTTGGGCTTCGTCTACGAACAAGTGCTTGAATCGAAAACGCACAGCCTCTGCATAGCCAGCATCTGCGCGCATGTCGGCAATGACACGTGCAAGCAAGTCGTCTAAGTCGACGATCTGGCGTTTCACTTTAAGCTGTTCGTATTGCTTATAAATTTCGGCAATTTCTGGTGCTGCTGTAGGTGGCGTGCGTTGCAGACGCTTGACCATTTGTGTGTAGTCGGCGGGAGCAATCATGCGTGCATGAGCCCAATCGATTTCGGCAAGTAACTCTCGTGGTCGGCTAGCCATGCGGTGAGTGCCGGCTGCAGCGGTTGCCAGCGCGGTTCGATTGTGCACGATGTTTGGTACGGGTTGACCCAAATCAATCAGGCGCTGACGGAGGAGCGAGAGTGCAACGGCATGAAATGTGCCTACTGTCGGTCCTGCGCCATGACTGCGATCAACCCCGAGATTGGTGAGTCGCTTTCGCATTTCGCCAGCAGCCTCGCGTGTAAATGTGATGGCCAAAATATTTTCAGGTTGCGCAGTGCCCGTAGCAACTCGGTATGCGATGCGGTGGGTGAGTACTCGTGTTTTTCCGGAACCCGCACCTGCGTGTACGACAATGGACGACGGTGCAGTGATCACTGCTTCGTGCTGTTGGGCGTCGAGCCCACGCAGTAAGTCGTCCTGAAGCATGCAGAGACTGTAGGCGTTCCGTGTAACACGCTGCACATTACGATGCATTCATGGCGTTTTCTACGAAATATCTCAATGATGACGAGCATGTAATTTTGGACTTGCATCCTCATTGGTGGACATTTGTAGAGCCTTCAATATCGCTCGTCACGCTGTTGATTGTTTGGCTAAAAAGCTATGACATTTCTGACGCGCAATCATCGAGTGCAATGCGACTGCTCGAGACGGTCTGCGTGCGTGCAGTACAAGCTGCCGTTGTAATTGCTTTGATTCGTTTATTGTCCCGTGGCCTTAAGTGGAGTCGAACCCACTTTGTGCTCACTAATCATCGTGTCATTTTTCGTTCAGGAGTTATAGCCCGTACTGGTGTTGAGATTCCGTTGTATCGAGTAAACAACATCAATTTTCATCAGTCAATATTTGAGCGAATGATCGGCGCGGGTGACTTACTGGTTGAGTCCGGCGGAGAGGACGGAATGGAAGTCTTCGACAACATTCGCGACCCCGAGCAAGTGCAAAGTTTTATTCAGCGAGCCATGCACAACGCTAGTTAACTAATGTTGCGCCGCCAACAGGCTTGACAAGCGTTGCGCCTTCAAGGCTGTCTATGTCTGCAGTCGAGTCTGCAACTATCACGATGCAGCCGCCAAAGCCACCACCCGTCATTCGTGCGCCAAACACTCCAGGGGTCTTTTGCGCAGTGCGAACGGCCTCATCCATTTGTGCTGTTGAAACCTCAAAATTGTCACGCAAGCTTTGGTGACTTTCGTTCATGAGCTGACCAAATGTTGTCATGTCTTGAAGCGCGAGAGCAACTGTTGCTCTGCGAACACGATCATTTTCGCTCACAACGTGCATGGCACGGCGTCGTAATACATCGTCACTAATGTTGCGCACACTACCTACTTCGGCTAATCGCAATGGGCCGATGTGTTGCTCTGCCAGAGTGCACTGTGCGACGCGATCTGAGTATGCGCTCGAAGCAAGTTGTCGATGCGCAATAAATTGCACATAGATATTCACATCATGTGGTATTTCGATCGGGCTGACTTGCAACGAGTGACAATCAATCAAGAGAGCACTACCGGCCACTCCTGAGGCACAGGTGAGTTGATCCATGATTCCGCAGGGAACACCAGTTGCCAAGTGTTCTGCGAGGCGACAGAGTTGAGCCAGTTCGAGTGAAGTGAGGGGAGGAAGTTGGTTGACTGCGCGCAGCAAAAGGGCAGTGCTGAGTTCGAGAGCGGCGCTCGAAGACAAGCCACCACCTAGTGGAAGCGTTGTTGACACCGACCCAGAAAAACCATGTTCAACATTCATAAGAGCAGCGACACCTGTGACGTATCGACCCCATGCAGGTACGGTCAATGCTGGCTCAACTACGGGAAGTCCGCAGTGCAGTTTGTCGGACTGATCGGCGCTCGTAAGTTGTATCGCTCCTACAAGCGGCTTTGCGGTGATGGTGGTGAATCTGTCAATTGCCATCGGCAAGACCATTCCACCGGTGTAGTCGGTGTGATCTCCAATCAAGTTGACACGACCTGGCGAGCAAGCAACGATCTCGTCAGACATATTCATAGATATAAACATATATGTGTGCGTGTAAATGTCTCTATTCCGCGAAGTTGTGGGAACTCTGTGTTTGGGCAAGAATGACATGGTGCCAAAAACAACTGTTCACTCATCTGACAACCGATTAATCGAAATCGAGTACGCCACATTTGGTTCAGCCAGCAATCCAGCCATTTTGATGATTATGGGCTACACGGCTCAGATGATTGTGTGGCCACAAGATTTTTGTCAACAGTTAGCTGATGCTGGTTACTACGTCATCATTTTTGACAATCGCGATTGTGGCTTATCGACACACATAGATGGTGTAGTTGTTGATTTGGGTCCGATCATCATGGCCGCGATGAGCGATCAACCAATTCCACCAATTCCTTACTCGCTTTCCGACATGGCTACCGACGCAGTTGGTGTGCTCGACCACTTGGGCATTGAGCGTGCACATGTGCTCGGAATGTCGCTTGGCGGAATGATCGCACAGGTCGTGGCGTATGAGCACCGGCACCGAACGATGACGCTCACTTCAATTTCGTCGCAGCCGGGTGACCCAGATGTTGGTCAACCATCGATGGAAGCGGCGAAGGTTATTTTTGCAGACCCACTGCCAACAACAAGTCGCGAAGAGTACATTGCGTCGTCTACTCAGTGGCAAGTATGGCAGTCAAAGAAATATCGCAGCGACGAACTTTCGTACGCTGCTGCTGCGGCAAGTTATGACCGCGCTTTTTATCCTGAAGGTGGACCACGTCAACTTGCTGCGATGTACGGATCGGGCAGACGTCATGAACAGGTCGCAACAATTTCTTGCCCAACACTGGTCATTCACGGCGCTGATGATCAATTGATTGTGCAAAGCGGTGGCGAGCGCACCGCAGAGTTGATCCCTGGTTCCAAACTGCTCCTTATCGACCACATGGGTCATGATCTGCCGCAACCACTGTGGCCATTACTACTCGGCGCGATCTTGGACCACGTTGCGCAAGTCGTTGCCTAAGTAGTCTTTGACCGTATGGTGATGCAATCGCAGGCGGGAAAATCGGGTGGCCCATTGTCGGGCTATCGAATCATTGAGATTGCAGGGATTGGGCCAGGGCCGTTTGCGGCAATGATGCTGGCCGACATGGGGGCTGAAGTAATTCGTGTTGAGCGCGCTCAATCAGTGCGCGGTCCAGCACCTGAAGGCGCCCACTGGGACGTGTTGTTGCGTGGTCGCCGCAACATTGCTGTTGATCTTAAGAATCCAGATGGTGTTGAGACGTTGTTGTCGTTGGTGGAACATGCTGACGCATTGATCGAAGGATTTCGCCCAGGAGTTATGGAGCGGCTTGGAGTTGGGCCAGATGTCTGTGTTGCTCGTAACCCGAAGCTTGTGTTTGGACGCATGACGGGTTGGGGTCAAGAAGGACCGTACGCAGCATCCGCCGGACACGACATCAATTACATCTCACTTGCGGGCGCACTTGCACATTTTTCGCGTGCTGGCGAAGCACCAGTGCCACCGTTAAATATGGTTGGCGACTTTGGCGGTGGTGGAATGTTTTTGGCTTATGGAGTCGTGTGCGCATTGCTTGAAGCTCAAAAGAGTGGCAAGGGTCAAGTGGTTGACACCGCAATGGTCGATGGGTCAGCGGTATTGATGAGCATGTTTTGGGCGATGAAGAACATCGGAATCTTTGATGAAAATAAGCCAGGCACAAACCTGCTCGACACCGGAGCACATTTTTATGATGTGTTCGAATGTAGTGACGGTAAATATGTCTCGATTGGCAGTATCGAGCCACAGTTTTATGCCTTGCTACTTGAAAAAACCGGGCTTGTTGATGATCCAGCATTTGCAAAACAAATGGATGCATCGCAGTGGCCGACTCTCAAAGCCAAGCTTGCCGATGTGATGCGTACAAAGTCAAGCATGCAGTGGTGCGAAATTATGGAAGGTACCGATGTGTGCTTTGCTCCCGTACTGACGATGACCGAAGCAGCCAAGCATCCGCACAACATTGCTCGCCAAACATTTATTGAAGTTGATGGCGTTACGCAGCCAGCACCGGCGCCGCGTTTTTCTCGCACCACGGCTGCATTGCCGAGTGCGCCTGCTCATGCTGGTCAGCATTCACGCGCAGTTTTAGCTGACTGGGGTTTTGACTCAGACCGTATTGCCGCGTTGCTTGCAAGTGGGGCTGTAGTGGACGGTTCATCAAAGGACGCAAATTAATAATGGGCACAGTCGTCGCGTTTCACGCCCATCCAGATGATGAGAGTTTGATTATGGGTGGCTCACTCGCTCGAGCATCTCGAGAAGGACATCGCGTTGTTTTAGTTGTTGCTACAAATGGTGATCACGGACAAATTCCCGACGACCTTGCTATTGGCGAGACATTGATGGGTCGCCGTAAGCGTGAAACTCAGGCATCGTGCGACGTGCTCGGCATTCATCGACTCGTGTGGCTCGGTTATTGCGACTCCGGTATGACGGGGTGGGAGCAGAATAATTTGCCAGGCGCTTTTGTAGCAGCGGATGTAGAAGAGGCCGCACAGCGACTTGCCGACGTGCTGGTTGAAGAGCACGCCGATGTTTTAACGGTGTATGACTGGCACGGCAATTACGGACACCCCGATCACATTCAGGTGCACAAAGTAGGTCATCGCGCAGCAATAATCGCTGGCACCAAAAATGTTTTTGAAACGACAATGAATCGGGATCATTTTCGAATGATCTATGAAATGGCAAAGCAGCATGCTGCGCAGTTGCCTGACGGTGCTGCACCAGACGACTTCAATCCGGATGGTCCAGCCGATGACGGCAACCCAATGGGTGAGCCTGCAAGCGTGATTTCGCACCGGGTTGATGTGGGAGCGTATTTAGACCTCAAGCGCCAGGCAATTGCCTGTCATGCAAGCCAAGTAACTGACTCGAGTTTTCTTGGCAACATGAGCCCAGAAATCTTTCAGATGACGTTTGGCCACGAGTGGTTCACGAAAAAAGGCGAGAGCGGTCCTCCGCGAGATGCCTGGCTCTTCGACTAGCGAATAGCTGACAAAAATTTATGACTCGTTTACACCGTATATATATGGTTCGCCATGGTCGAGCATCGGCGGGTTGGGACACAGCACTTGATCCAGAATTAGATGAACTCGGACATGCACAAGCCAGGGAAGCAGCAGATCAGTTGCAGTCGCTTCAACTTGGCAACATAATCACAAGCCCACTGTTGCGTTGTCAACAAACTGCAGCCCCATTGGCACAGATGTGGAAGGTGGAGCCACTGGTGTGTGTCGAGGTATCTGAAATACCTTCGCCTCACGGTGTTGCAATGAGCGACCGCATTGTTTGGCTGCGTGAAGCGATGCAGGGGACATGGAGCGAACTTGGTTCTGACTACGTTGCATATCGCGATTGCATTACCGATTTTGTTCGCGGCATTCAGACCGATGCAGTAATTTTTAGTCACTTCATTGCGATCAATGCAGTTATCGGTGGCGTGCTTGGTGACGATCGGCTCGTGATTCGCAGCCTCGATAATTGTTCGACCACAATTTTTGAACGCGATACGACTGGAAATCTTTCACTCGTGCAGGGCGGCCACGAAGCCGACACGCTTATCCGCTAGATTCAAAGAGTCATGGACGCAACCACTCTCACCAATCTGCACACAAGTTGGGCATGGGTTGTGATTATGGGAAATGCACTCGCCGGCATCTGGGCGTTGAGTGCGCACAAAATTATTGCATTACGCAGTCGCGCCCTGTGGTGGTTTACTGCGTTCACTCAACTCAGTGTTTTCATTCAAGTAATTCTTGGCGTCATCATGGTCAACCGAGACAAGCTTGAGTTTCCGCAGTTTCATGCGTTCTATGGTTTTGTTGCGATTATCGCAATCGCAATCATTTATTCGTACCGCGCACAACTGAAAAGTCGCGTGTATTTGTTGTACGGATTCGGCGGCCTATTTTTGATGGGTCTGTCAATCCGTGCAATGCTCGTCGGCCAAGCCGCCTAATTTTTCCTTTAGGCGAGGGCAGCTTCAAGTGAGTCGAGTGCCGCACCAAGTTGTTGCGGCAAACGATCACCAAATGCTGCATAGTGCTCACGAATTTGAGGAACAGCTTCGCGCCATCCGTCATTGTCAACGCTGAGCAATATCTGCATGTCGGCTTCGCTTACTTCAAGCCCGTCGATGTCGAGTGTGCCGGGGGCTGGCAAGAAACCGATTGCAGTTCTGTCGGCTCCAACCTGACCATCGGTGCGCTCAAAAACCCACTTGAGCACGCGACTGTTTTCGCCATATCCAGGCCACATGAAGCGACCATCTTCATCGCGGCGGAACCAATTGACAAAAAAGATTTGGGGCAATTTACTTGCCTCGGTCTTCGTGCCAATCGAGAGCCAATGCTTGAAGTAGTCAGCCATGTTGTAGCCACAGAATGGAAGCATTGCCATCGGGTCAAAGCGCAATTTGCCAACTGCGCCACCGGCTGCTGCTGTTGTTTCAGAAGCCATGATTGAGCCCAGGAACACACCGTGGTTCCAGTCGAATGCCTGAGTAATAAGTGGAACTGTTGTGCGGCGACGACCACCAAACAGGATTGCCGAAATTGGAACTCCGGCAGAGTCTTGCCACTCTGGTGCAATTGATGGACATTGCGCGGCAGGTGCGGTAAATCGTGCGTTTGGATGTGCTGCAGGTGTTTCTGACTCTGGCGTCCAAGGCTGGTTGCGCCAATCTGTTGCACGTGCAGGCTTGTCTTCAGACATGCCTTCCCACCACACGTCACCATCTGGTGTAAGCGCGGTGTTTGTGTAAATGCTGTTGCCCCACAGAGTGTGCATTGCATTGGCATTGGTGTCGTAGCCAGTACCTGGTGCAACACCAAAGAATCCGGCTTCTGGATTGATCGCATACAACTGGCCGTCGGATCCAAACTTCATCCAGCAAATGTCATCGCCAATGGTCTCTGCTTTCCAGCCTGGAATGGTTGGAACGAGCATCGCAAGATTGGTTTTGCCACACGCTGAAGGAAACGCCGCAGCAATGTATTTGTGCGCGCCTTCTGGGTTGGTGAGTTTAAGAATGAGCATGTGCTCCGCTAACCAGCCGTCGTCACGTGCCATCACGCTTGCAATACGCAGCGCGAAACACTTCTTGCCCAACAAAGCATTGCCGCCGTAACCTGAGCCGTAGCTCCAGATCTCACGAGTATCGGGGAAGTGCACGATGTACTTGTTGTCTGGGTTGCATGGCCAAGCAGAATCTTTTTGTCCGGCTTCGAGTGGCGCACCAACCGAATGCAAGCAAGGCACCCATTGATCATTGCCAAGTGCATCAAGCGCGCCCTGACCCATGCGCGTCATGATGCGCATGCTCACTGCAACGTATGCACTGTCAGTGAGTTGTACACCGATGTGCGCAATTGGCGAACCAAGTGGACCCATCGAGAAAGGAACGACGTACATCATGCGCCCACGCATTGCGCCGGCATACAAGGCTTTCAACTCTGCGCGCATCTCTGATGGTTCGCGCCAGTTGTTGTTTGGTCCTGCATCAACTTTGTTGGTGGAACAAATGAATGTGCGATCTTCTACACGTGCAACGTCGGCAGGGTCTGAGTGCGCCCAATATGAATTAGGTCGCTTGTTCTCATCGAGTTTGGTAAATGTGCCAGCGAGAACAAGATCTTCACAGAGGTCGTCATATTCTTTTTGGCTTCCGTCGCACCAGTACACGTCATCGGGTTGCAAGATCTCGGCCCACTCGGCAACCCATTTTTTGAGAGCAACGTTGTTTGATTTACCGCTCATTGTCCTGGTGTCTCCATGTCGCGCTCAGAGCCAAGGCGCAATTTCGTTGCGCGTCCGCCACCATCAACATCAAACAACACGCGTTGACCTTGGCGAAGCATTCGGAAAATTGATCCATCAAGTGCACCCGGAGCCAACTCGTAGTCCGCCAAGTTGCTGTCACACATAATGACGCCATCGCCACTTGCAGGGTCGTATGCCTTGATAACACCTTGCATCTTGAGCCTCCAGAATTTGCTAATTGACTGCTGCAGATAAAACCTCGCCAAATTTACCAGCCGTTTACCCAATGACTTCAATCCATTGGGTTGGTTTTGCTCGGTGTGATCAAGGTCATCACGGGGTCAGATTGCGCCGTATCTGTGGGCGTGTGAGTGATTGTTGCGGTCTACCAAGCCCCCAATCTGTACGATTTATCAATGCCTGTTCTGGAGGTCTTTGGGGCGGAGGCCCTGCGCGACACAGTGATCACATTCCGTGACACCATGAAGCGCCACGCCGCAGGTATCAACTTGCTCAATGTGTACCCAGTCCCCGATGGCGACACGGGAACCAACATGACGCGCACACTCGATGCCGTGGTGACCGAACTTGAGAGTGCGGATCATGCGCTCGAAGCGACATGTGAGGCAATCAGTCACGGATCACTCATGGGTGCTCGAGGTAACAGCGGTGTCATCCTCAGCCAAATCTTGCGCGGACTTGTTACAACGTTGCGCACTGCAACTCCAGGCAGTGCAACAAAGGTTGCAGCTGCGCTTAAAGCCGCAAGCGTTGCATCGTATGAAGCGGTGCTCAAGCCAATTGAAGGAACAATTCTTACTGTCGTCCGTGAAACCGCAGATGCTGCTCAACGTGCTGCGTCTGATGGCGCAACACTTGCGGCGATGCTGCATGTCGCTCGCGCAGCAGGACGCAAAGCTCTTGCAAATACTCCAGAGCAACTTCCGGTCTTGAAGGACGCTGGTGTGGTGGATGCGGGTGGTGCGGGATTCATGTTGTTAATGGATGCAGCACTGCATGTTGTTGATGGCGAACCATTGCCAGAACCAAGTGAAGCAACTGGTCCGAGCCAAGAGCAACTTGAAGCAGTATCTCATCGCGCCTCTACAAGTGGCGAAGTCGACGTCAGTGAGTTGCGTTATGAAGTGATGTTCTTACTCAACATTGACGATGCGAAATCAAAAGAATTTATGCAGGCGTGGGGCAAGATTGGTGACTCGATCGTTGTTGTCGGTGGCGACGGGCTCTACAACTGCCATGTTCATACCAACGACATTGGTGCAG
Source organism: Ilumatobacteraceae bacterium (assembly GCA_044240045.1). Lineage (GTDB taxonomy): Bacteria > Actinomycetota > Acidimicrobiia > Acidimicrobiales > Ilumatobacteraceae > UBA3006. Next base: position 12,915 of record JBIIAC010000010.1, read on the forward strand.
CAATAGAAGCGCCACTCGAGTTGGGCGGCAAACCATTCAACATTCGTGTCACCGACCTCTTTGAAGAAATGGAAGAAGAACATGCTCAGCGTGAGGCACAGATGGGTGCTGTGGCCAAGCGGCCGAGTGCGGTGTCGGCATTACCAGCTGTTGAGTGTGCGGTCGTCGCAATTTGCAGCGGTGATGGACTTGCTGAGTTGTTTGGGCAGATGGGTGTGCAAGGCGTGGTCACCGGAGGACAAACTCTTAACCCATCAACTGCAGAGTTGTTGGATGCTGTAGAGCACATGAACTCTCAGCAAGTGATTATTTTGCCAAACAACAAAAACATCATTCCTGTTGCCAATCAAGTCAATGCGCTGACTAAAAAAGAAGTGCGTGTTGTGCCAACTTGCTCTATGCCAGAAGCACTTGCTGCACTGGTGTCGTACGACCCCGAAGCCGATGTCGATTCGAACTGTGAAGCGATGTCGGACGCAGCTAAGTCAGTAGCAACAGGCGAAGTGACGCAGGCGGTGCGAGACACCAACACCGACGCAGGCGCAGTAAAGAATGGCGACTGGATTGGTCTTGTACGTGGCGATGGTGTTGTTGCAATTGGAAGCACCATGGTGGTCGCCGCAACACAACTTCTCGATCAACTCTTAAGCGGTAACGGTGAATTACTCACGGTGATTACCGGCAACTTAGCTACAGCGCGAGCAACCGAAGAGATCATCGCGTATATGGCCGACAAACACCCCGAGGTAGAAGTTGAAGTGCATGCAGGCGGGCAACCGTTGTATCCATTTTTGTTTGGTGTCGAGTAACACGAGTCCCGCATGACGGGCGAAATCACACTGCGCGAACTTGCTGGGCTCGATGTAGAAGTACTCAAAGGTGTGGGCGAGAAGCGCAAGGCATCGCTCCACGAATACGGCATCGACAACGTCCTCGAATTGCTCACCACCTATCCACGGCGTTGGGTGGACCGAACTGCTGAAGCCCGTGTGAGTGACTTGGTGCCAGGCCAAGAAGCACTGGTATTGGTGGAGGTGCGCAAGGTCGCAAAGATTCCGATGAAGGGCGGCCGGTCGATGGTCACGGTCAGCGTCGGCGATGGGTCCGGTCGTGTGACTGCCGTATTTTTTAATCAACCATGGCGCACACGGCAACTGACTGAGGGCCTGCAGATTGCCATGTTTGGAAAAGCGGACATGTACCGCGGTGCGCTGCAAATGACTAATCCAATCATTGACCTGATCGGTGATCGCACAGGTCGCATCGTTCCGATTTATCCGCAAAGCGAAAAGGCTGGTCTTTCAACATGGGAGATCGCAGGTTGGATTGAAAACTCTCTCGAGCGTTGCAAAACACGGGGGCTACTTGATCCGGTTGCTCTTTCGGTGCGAGAAAAATACGAGCTCGTAGATCGCACCACTGCTTTATGGAACATCCATATGCCCGAAAGCATTGCGCTAAAAAATGAAGCGCGACGTCGATTGGCTTTTGATGAATTATTGCGTGTGCAACTGGTGCTCGTTGCTCGGAAGCGTGCATTTGAACGTGACTCACGCGGAATTAGACATGTGGTCACTAACAAGATTGTGGATCGATTTATCGCTGCATTGCCATTTGGTCTTACCGGTGCACAACGCCGAGTGATCGATGAGATCAGCACGGATCTTGCAGGACCACATCCGATGCATCGATTGCTGCAGGGCGATGTCGGTAGCGGAAAAACCGTTGTTGCAGTTGCTGCGATGCTCACTGCCGTACAGGGGCGATATCAGGGTGCAATCATGGCGCCGACCGAAGTGTTGGCCGAGCAACATTTTGCTGGGATCCAGCAACTAGTCAGAGACTTGCAAGTACCCGACTCTCAAAATCTATTTGGTGACCGACCATTGCGAGTTGAGTTGTTGACCGGTCGTGTGACGGGCGAAAAACGCAAGCAAGTGTTGAGTGACTTGGCGAGTGGTGGTGTCGACATCGTTGTCGGCACGCACGCACTCATTCAAGACGGGGTCGCATTCAACAGTCTTGGCGTGGTGGTTATCGACGAACAACACCGTTTTGGAGTTGAACAGCGTGCTGCGCTCTCACAAAAGGGCAGTTCGACGAGCACACCAGATGTATTGGTGATGACCGCAACACCGATACCGCGCACAGCCGCCATGACTGTGTATGGCGATTTGGACGTGAGTGTGCTCGATGAATTGCCGCCAGGTCGCACGCCAATTGTTACCAAGTGGGCTGCTGGTCCGCTGTTAGAGGCACTGATGTGGTCGAGCATTCGCGATGCTGTTGCTCAGGGCCAACAGGCATTCGTTGTTTGTCCGCTTGTTTTGGAAAGCGACAAAATTGAAGTTGCCTCTGCCGAGAAAATTTATGCAGAGTTGCAGGTGGGCGAGTTGCAGGGGCTTCGGCTGGGCTTGTTACATGGGCGCATGAGCTCTGCTGATAAGGAAGAAACGATGAACCGATTTCGTGATCGCAAATTGGATGTGCTCGTTGCGACGACCGTGATTGAGGTGGGTGTTGATGTGCCGAATGCGACGGTGATGGCGGTGCTCGACGCTGATCGCTTTGGTATCGCGCAGTTGCATCAGTTGCGCGGTCGCGTTGGGCGAGGGAGCATTGCTTCGCAGTGCTGGCTGCAAACCAAAGATCCCGAAGTTTCATCACCTCGCGTGGATGCGTTGGTTGAATCGACAGATGGTTTCTATCTGGCTGAAGTTGACCTTGAGCTACGTGGTGAGGGCACGCTGATGAATTCGATGCAAAAGGGTGCAAGCGATTTGAAGTTGGCTTCTTTGCGACGGGATCGAGATTTGATCAATATGGCACGCGAGGCGGCTTTCTCAATCGTGGACGCCGACCCAACAATGGTCAATAATGCAGGCTTGCTGGACGAACTCGATCTGTTGCTGACGCCTGAGGACGCCGAGTTTCTGTTTAAGAACTGATTAGAGCAGAGTTACGGATCTGATTAGCGAGCATTGCTCGATACTTGTCAGCGGAGATCTTTTCGTCGACTAAGTCGTAGTACACAAACATGACGTTGAACATAAAGACGGTGAGAAAACGCGCATCAAAGTTTCGATCTTGTTCTGGCAATTTGTGTCGACTTGCCTCGATACTGCTGATCATCCACTCGTGTGATTCTTGTGTTATTTTTTTGATGCGTTTGTGCAACTCTGTGTTCTCAAGTGCTGTTGCCAACACTTGTAATCGAAAATCGCGCGCATGTTTTGTTTCTTCTGCTGGGTTCGGCATGAGACAAACGAACTGCTCAATCGTGATTTCGTCTGTGATTTCAAGCCACTGGTTTACTTTGTTTTGAAAAGTAAGTCGAAATTCGTCATACATGTCGCCAAGCACTCGTGCCAACAATCCATCACGATCGGTGAAATATCGGTAGATGAGTGTGATTGATGTGTCTGCGTTCTTTGCAACTTCAGAAACTCGCAGTCCCAAAATTCCTTGTGCATTCAGTTCGGCTCGCGCCGACTCAAGAATGCGGGTTTTCGAATCTGGAAGTGAGCTTGATGTGGAAGCCGGCATATAACAATGATAGAGAGATCACAACTAAATAGCGATTTACTCTTCGTAAAGGTTTTGTGGCTATTCGCCGAGGGGCATAAGCACGAGATCCCAGCGATCCAAGCAATCTGAACAGCGGTAGGCAACTACGTCACCGGCAAACCACAATCCGTCTTCCGGTGGATGGGTGAGCAAATGACATCTGCCACCGCAATCGACACAGGTGATTGACTCGGTTGGCGGCTCGGCGGGACCAGACTCGTATTCGCACTGGTCATCGCTCACCAGTTCATTCAACCAGTTAGTACAACCAGTTCGTGTAACCAGTTCATTAAACACGACAAGTGGGCAATAGCGTAAAAGGTATGCGAGTTGTGGCAGGAGAGTTGCGTGGGCGTCGTATTAACGCACCTTTGGGCAAGAAGACTCGACCCACAACCGACAAAGCTCGCGAAGCAACCTTTAATGCGCTCGGCAGTTTGGGCGTGGTCGTGGGTGCTCGAGTGGTGGATGCATTTGCGGGTAGTGGGGCACTAGGTATTGAAGCGCTATCTCGCGGTGCCGAGCACTGCACATTCATCGAGCGCGACCGTGAGGCACTAGAAGTACTGCGAGAAAATCTCGAGACACTTGGGCTAATGGATCGTTCAACTGTTGTGCGTGGCGATGTAATGACCAATATCGGTTTGGTACGAAATGCATCGTTGGTGCTGGCAGACCCTCCATACGAGTTCAAGCAATGGCGCCAATTTCTCGGCGAGGTTGCCTGTGACTTGGTGGTTGCGGAGAGCGACCGAGACATGAATGATGAGATGTCTGATAAATCGCTTGCTATTACTGGCTGGGAAGTGACTCGCGTGAAGCGATACGGACGTGCATACGTGTCGTTCCTGCAGCGGTTAGCGTAAGTAGCGATATGGCTGTTGCGTTTTACCCCGGGAGCTTTGACCCGTTTCATCTTGGTCATCTCGACATCGCCGAGCAGGCCGTCGCCCTGTTTGGTGACTTGGTTATTGGAGTAATGCACAACCCCGATAAGCCAAGCGGCATGTTTAGCCCCGCTGAGCGGGCTGATCTTGTGCGCCAGTCGGTTGCCCATCTTGGCAAGAAGGTCTGTATCGAGACATACGGCGGGCTTACTGTTGAGGCGGCCGGCAAGATCTCAGCATCCTTCATTATTAAGAGCGCACGCACTGGTGGAGACTTTGAAGTTGAGCAGCAGATGGCTCAGACCAATCAAGGCGCAAGCGGCATCGAGACGATCCTCTTGTTTTCACGCCCAGAGCATTCGTTTATCAGCAGTAGGTATGTTCGCCAATTCGTTGACTACTCCGGTGAAATTGCCACGCCAATGGTTTCACCACCCGTACTGAAAGCGCTGATTGCCAAACAAGGTGATGCAAAACAAAAACCCGAAGCAAAAAAATGAGGGCAAAAAAATGAGGGCAAAAAAATGAGGGCAAAAAAATGAGGGCAAAAAAATGAACCGCAACAATGGAAACGATGGATTCGAAGATTTAGACGGTGAGATTGACGCAAGTGTGCCAGTTGAGTTAGGCGACACTGAATCAATCCTTGAAGAAGTCATTCACACGATTGCCTCAGCACCAAATGTGCCGCTATCGAGCACACCACGCATTGATCGCGATCATGTTGTTGCATTATTGCAAGACGCTCAAGCTTGCTTGCCAGACGAAATTCGTCAGGCCCGCTGGATGCTTAAAGAGCGTCAGGACTTCATGACCAAAACCCAGCGCGAGGCTGACGAAATAGTGGAAGCAGCACGCGTGCAGGCCGAGCGTATGGTGCAACGCACTGAAGTTGTGCGAGCAGCCGAGACACGGGCTCGTCAAGTACTTGAGGCTGCAGATGCAGACTCGCGCAGACTCAAGAACGAAACAGAAGATTTCCTCGATCGCCGTCTCGCTAGTTTCGAGATTTTGCTTGATCGTTTGACGCGCACCGTTTCGCAAGGCCGAGAGCGTTTGTCGATAGTTGGCGCAGCGCCTGAGCCAACTCGCAGTACCGAGGATTCTGAAGACGTTTCGTCGAGTGGTCCAACGTTCTTCGATCAAGACGACAACCAGTACTAGTAGTCATTTGTGGCATCACCGCTACTGATCAACATCATCGAGATGACGCGGCGTGCGGGCACGCTGAAGGACATCGAGATCACCATTCCGGTTTCGACTTTTGATTTCGCCGATAAACGTCTGAATGATGAAACCGAAATCGAGATTGCGCTGCAGCTTGAGAGCATCAACGGCGGCATCATCGTGCAGGGCACTGTTACTGGCCAATCTCAGCTTCTTTGTGGTAGGTGTTTGCGCAATATCGAATTTGCAAACGTCGCATCAATCGACGAGATGTATCAGCGGGTGCCAGATAATCCAGATGCGTATCCGATCGTGGGCGAGAGCCTTGATTTGCAGCCAATGGTGCGTGAAATGGTGTTGCTGAGCCTGCCAGATACGCCATTATGTAAGGCCGATTGCCCCGGTCTTTGTCCACAATGTGGTGCCGATTTGCAGAGTGCACCGTGCGGTTGTCAAGCCCAGAGATTTGATGAACGGTGGGCAATTTTGGACCAATTACGCGAAGAACTGAACTAGGTCTTGACCCGATAACCTAAGACACCGTTCAGTAAGCCAGTCCAGTAACCGAAAGCCGAGCACG
>JBIIAC010000061.1:0-5957 GCA_044240045.1 Ilumatobacteraceae bacterium
CCATTTCAATGGGGATTATTGACGGAGAGATTGTGCGCATTACTTCACCACGCGGAACTGTTACTGCTCCCGCACGCGTTGACGATGGTCTCCGACCAGGACTCGTGTTCATGACTCCCCATTTCCCTAACGATGTGAATACCAATCTTTTGACCATTGAGGCAATCGATCCAAAATCGGGAACTGCCGAATTCAAGGCAGCAGCGGTGCGAATCGACAAGATTTCTGTCAATGACAAGCGCGTTCCCGTTGCTGGCGAATAGCCCAGCATTACGCTGTTGTCGCCATGGATCTTAAAGTCAACTCTTCTGTAGCAACGCGTGACGAACGCGATGCAGTCGACAGCGTCCTCGGCAAACCAACTCAGTACACGCAAGGCGGTGATCGCACCGAGCAAGACTTGCGCGTGTCACGCGCCGGAGAAGCGCTTCGCAATTTGCGCCATATGTTGTTGCCAACCTTGCATGCCGTAAACGACCGCATCGGTTGGATCAGTCGTGGCTCCATCAATTACATCGCTCAACAACTCGACGTTGCCCCAGCAGAGATTTACGGTGTCGCAAGTTTCTATGCATTGTTCTCGATGACAGAACGACCAAAGCGTCAAGTTCACGTCTGCATCGACTTAGCTTGCCGCGCCATGGGCGGCCTGAAAGAAGATCAACTCCCCGAAGGCACTCATCCGTCACCGTGTCTCGGCACATGTGAGCGTGCACCCGCAGTGCTCGTCATTGAAGCTGGCAACCCAGCCCGCCACGAAATACTTGCGCCGGCTACTCCCGTCCAGATCAATGCACTTGCCAAAGGTACATGGCCAGAAACTGAAGCAACTGTGGTGTCAGCAACTCCGCAAGCCCAAAATGGATCTTCCAATCTCGTGTTACTCGGTCGCATCGGAAAAGTCGACCCACTCTCTATTTCTGATTACCAGCAGCATGGCGGCTTTGACGCCTTGCGCAAAGCATTGGAGATTGGCGCAAATGGAGTAATCGAAGAAGTAAACACATCTGGACTTGTTGGTCGTGGTGGTGCAGCATTTCCGACTGGACGCAAGTGGGGCGCAGTGGCTGGTCAACCAGCATTCCCCCATTATTCGATCTGTAATGCTGACGAATCCGAGCCTGGCACGTTCAAAGATCGCGTCATCATGGAAGGCGATCCGTTTGCTCTTGTAGAAGCGATGATCATTGCCTCATTTGCGACCGGAAGCGAGCAAGGTTTTATTTATCTGCGTGGCGAGTATCCGCGCGCAATTCGCAACGTGCAGAATGCAATCGATGAATCTAAGAAGCACGGATTTTTGGGCGACAACATTTTGGGTTCAGGATTCAATTTTGATCTGACCATCGTTCGTGGTGCGGGCGCATACATTTGCGGCGAAGAGACTGCGATCTTCAACTCAATTGAGGGCTATCGCGGTGAACCGCGCAACAAGCCACCATTTCCAGTTGAAGTTGGCGTATTTGGCAAACCGACTCTTGTCAACAATGTTGAAACACTTGTCAATGTTCTCTCCATTGTTAAGGACGGCGGTGCTGCATACGCCGCGCTCGGCACAGATGGCTCAAAAGGACGCAAGTTGTTCTGTCTTTCTGGCGCAGTAGCGAAGCCCGGTATTTATGAAGTTGAGTTTGGCATCACGCTGCGCCAACTCATTGATCTCGGCGGCGGAATGCGCAACGGTTCAACCATGCAAGCAATTCTGTTGGGTGGCGCAGCTGGTGGATTCGTTGGCCCAAATGATCTCGACTTACCGCTCACGATGGAAGCCACTCGTGCAGCAGGTTCAAGCCTTGGCTCTGGTGTAGTTATGGTGCTCGATCAATCGGTTGACATGGTTGACCAACTTCGCCGCATTGCAGCTTTTTTCCGCGATGAATCATGTGGACAGTGCGTGCCATGTCGCGTGGGCACCGTGCGCCAAGAAGAAATCATCTCCCGTTTGGCAAAAGGCGTTAAGTCTCAAGACATCGAACTCTTGCGCGAACTGGGAACCGTGATGCGAGATGCCTCCATTTGTGGACTCGGCCAAACAGCAAACAGTGCCATTGATTCGGCAATCAACAAACTGAAAGTATTTGCAGTATGAGCACCCAAGTGACCACAGGATTGCAAGTGCGCCGCTCGGTGCAACTCACCATTGACGATCAGTCGGTGACCGTCGCTGAAGGCGAAACAATTTTGAGCGCGTGCCGCACAATGGGCAAAGAAATTCCCACCCTGTGTTTCGGTGACACGATCACGCCAAAGAACGCTTGCAGGGTGTGCATGGTAGAAGTTGAAGGGTCACGCGTGTTGGTGCCTTCGTGCTCACGCAAAGTTGAGCCGGGCATGGTGGTGCGCACCGATACCGAGCGCACCGACCACAGCCGCAAGCTGGTGCTCGAACTACTTGGTTCATCGGTAGATCTGTCGTTGACAAAAAATGTTGCACGCTGGAATTCGGAGTACGAAGCAGAGCCAACACGCTTCGGAAAGCCTGCAGCGCCAACCACCCATCGTGACGAAGCAACAACTGGACATCACCACGTTGCCGACGGTTCAAGCGTCCTCAATGTGCTGCAGCCGGTCAAGATCGACAACGAGCTGTATGTACGCGACTATTCAAAGTGCATCATGTGTTACCAATGCGTCGATGCTTGTGGCGAGCAATGGCAAAACACATTTGCTATTGGGGTTGCGGGTCGTGGCTTCGATATCCGAATCTCAACTGAATTCAATGTGGACCTCACTGATTCGGCATGCGTCTACTGCGGCAACTGCATCCAGGTCTGCCCTACTGGCGCGCTGATGTTTACGAGCGAGCACAACATGCGCGAGGCCGGCACATGGAAAGAAGAAGAGCAGACACAAACCGACACGATTTGCCCATACTGCGGCGTTGGCTGTGCGCTCACTCTTCATGTGCAAGACAACGAAATCGTAAAGGTGTCCTCGCCAAGCGATCACTCCGTAACTCACGGAAACCTGTGTATCAAGGGGCGCTTCGGCTTTCAGCACGTACAAAACCGCGCAGAGTAGATTGCCCTTATGGGCCAGTCACTTCCGATCATCTCGATTGAGTCGTTTGCTAAAAGTACGCCAGGTCATGACGACTACGACAAAGATGCATCAGCTTTGTATGAGGCGCTCAGCGAGATTGGATTCGCCATCATCGTTGGCCATGGAGTTGCCGAAGAAATAATCACCAATATGCGGGGTGCGGTCAAAAGCGTGTTTGATACTCCGCGAGAAATTTTGATGGAAGATTTGGTTGCCAAAGGTAACTACCGAGGATTTGTTCCACTCGGTTACTTCACACCCAATTCGGGCAAAGGTACAGCCGATCAATACGAAGCGTGGAAACTGCACAACGAAACAGACCCGAGCAACCCAGTATGCAATGCCTGCTCGTTGTACGGACCGAACAAGTGGCCAAACATTTCTACTGATGTGCAAACGCCGATCATGGCGTATTGGAGTGAATTAACCAAAGTGAGTGAACGACTCATCATCGCATTGTGTAGTCAATTGGGTATAGACCAAAACATTCTGCTCTCGTATATGTCCGACCCGTTGACAAATATGACATTGCTCAACTATCCACCCATGCCCCCACAATCAGATACTTGGGGCATTCACCCACACAAAGATTTCAACTTGCTCACACTGCTCGCCCACGATCCAATTGGTGGACTTGAAGTTCGTAATCGAAATGACGAGTGGCTATCTGCGCAATGTCCACCAGATGGAATGGTGCTCAACGTCGGCGACATGCTCGAACTTTGGAGTGGTGGTCGTCTACTCTCAACGCCGCACCGAGTGTTTAATCGTTCTGGCAAACCTCGCCAATCATTCCCCTATTTCTCCAAACCCCGATGGGACGTAGTGGTCGAGCCCCTCCTTCCACCGATTGATGGCTATGACCGACCACCTCTGCATGTAGGCACTTCTGCAGCCGATATCTGGTATTCCAACTGGCCCGACACGGTCTCGACAGACCCCGCACAGGTACTTGGTCACTACAAGTAGTTACTGTTGCGGGGATGACTTCATCGCACAAAAAACCCAGCCGCAGCTTTGAGCCGGACAGCACTCTCAGCGTCACGCTTTCAACTGGCCAAATCGCGCACCGCGATCACATCGCTCATTCGCAAAGGCTTGAGCGAAAGTTTTACGCCATTAGCCCAGGCGTGTGGTGTCTCGTTGGCAATGGTTTATCTAATCAAACATTTGTAGATGCGCCAGATGGCATTATCGCAATCGACACAGGCGAGTCAATTGAAGAAATGCGTGCAGCAATAAAAGAATTGCGCGCAGTAACGACACGACCAATTGTTGCGGTGCTGTACACACACTTTCACTACGTGGGTGGCACGCAAGCAGTGTTTGAAGAGGACCCAACAGCGTCTATCCCCATCTGGGGGCATGAGAAGATTGCATTCAACCGACTTCGCACAACTTCGGAGATTTCCCCCGCTTACAGTCGCGGACTCGTCGAACAATTTGCACTCACACTGCCAGTCGACGGTGCAGACGGAGTCGTTAATGTTGGCCTTGGTCAGTTTTATCGTGACCCGTCACACGCACCTCACACCTACGGGTTTATTGCACCAGAAAACACATTTGACGCTGAGTGCACCATTCGTGTTGCAGGTCTTGACATTCAAGTGACACCTGCACCGTCCGACGCAGATGATTCGGTGACCTACTGGTTTGATTCGAAGAAGCTTTGCGTCAACAACTTGGTCTGGCCTGTGTTGTTCAACATTTTTGCTATTCGCGGCGAAGAATACAGAGATCCACAAGTGATGTTGCGCGGTCTTGATCATCTTCTTGGCTTGCACTCTGAGCACCTCGTTGGTGTGCATGGTCCTCCGATTAGTGGAGCTGATGACATCAAAGAACGTGCAACAAAGTATCGTGACTCAATTCAATTTCTCTGGGACCAAACAGTGCGCCATACGAACCGCGGTATGTCGAGCGCCGACTTGGCAGCGAATATTCGTCTGCCGGAACATTGCGACAATGACTACATCACATCAGAGATGTATGGCGTAGCCGAACACCACGTGCGTCAGATACGAAGCGGAATTTTTGGCTTCTTTGACGGTCATGAAGCGAACCTATTCCCTCTTTCGACGCAAGATCACGCAGATCGAATGATTAAGGGCTTCGGCGGCAAGGAGACCGTGCGTACACAAGCTCGCCAGGCGATTGATCACGACGACCTACGTTTTGCGATTGAGCTCGCTTCGTGGTTGGCATACAGCACCGACCCAAGCGATGCTGACAAACAACTTCTCGCAAGCGCACTACGTCTAGTCGCTCAACGAACCCCGGCTGCCAATATTCGCAACTGGTGTCTTGCGCGAGCACGTCATTTGGATGGAAGTTTTGACGCGACACGATTCAATACACACCGCATCAATAAACGACAGATTTTGTCAGGACCAATTTCCTCTGCAGTAAGCATTTTGCGGGTGCTGCTTGAACCAACCCGGGCAGAAGGCATCGATGTTGAAATTGCTTTCACGTTTCCTCAAGGCACGACAGGGCTACATATTCGCAATAGTGTCGCCGTCCCCACCGACGGCACACATGCGGACAATTCGATTATTTGCGAGTTGGCAGTGTGGGCCGACATCTTGAGCGGAAGCACAACTCTGTCACAGGCAATTGCGGCTTCGGCATTGCAGATCGAAGGCAATGCATCACAGGTGTTGCGTGCTCTCGCCTGTTTCGATGTTGTGGGTCTACAGCAATGACACAAAAACTGCCGAAGCCAACACCTGAATTTGGTGGAGACATCTCCAGATTTATCACAGAGTCAACACCGCAAAAACTCAATACAGCAACAGCCCCAGATGGTGCCCCAAATATTTTGTTGATCATGCTCGACGACGTTGGCTTCGGCTCATTCGGAAACTTTGGTGGACCAGTAACGACACCCGGACTCGACAAGATCGCAACAACAG
>JBIIAC010000062.1:0-5919 GCA_044240045.1 Ilumatobacteraceae bacterium
GGCGACATGTATGCGGCGGGCTTTTTGTATGGCTTTACGCGAGGCATGAAGATTGAAGATTGCGGAAGACTCGGATCACTTTCAGCGTCAGAAGTGATCACGCATGTTGGTCCACGACCATTGGTGCGGCTGAGCAGTCTGATTCCAAACCACCTACGCTGATATACATGGCAACTGATTCGCACGACAATCTCACAGTTCTTGGCTCGACGATTCGTCATGCCATCGACCACGTTGAAATATTTCCTGCGCCAGCCCATGTCACCTTGGTGCGTTTTACGAGCGATGAGGTCACCTCAATTTGCCCCGTTACTTCGCAGCCGGACTTGTCACACGTAATAATCGAATTTAAGCCCGATCAATATTGCATCGAGTCAAAGTCACTCAAGTTGTACCTATGGCGCTTTCGCGACATGGCTGTGTTTGCCGAGGCACTTGCTGCCGAGATTGCAAACGAAGTGATGGTCACTGTTAAGCCATTGTGGGTCAAAGTTGAACTCACACAGCGCCCACGTGGCGGCATCGAAGTACATGCAGTTGCCGAACGCAACCGCTAAATAGTTACGCCTCTTCGTCGGCTGGCACAAACTCCAATTTGAGGTCACCAAGGTTGATCAGGGTTGATGCAACCCAATGCCCGAGTGCGCCAAAGTGTTCGTCGAGCACCGCGCTCGTGCCATCTTGCAGAGTTTCTTCTGCTAATTCGTATTCGCCTTCGTAGGTAATTTCGAGCGCAAAGTCGGTGTTGTCACTCGAAGTTGGATGACCAATTTCGATCGTGATGTTGTCGCGCTCGAGTTTGCCATTGCCGACAACTGGGCTGTACATAACCGCCACATCATCGACAACCGAGGGGTCTGGCTGCTGGGCAAGTCGCTGAATGCGAAACACGACTTCAATTTCGATTGAAGGATTATGGTCGAGCACTTCTTCTACATACCAACTGCGATAAGCAGCCTGGCTGCGACTTGGCCAATTGAACGTGATGTGTGCAACTACCCGGGGTGGTTGGCCTTCACCAGGCAATCCGTAACTTGTTTCCCACACCAAGTCACCAAGCAGAATGTCGGATTGCAAATGCTCTTCAAACGCTTGGCGCTCAAGAAATGCGTTGCCAAAAGCATCACGAAGAGCGCTGATTGCATCGGTGAAGACATGGTCGAGCATGCGTATTTAGAGTAGTCGCTAACCTTGTGCCATGGCATTGGTCTTACTTGAAATTGCGGATGGCGTAGCAACTCTCACACTCAACAACCCAGACGAGCGCAACACAATGACTGCACCGATGGTTGCCGAGATTCTTGCGGCGATGGACCGTATTGAAGGGGACAGCGCGATTGGTGCACTCGTAGTAACTGGAACCGCCCCAGCTTTTTGTGCAGGCGCCAATCTTGGAAACCTGGCAGAAGCTGATGGCGAATCGCTCGGTGTGATCTATCACGGCTTCTTACGCATAGCCCGAAGCCCGTTGCCGACAATCGCGGCGGTCAACGGAGCCGCAGTAGGTGCAGGAATGAATTTGGCACTTGGATGCGATGTGCGCATTGCTGCAAAACGAGCCAAGTTTGATACGAGATTTTTGCAACTCGGCATTCACCCCGGTGGCGGACACACATGGATGTTGCGCCGAATTGTTGGACCACAAGTAACGGCGGCGGCTGTGCTGTTTGGTGAAGTGCTCGATGGTGCTGAAGCACAACGAGTTGGACTCGCGTATCGCTGCGTTGAGGATGCAGACTTGCTTGCCGTCGCGCACGAGATGGCGGCCCGTGCCGCAAGTGCGCCACGCGAACTCGTGATTGAAACTAAAAAAACTCTTGCGGCAATGGCCGATGTGCAAACACATCCAGAGGCCGTGGCACGGGAACTTACTCCGCAATTGTGGAGCACCCGCCAACCTTGGTTCGCCGAGCGTTTGGCTGCACTGCAAGCAAAAATCACCAAGAAATAGGCAAGCCAAAGTGCCAGACGGTGCGAAACTGCGCACGTTGGTACAAAGTCGCTTCGGTGCATTCCATAGGTGTACGGTGAAACATAAGTAGCTAGCAGTGTCGAATTCGTCAGTATCGAGAGATATGGAAGGCGGGGGAAGCAATGAGCAAGCGTCACAAACACCGACAAGTGGTGTTGCCACCAACAATAGAGACTCGAGCACACGCTCACAATGAGCGCCATCGAGTGAACTCAGAGTTGCATCTGGTGACCAACATGGTGAGTCATGGGGTAGAACCCGATGATGTCATCGAGCCCGGACCGGCTTGGAAACCGTTGCGTCATCACGATGCTGAAATTGGTATCGAGCATTCGCGCAAACACGAGATCAAGCATTGGAAGACAAAAGCTTGGAAGCGCCGCAAGGTTGTGCGAAAGCAGCGAGTCATGGAGATGGAACATCTACGCGATATTGCGTAACTTTTGCTATCTCGAGCTTTTAGCTTTTAGTTTTTATTGCAGCCACTCAGCGCTGAGCTCGTCGCGGCGCTGACGCCATTCCTCGATGGTGAATCCGTAGCGAACGTGGTCTTCCCACACGCCATTGATTTCTAGAAAACGTTCAGCAAGGCCCTCTTCGCGTATGCCAAGTTTTTCCATCACTCGACGGCTGTTGTGATTGCGCGGGATGATGCAGATTTCCATGCGATGCAAACCGAGCTCTTCGAACGCGTATTTGGACACCACGAGCACTGCTTCTGACATGTAGCTTTTGCCAGCGCGAGCCTCATCTATCCAATAACCAATCGTGCCGCACTGCATTGCGCTGCGTACAACGTTGTTGATATTGACTTCGCCAGCGAATGAGCCTTCAATAAAAATTCCGAATGCATACGATCCGCCAGATTGGCGCTCGCGATCGCGTGCAATACAGCGGTTGTTAAATGCATCACGATTAGTTGAAGGGTCTGGAAGATATGCCGACTTAATGGGTTCCCACTTGCTGAGCCATTCGCCGTTGCGGTGGCGAACTTCGCTCCAGGCTTCAAAGTCTGTTGCCACGAGCGGTCGAATCGCGATGCGCTTGCCATAGAGGCGTAATGGTGCGCCTGAAGAAGTGACGACACTTGCCGGGTGTAGTTGATGGCTAGATGGCGAACTCATTGTGGATCCAGTATGTGTTGCACGACGCCGTCAAGCAAATTGTGCACGGACACCGTGATGGACGGCAGGCGAAGTCGGCGCATG
Source organism: Ilumatobacteraceae bacterium (assembly GCA_044240045.1). Lineage (GTDB taxonomy): Bacteria > Actinomycetota > Acidimicrobiia > Acidimicrobiales > Ilumatobacteraceae > UBA3006. The sequence goes on from JBIIAC010000062.1 coordinate 3,181, forward strand.
ATGCCAACGAGTGCACAACAGCCACCCACAATGACGTCGGCGCGTTCGGCCGGCAATCCTGGGTTGGATTTACGGTCTGTCAAAGACTCGGTGGCAAGAGTACGGAAAACATCTTCGGCAGCCTCGCGTGTGAGGGTCATGCCGTGCAGTGCAATTGGATCGAAACGCGCAATACCCAACTCGACTGCAGCAATCGTCACGATGGTGCCGGCAACACCAACAACCCTGGTTGCGTCGAGCACCTGTGGTTGCTCACGAACGAGATCGTCCATGAAGTCGGTAACGAGACCAATTGCGTTGGTGAGTTCTTCTGGACGAGGTGGGTCGCGGTGCAGCTCTGTTTCGGTGAGCACAACTGCGCCAACCGGAAAGCTGGATGTATGTTGCAGTGAGTTGCCTTGGCCGATCATGACTTCGGTTGAGCCTCCACCAATGTCGATAACGATGGTGGTGCCCTTGTGTGGTTCGAGTTTGCTTAAGGCTCCTCGAAATGCGAGTTGTCCTTCTTCAGCGCCCGTGATGATTTCGGGTCGCTTGCCCAAAACGGCTTCGGCTTGATCGAGAAATGCGCTTGCATTGGATGCTCGACGACATGCCTCGGTTGCGGTTACCCGAAAGGTTTCAACATTGTGTTGTTTTAACAGTGATGCATAGATCGCAAGTTGCTGCACTGTTGCTGCAATCGCTTGGTCGTCGAGCGTTCCTGATGCAGCGACACCTTTGCCAAGCCGAGTCACGTTTACTTCTCTAACAATTTCATTGCCTTGTGGGTCGACAATCAACAAATTGGTGGAGTTGGTGCCGATGTCGATTGCCGCAACGGGCGAAGTGAAAACGGGGCGAGAGTGCACATTGCTCAAAGCAGAATGATCTGTGATTACGTAATCGTCTCGTGAGATTACAAGCTTGTCGGCCACCCATTGACCCACCGGATCGTTACCCACTGCGAGCCACCAACCAAAATGCGCATGCAGGCACTTGACTCCGATGCGCGTGCCACCAACACCGCCGAAGGGTCGGGGGCCAGTGTGGGCAGGATCGATCGCGGCATCGCGTTCGGCTGCATAACGAATGTGTGTTTCCTCGAGAGCCGTTGGGCCGATGTCGGCTTCGGCTTGATTGACACCGCCACTTGCTTCAAGTCGTCCAACAATTACTGTCTCACGCTCGCCCAACAGCCAATAACGCGTTGGCATTGGTGTGCCGTCATCAAGAAATGGCGCGTTGCGCAATACGACAGGGTCACCACTTTTAGTGCGAACAACGATTTCGAATTGTCCTTGGGGTATGCGACCCAAAAGTTCGCCGACTCGGGCAATGTCAGCGGGATTCATGGATTACAAAAATTTAATTGCGGCAACTACAACCGCAATGAGTACGACAACAGCGGGTATCGCACGCTTGAGTAGTGGTGCACCCGCTGTGCCAAGCAGATCAAGCGGTGCAACTTCGGCGCTATCGATTTTGCGAATTTCTGGACTTGCAGCAGCGACTGCTGTTGCCGCTGGCGCACTGGTTGCCGCTGGCGCACTTGTTGCCGCTGGCGCACTTGTTGCCGCTGGCGCACTTGTTGCCGCTGGCGCTGATGTAGTTGTTGCTGTTTCTGCTGGCGCACTGTTAATCAGCTGGTTGAGATTCTCAGAAAACTGTGCAAGCAGTTTGTCGCTCACATCGGCAAGTGCACCCCGACCAAACTGCGCAACTTTGCCAGAAATGGTGAGATTGGTTACCACTGTGCATTTTGTGGAGGTTGGTGTCACCGAAGTGAGTTGAGCAGTGATAATTGCTGATGCATTGCCCTTGCCTGTGGTGTCGCGACCCTCGCCTTTGAGTGATGCGGTGTGGGCCACATCATCGCGCGACACAAAACTTGCCTGACCTTTGAACTGAGCGACGATCGGACCGACCTTGACCTTGACTTGGCCGCGGTACGTGTCGCCTTCAACTTCAGTGAGTTGCGCACCTGGCAAGCATGGTGCAATGCGCTCGAGGTCGGTAAGAATCACCCATGCGTCATTGACTGGCACGTTGACGATGAATTCGTGATTCAGATCCACTACAGAGTTCTCCGAGATTCGACAATGAGTTTGCTTGCTTGTTCGAGGTCTTCGATCGTGTCGATGTCAATCGCTGACCCTGTACAGGATACTTCACTGACAAGTTGATGATGAGAGCGCAGTAAATTTCGCGCACCTTCGTCGCCTGTTGTTGGCAAGTGAGGCCACATCTCTGCATGCAACTTGACTGGGTTGCCGCGCTTGGTGTCGTATGTCGCTACTGCGAGTGGGAAAGTGCTGCTTGCAACTCGTTGCCAAGCACTTGGCGGAACGCACGGTTGATCGGCAAGACCGATGACCACTGCATGTGCGCCGAGCGAAGTAGCGAAATCGATCGCACAGTGGACCGAACTTGCCATGCCGGTCGACCAATTGGGATTGTTAATCACTTGAGGCGGACCCCAAATTGCGATGGACGCCTGAGCCATTTCGCTGAGCGCGAAATCGAGTGGAAGTGGCGTTTTGCCGGTCACCACAACAACTGGTCCGATGCTGGCCTCGAGGGCTGATTCGACCGCCCAGTGATACACAGAACGCCCCTGAGCGACGCTCAGTAGCTTGTGGGTCGATCCAACGAATCGGGTTCCGCTGCCTGCTGCAAGCACCACAGCAACGGTGAGAGGCCCTGTCATACCCAATGTCTACTTGGGTTTTGGGGGATCCCCAAATATTACAGTTAGAT
>JBIIAC010000063.1:0-5786 GCA_044240045.1 Ilumatobacteraceae bacterium
CGGGTCCTGTGCAACGGACGCCCGAGAATCAGGTCAGAGTCGGAAGACAGCAGCCTTCATCGGAAACGTTTGAGTGCCGCAGACCACCTGGCCGTCACTTCAGTCGGCGGAGGCGTTCAACAAGTTGCGGTGCACCAAGATCTTGTGCGACTTTCTCGAATCGATCAGTTGGGCCTGTCCACAGCCAATCCCCTACATCGCCTACTGGCACATCTGTAATAAGTGTCGCTAGTTGTTTGAACAATGTGGCATCTTTACGATTTTCGCGCAGTGTGGTTGCAAGTTTTTCGGCACCTCTCACCGTCACCCCGTCAGTCACCCACTGTGTGTGATCATCGGGGATGTTGTCAATTGACAAGTATTTGGCCAACACAGATGATGCGCTCTTTGCACCCCAGCCTTGCAAGCCAGGAAAGCCATCAGCCGAATCACCAACCAAACCCAGATAGTCGGCAATAGAACTTGGGCCAACACCAAACTTCTCGACTACAGCAGCTTCATCAATCATGATGTTGTTGCGGCGGTCAAACTGCACAACACGCTTACCTTGCACACACTGACCTAAGTCTTTATCGGGAGTAAGGATCAGCACTTTATGCACCGTGCGGTCTTCACATGCCACAGCAGCAGCTGATGCAAGTGCATCATCGGCCTCATACTTTTCCATTGCCCAAACCGTTACGCCCATAGCGCGTAGCGCGTCTTCGAGAATTGGAATCTGCTCCAGCAAAACGGGCTCCATGCCTTCACTTGTTTTGTAGCCGTCGTATAAGTCATTACGAAAGCTTTCGATCACGTGATCAGTGGCAACGCCGATATGGGTAGCGCCGTCTTGCAGCAACTGAATTGTTGATGTGAGAACGCCAATCGTGCCGGCAAACAGTGGTGGATCAGAATGGCGCGTGGCTTGACCAAAATGTTGTCGATACAACTCATATGTGCCGTCAACAAGATGTATTTGCATGGCAAAAACCTACTGGACAAACACCGCGATAACGGCTCCAATGCATAGGAATGGGCCAAACGCTATGCGAGTCGAAGTCTTTGCGCGACGTGTAAAAAGCATTCCTGCAGCCACAACACCGCCAAGGATGAACCCACTACCTAGACCTATATATACGTGTGACGCACCAAGCCAACCAAGAAACATGGCGAGTACGGGTGCAAGGCGCACATCGCCACCACCAATGCCACCTTTACTTAATGCCGAGAGCGTTGTAAAAAGAACAAGCGTTACGACGAAACTTGCGAACATGACGCCAATGCGGCCGTTGTCGTCATAGTTAATCGCTGCCAAAGCCAGCAGTGGGCCACCAACAATTGCCGCACGAAACGTGACGCCGCGCGGCAACCGATGTGTTGCATAGTCAATGATCGATTGCTCAACGCACATCGCAATCATGAGACCGTAGGCAAACATCTCGAGTGAGAAGCCGAACCTGTCAAACGTGAGTACACCAAGCAGTCCGCCAAGTACTGCAACTGGGGCTTTGTTGATTGGCTTACGGAGTGCGAGAGCATCAAGTTTTGTAATCGTTCGTTGTGCTCGCCGGCTGCGACGCATCGCAACTACAGCACCGACAAGTGCACTCAGTATCGTCGCGAGTTCTAAACCCGCTGGTGACACGACTATTCCTGAACGAGTTCGATCAGTGTGCCGAAGCTTCCCTTTGGATGAATGAACGCAACAGTGGTGCCGCGGCTGCCAGGGCGTGGTGCTTTATCGAGCGGAGTTGCGCCGGCTGCAATCATTTGCGCTAACGCATCGGCACAATTGGCAACACGGTAACCAATATGGTGCAAGCCTTCGCCACGCTTTTCGAGCGCTTTGGCAACGGGAGAATCTGGACGTGTTGGTGTGAGCAACTGAATGTAACTTTCGGCAACTTTCAGCAATGCTTCTTCCACGCCGTCGGATTCGACCACTTCGCGATGATCAACAGTGGCACCAAAAGCACGCTGGTAATAACTGATTGCAGCCTCAAGATCGTGTACTGCAATAGCAACGTGATCAATTTCAGTGAGTATCACTATTTCCTCCGGAAACGATTGATGTTGTCTTCGCCAACTTTTGCACGCAACTTTGGATCATCAATGCCCATTCCTTCGCGCGGAGCCAAGCACAACACGCCAATCTTGCCCTCGTGCATGTTGTTGTGTACTTGATATGCAGCTTCACCTGTTTGGTCGAGCGTGAAAACTTGTGACATCACTGGGTGAATCATCCCTTTTTGGATGAGACGGTTTGCTTCCCATGCTTCGCGATAGTTAGCAAAATGGCTTCCCACCAATTTCTTTAGGCGCATCCAAAAATATCGGTTATCAAACTCCATCATGTAGCCGCTTGTTGCAGCGCAGGTTGCAACGGTTCCACCCTTTTTCACTACATACATCGATGCGGCAAATGTTGAGCGGCCTGGATGTTCAAACACAATGTCTGGATCTTCGCCAACCAGTGCACGAATGTCGCCACCGAAACGGCGCCACTCTTTTTCGTTGTGGGTGTTGTCATCATTCCAAAACTTGTAGTTGGCAGCCTTTCTGTCGATCACGGCTTCGCAACCCATCTCGCGCAAGATTTGCGCTTTTTCTGGTGAGCTCACAACGCCAACCGGAATACCACCGCCATTGAGCACGTATTGCAATGCATATGCGCCGATGCCACCAGATGCGCCCCAGATCAGTACGACATCGCCTTGTTTCATGTTGGCGCCGTTCTTCGACACGAGCATGCGATAGCTCGTCGAGTTGCACAACGCATTCACCGCAGCCTCCTCCCACGAGAGGTGTCCTGGTTTCGGCATTAACTGGTTTGCCTTCACCACCGACAAGTCGGCAAGGCCACCAAAGTTTGTCTCGTAACCCCATATGCGTTGGTTGTTGCCAAGCATCGAGTCGTTGTGCGAAGTTGGATCTTGGTCATCGACGTGATTGCAATGCACCGTGATCTTGTCGCCTGGCTTCCAGTTGCGGACTGCCGAGCCAACACGTAACACAACGCCCGAAGCATCGCTGCCCATCACGTGGTACGGAAGATCGTGTCGCTTTGCCCATTCACTCTCGCGAGCGAGCCGAGTAAGTGCGCTAAACGTAGAGATTGGTTCAAAAATGGAGGACCATACGGTGTTGAAGTTGATACTGCTTGCCATCACTGCGATAAGTGCCTCATCTGGTGCTATCTGTGGCACTGGTACTTCTTGAATGTGCACACTCTTGCGCGGGTCTTTCTTGGCGGATTCGACTCCTGCAAACATTTCTTCTTCGCTCTTAAGCACTACCGCTGCGCGATAAGTGGCGGGGATTTCTAGCGCTGCAAATGTGGCCGAGTCAGCCCCATTTTCGATGGCCTCCAAGATATTTTTCATGAATTCACAGTACCGACTGTCGGGGCGTACGCTGTAACCCATGCCAGGTTCATACATCATCGCCGGAGCCCGTACACCCATCGGAAAGATGAGTGGGGCGCTCGCCTCTTTTAGTGCCGCAGAACTTGGAGGGTTTGCAATTGCTGCAGCCTTGCAACGTGCAGGGGTACAACCTCACGAAGTTGAGCACGTGATCATGGGCCAGGTACTCATGGCTGGCCAGGGTCAAGTACCCTCGCGCCAGGCCGCCGCAAAAGCCGGCATTCCAATGAGCGTGCCAAGCATCAGCATTAACAAGGTGTGTTTGTCGGGTCTCAACTCTATTTATATGGCCGATCAAATGATCGCGAGCGGCGAAGCCGACATCGTGATCGCCGGCGGCATGGAAAGCATGACCAATGCGCCGTACCTCGCAATGGGTGCACGATCTGGTTTTCGCTTTGGTGATGTGTCGATGCTCGATGCGATCCAAAAAGATGGTTTGTGGTGTGCGTTTGATGCATGCCTGATGGGTCTTGGCACCGATCGTTACACCGATGGCAATATCAGCCGCGATACGCAAGATGACTTGGCAATGAAGAGCAACCAACGCGCTGCTGCTGCAATCGCTGCTGGCAAGTTTTTTGATGAAATTGTTCCTGTGTCAATTCCGCAACGCAAAGGTGACGCTCTTATTGTCGACACCGACGAAGGTGTACGCGCATCGACGACAATGGAATCTCTTGCATCGTTGAAGCCAGCATTTGATAAAGCCGGCACAATTACCGCTGGCAATGCAAGCCAGATCAGCGATGCTGGCTCGGCCATCGTGATGATGTCGAAGCGCGCAGCTGAAAAGCGTGGCATCAAGCCACTTGGCGAGTTTGTCTCGTACGGCATGGTTGCAGGTCCCGACAATGCATCGTTATTGCACCAACCAAGTCGCAGCATCTTGCGCGCACTTGAGCGCGCTGGCAAGAAAGTTTCTGATGTTGACTTGTTCGAGATCAACGAAGCTTTTGCTGCAGTGGGCATCGCATCGATGCGAGAACTTGGTATCTCTGATGACATTGTCAACGTCAACGGTGGAGCAATCGCTCTCGGACACCCAATCGGCATGAGCGGCAATCGCTTGGCACTTACTTTGTTGCACGAACTCAAGCGCCGCGGTGGTGGCATGGGTGCAGCGGCATTGTGCGGCGGCGGCGGACAAGGTGATGCCCTCGTTGTACGCACCATCTAGTGAAACTTTTCCCATCGCCGAAAGCAAATAACAAAGACGCATTGATTGGCACAGTCGGTGCAGCACTGGCCGTGGCAATTACATGGCTGGTTAGCGAAGCATTGCTTGACAGCATCGCGCCAATACTTGCGTTGTCAATGGGCGCGTCAGCAGTCATTCTGTTCACGATGCCAACTGCCCCAGCAGCACAACCAGCTCCGCTGATTCTCGCCCATTGCGTTGCTGCGTTTTTAGGCGTTCTGTCAGCGCAACTCATCGACAACACAGCACTTGCTGTCGGTATCGCGGTCGGCATACATACTGGCTTAATGGTTCGATTTGGTTACATGCATCCACCTAGCGGTGGCACTGCGTTAACTGCAGTCATTGGTGGCGAAGCGGTTACCAAACTTGGGTACACATTTATTTGGCGACCTGTGTTGTTGAATGCATTGCTGCTGGTATTGCTCGCAATTGTTATCAACGCGCCATTTGCATGGCGTCGTTACCCCGCAAAAAACTGAACAACCTGCAGAACTGCTCAGCCCGGCATTTCGCGTCGACCCTCAAGGGCGCGACCCAGAGTGAGTTCGTCTGCATATTCCAAGTCTCCGCCAACAGGCAAACCACTTGCGATGCGCGTAATCCGCAAACCAAGTGGCTTTAACAGTCGAGCCAAATACATGGCGGTCACATCACCCTCGGTATTTGGGTTTGTACACAAGATCACTTCTTTGACACCCTCGGTGTCGAGTCGCGCAAGTAATTCACGAATCTTGAGTTGCTCTGGGCCAATGCCCTCAAGTGGGTTCATTGCACCTAGAAGCACGTGGTAGCGGCCGCGAAACTCACCAGTTTTTTCGATGGCGATGATGTCGCGGGATTCTTCAACTACACAGAGCATTGAACCGTCGCGGCGATCATCGTCGCAGATGCGACAAATTGGCCCATCCGAAAAATTGAAACATCGATCACAAAAACGTACTAATGCTTTTGCTTCGGTAATCGAATGCGCGAGCCGTTCGACATCCGCAGAGTCACTCTTGAGCAAATGAAAAGCAATGCGTTGCGCACCCTTTGGGCCAACACCAGGCAGACGCCCAAGTGCGTCAATCAGTGCTTGCATTGGGGGTGTGTAGGCAGAGTTCATAACGCGAGAGAAATCAATCTAGACAAAGTTCTACTTTTTCTTTGGCTTCTCTACCAATTTTGATCCAGGA
>JBIIAC010000011.1:0-18385 GCA_044240045.1 Ilumatobacteraceae bacterium
AGATGTTGATGTTCCCACATCGGTTGTGATCACCACCCAAGATCAAGTTGTTGCGGTTGATCGCCAGCAACGACTGATTGAATTACTTGACGATGTAGATGCACACTTTATTGATGGCGCACACAATGCTGTCTACACCGATCACCGCACGTACGTACCTATGTTGCTGGCGGCCATCACAAGTGTTCACCAACGCTCAAAACTTCTGCTGTAGATACTGCTACCTATCAGTTATAGATCTAGACCGATATCGAGCACTTTGGCAGAGTGTGTAAGTGCACCCACCGAGATGTAGCGCACACCAGTGGCGCCAACTGCGGCTGCTGATTCCAGCGTAAGTCCACCACTCGCTTCCAAGACCACATCTTTACCTGTTACATTTCGATGGCTTGCGACAATCGCCACTGCTTCTCTCAACATCGCAGGCGCCATGTTGTCGAGTAACACCAAATCGGCACCTGCACTCAGTGCAACGTGCAATTGTTCAAGCGTGTCGACCTCTATTTCAATAGCAATATTCGGTGCGCCAGCACGCACCAATGCAAATGCTTCTGCAACCCCGCCCGCCGCGGCAATGTGGTTGTCTTTTACGAGCGCAGCATCCGACAATGACATGCGATGGTTAACCCCTCCACCACATCGAACCGCATATTTCTCTAGTGCGCGCATGCCGGGTGTTGTTTTTCGAGTGTCACGCACTTGTGCACCAGTACCGACAAGCGCATCCGCCCATTCGCTCGTTGCAGTTGCAACACCACTCAATTGACAGAGCAGGTTGAGCGCAGTGCGCTCCGCGGTAAGTAGCCCGCGCGTTGGAGCGTCAACACTCATGAGTTTGTCACCAGGCTTTACCCGAGCGCGATCATCCACATGTTTCGACACAGTGATGTTTCCGCTACCACACACCATCTCAAGCACTGCAATTGCTACATCAAGACCTGCAATGCATCCATTCATGCGAGTACCAAACACTCCAGTACTTCGCTGATCTGCTGGCACTGTCGAATTGGTCGTCACGTCGTGACCATTTTTTAAGTCCTCATCGAGCGCCACGGCAATGAGCCGACGTACGTCGTCAAGCACAAGATTGCTTGCCATCAATTGCTGGGCGGTTGCATCAGAGAGCTGGTGGTACTGCATCTCTACTCACTCTCCATCGGCAAGTTGTCAATAATCAGTTGGTTGTTGCGCAGTGAAACCTGCAAATGTCGCAGCCAAATTTCACGTGCCTCAACCGTGTCGGTCCGGCGGTGACATCCTCTGCTCTCGGTGCGGGCAAGTGCCGAGGCTGCAACGGCTGTTGCTACTGTCAAAATATTTGTCGCTTCAAAGTTGCGTCGCGATGCTGGTGTCTTGGCATCGATTTTTTCAGCAGCGACGTCCAATGCGTCCATCGTTGCTTGCAGTCCTTCTGGCCGACGCAAAACACCAACGTGCTTTGACATTGTCACACGCACATGCGCGCGCAGCGAATCATCCAACAACCCGTCTGAGTTGTTTGACCGTTGGTCAACAACATCAAATATTGGTTCAACACGAGTTGGCATCTTCCACGCCAAGTTGCGCCCAACACGCGTGCCAACTACAAGGCTTTCGGTCAGGCTGTTGGATGCCAGTCGATTGGCACCGTGAACACCTGTGTAAGCCACTTCGCCAACGGCGTACAACCCTTCGACTTCAGTTGTGCCGTCCATGTTTGAGTCGATACCACCACATGTGTAGTGAGCAGCTGGCGCAACTGGAATGCGATCGTGCTGTGGGTCAATACCTGCTTCGTTGCACGCTTTAGTGATGAACGGAAAACGAGTTGCAAAGCGTTCACCAATGTGTGTCGCGTCCAAATACACATGATCATCAACGCCATTAATGTTTTGTGCCATTCGTGCGCTGATCGCTGCGGCCACAACATCTCGAGGCGCCAAGTCTTCTTGTGGGTGCACGCCTTTCATAATTCTTTCTCCGGCAGCATCAAACAACACCGCACCCTCACCTCGCACTGCTTCCGAGATCAAGACCTGTTGGATTGTCGATCCAACTTCTTGCCACAAGACCGTTGGGTGAAACTGCACAAACTCCAGATCGCGCAGCGTGAGTCCTGCGCGCAGAGCAAGTGCATGTCCATCGCCCGTAACAGCAGGCGGGTTTGATGTGCTCGCAAATACTTGGCCGTAGCCGCCCGTCGCAATCACGATCGCGCGTGCCGTGACTACTCCAACACTTTTAACGGTTCCATCGCCGTTGAGCAGTGCGATACGTATGCCAGCAACTTGGCGTTTGCCCGACGCAAGGTCGGGCCCAAAGACCAAGTCGAGAGCAAATGCATTTTCCAAAACTTCCACACCTGCGTTGATGGCATTTTCATCAAGTGTGCGCTGAATCTCGGCACCAGACTGATCGCCGCCAGCATGCACAATGCGCGACCTTGAGTGCCCACCCTCGCGGGTTAACGCACGTGATCCATCTGCACTCGGATCAAATGCTGCACCCATTTTTTCTAGATAATCAATTGCGGTTGGAGCATCACGCACCAACGACGTCACTGCACTTTCATCGCACAGACCTCCACCTGCATCCAACGTGTCGCGCACGTGTTCGGCAAATGTGTCGGCTGGGTCAAACACTGCAGCCAGTCCACCCTGCGCCCATGCTGTCGAACCTGCATCCAGCGTGTCCTTGGTGACGATCAAGACATCACGCACCGGCCGAGCAGCAAGCGCCGCGGCCAAGCCGGCTGCACCAGAGCCAAGCACAACAACATCGGTGTCTCGCGTCCACGTCACAGCTGGTGCGCTCAATTTTGTAGGCAAAGAAACTTCGCGCGTCGTCACAACTGTTGCTATTCCTTTGTCCTAGACGGCGTTCCTATCGCAATCATGCGCTCAACAGACAGTCGTGCTCTGTCAGCGATATCCCGCGGCACGGTCACTTCATCTTTGCCTGTGCGAAGCGACTCGAGCAGTTTTTCTGGAGTGTTCATTTTCATGTACTTGCACACTGCCGCTCGATTCACAGGCTCAAAGATCACGAGAGGATTGGCCTTGCGCAATTGATGCAGCATGCCCGTCTCAGTTGCAACGAGAACTTTCTTTGCCTGAGTCTCTTTGGCAGCTGTGATCATTCCTGACGTCGACAGAATTTTGGTGCGCTCTGCTGGAACCACACCACTTGAGGCCAGATACATCGCCGAAGTCGCACATCCACATTCTGGATGGATGAACAGTTCTGCTTCTGGTTCGGCAGCAACCATGGCTTTCAAATCTTGACCATTGATTCCTGCATGCACATGACACTCACCCATCCAAATATGCATGTTGGTGCGACCGGTTACGCGTTGCGCATGAGCTCCCAGAAATTGATCTGGGCAAAACAAAATTTCAGTGTTTGGATCTATCGACTGCACGACTTCGACTGCGTTCGACGACGTGCAACAAATATCAGTCTCAGCCTTTACTGCCGCTGTTGTATTTACGTAACTCACCACAACTGCACCGGGGTGCTCGGCTTTCCATGTGCGCAATTGTTCGGCGTTGATGGTGTCTGCAAGCGAACAACCCGCTCGCGCATCAGGAATGATCACGGTTTTGTCATAGCTCAAGATTTTTGCGGTCTCGGCCATAAAGTGCACGCCACAAAAAATGATTGTCGATTCTCTAACTTGGGCTGCAATGCGCGAGAGCGCAAGCGAGTCACCTACATGGTCGGCTACATCCTGAATTTCGGGCAACTGATAATTGTGCGCCAAAATAACGGCGTCTCGATCTCGAGCAAGTTGTCGCACTTCTTGCGCCCATGTACTCACACCTTCAAGTTATCGGCAGATCAACTACCTACTAGTTTTGGCTACTAGATCGCGTTAGTAGATCGCGCCACATGAACGGGACTGTCGAACCACAGGTTGGTTACCGCATCGGCCAAGCTGCCGCGCGCAGAGCCAGCGTCGGTCACAATTTCTTTGGGCGTATCGGCAAATCGCAATACCGACCCCACTCCCTGGTCACCAACCACCACCACTAGCCGCACCCGGCGCCGTTGAGGGTGCTGACTTGGCGGAAGTTTTTCATTATCGTCATCGTCGTCATCGTCGTCACTTCTTTGATGGCTTCGATCGATCGGTGCAGCCCATCCACACGTCAGCACCACTGCAGCGTCAAACATCCTGACAATGGCGCTCGTCGGAGCATCAATCAACTCATAGACATCACCGTGCTCGGCAAGAAATGTGATTCGTAATGCTCCGTCCTCCAGTCGATTAACTCCACCCACGTCCACCACACTGATGCCGTACAGACGAGCGCGTTTCAGATCAAATCCATCGAGCGACATGTGCAGGCTCTGTTCGACGCAGGTGGCTAGGGCTACTGGAGTGTTTGTATGTCGTGTCATGCCCCGATGTGTACGCGAGGCGACATCAAGTGCAGTACAACGGTGATTTTTTGTAGAAATCACGGCAGAATAGAGGAATGGCAAATCCGACCACACGCCCACTGACCTTGCCGCAAAAAGTGTGGGACCGCCACATGGTAAACAACGCTCCCGGCGACGCCGAATTGTTGTATATCGATTTGCACCTTGTTCATGAAGTGACAAGCCCACAGGCATTTGACGGACTGCGTATCAACAATCGCAAAGTTCGTCGTCCCGACCTCACGGTTGCAACAGAAGATCACAACGTGCCAACCAAAGACATCCACCTGCCAATTGCCGATCCAATCTCGGCAAAACAAATCGATGTCATGCGCGCTAATGCCAAAGAGTTCGGTATCACGCTCTACCCAATGGGAGATCCGAAGCAAGGCATCGTGCACGTCATCGGGCCCGAGCAAGGTCGCACACTTCCTGGCATGACAATCGTGTGCGGCGACAGCCACACTGCAACGCATGGTGCATTCGGTGCACTTGCATTTGGTATCGGTACAAGCGAAGTCGAGCACGTGCTTGCAACACAGACGCTTCCACAAACGCGTCCAAAGTGGATGAGCGTCACTGTTGATGGGACGCTCTCACCTGGCGTCACGGCAAAAGATGTGATCTTGGCAATCATTGGTCAAATTGGCACAGGCGGCGGCATTGGCCACGTCATCGAATATCGCGGATCTGCAATTCGTTCGCTGTCAATGGAAGGTCGCATGACGGTATGCAACATGTCGATCGAAGCCGGTGCAAAAGCTGGTCTCATTGCACCTGACAACATCACGTTCGACTACCTACAGGGTCGCGAGTATGCGCCAGCGGGTGCGGCTTGGGAACAAGCTGTTGCCGAGTGGCGCTCGCTTGTTTCCGATGAAGGTGCTGTCTGGGACAAAGAAGTCGTTATTGATGCAGCAACTATCAAACCGCAAATCACCTGGGGCACCAACCCTGCTCAAGTTCTTGGCATCGATGACCGCATTCCAAACCCAGATGATTATGCCGACGCAACTGCACGTGACACCGTTGCTCGCGCACTCACCTATATGGGTCTCACCGCGGGCACTCCTATCCGTGACATCACCGTCGACACCGTGTTTATCGGTTCGTGCACCAACAGCCGCATCGAAGACTTGCGTGCTGCTGCCTCGGTTTTCGAAGGTCGCACGGTCACCGTTAAGCGGGTGATGGTCGTGCCGGGCAGTCATCAGGTCAAGAAGCAAGCTGAAGCTGAAGGTCTCGACAAGATCTTCATTGCAGCAGGTGTTGACTGGCGCGAGCCTGGTTGCTCAATGTGCTTGGCGATGAACCCAGACAAGCTTGCTCAAAACGAGCGCAGCGCATCAACTTCCAATCGCAACTTCGAAGGCCGCCAAGGTCGCGGAGGCCGCACGCATCTTGTTTCGCCACAAATTGCCGCAGCAACTGCAGTTGCCGGTCACTTCGCTACTCCAGCAGATCTGAAATGAGCCTCGAGTCATGAAAAAAGTAAGCGTCATCAGCGGTCGTGGAGTTCCATTGAAGCGTTCAGACGTCGATACCGATCAGATCATTCCTGCAGAGTGGCTCAAGCGTGTCGAGCGAACGGGTTTTGAAAAAGGTTTGTTTTCCACTTGGCGCGATGATCGCAACTTTGTACTGAATGACGAGCGCTATGTCGGTGCATCTGTCTTGGTTGCAGGCCCAAGTTTCGGCGTTGGCTCATCACGCGAACACGCCGTGTGGGCACTTCAGCAAGGTGGATTCGATGCAGTAATCGCACCAAGTTTCAGCGATATCTTCCGCAACAACTGCACAAAAAACGGTTTGTTGCCAATCGTCTTGTCGGAGCCAACCGTCAATCGCATTTGGGCAGCGATTGAAAACGATGCAACGGCCGAGATCACCATTGACCTACACCGCTTTACTGTTGAAATTCCAATCGCAGGAATTACTGAGAAATTCGAAATGGACACAGAGACGCAACAGCGTTTCATCAACGGTCTTGACGACATCAGCATCACGTTGGCCGATGCCGATGCAATCACCAAGTTTGAGGCTTCTCGCCCTGCTTGGCTCTCAGCCCGCTAACTACAAATTATTGATTGTCAAGAAAACTAAACAAGTCGCGCAAGCGCACATCGTTTGAAAACACTTCAATCGGTGGCTGAATATCGAGGCGAAGTCCGCGCTGAATAATGCGACATGTGGTGTGTTGGTTGTATTCCGCCATCGTCACTGCCCAACCATCTTTACCAGCGCGTGCCGTGCGACCCGAGCGGTGCAAATAAGTTTTGACATCGAGCGGTGGTGCGTAATGAATCACTACTGCCACGTCGTCAATGTCGATGCCTCTTGCTGCAACATCGGTGGCAACCAAGATCTTGAGTTTGTTGTCGGCAAATTTGCCCAGTGCTTTTTCGCGCGCATTCTGTGGCATGTCACCGTGCAACGCTGATGCGTCTGCACCAAGTTTTTGCAATGCTTCAGCAACCTTGTCGCAACTGCGCTTGGTGTCACAAAACACCACAGTCTGTCCGGCTGCCGCAGCGATGTTGGCAATGACACGATCTTTGTCCATGTGATGCACTGCCAAAAATAAATGGCGCATCGTGCCCACTGTGTCAGTTGGCGAATCAATCGAAACCTCAACAGGGTTTTTCATGTATCTCTTGACAAGGTTGGCAACCTGCCCGTCAAGCGTTGCCGAAAACAACATCGTTTGGTGCACTGCGGTGACATGGCGCATGATCCACTCGACTTGAGGCATAAACCCTTCGTCAGCCATGCGGTCTGCTTCGTCGATTGCCACGATTTGGATTGAGCTCAAGTCGCACTCTGATGACTTCATCAAGTCGATAAGTCGCAGCGGCGTGGCAACGATGATCTCCACACCTTTTTCGATCTCAACAACTTGCTTTTGCCTGTCAGCACCGCCATACACAGCAAGCACTCGGATTCCGCAGTGTTTCCCAATCGGTCCCAAAACTTCGGACACCTGAAGTGCGAGCTCGCGCGTCGGCACGATGACTAAACCGTGAGGCTTACCTGGCGTCGCGGGCGAGTCAATGCGCGACATCATCGGCACACCGAAAGCGAGAGTCTTACCCGAGCCCGTGCGAGCCCTGCCCATCACGTCTTCACCAGCGAGAGCAACTGGTATCGCTTCGGTCTGAATGGCAAATGGCGCGGAGAATCCGGCGGCTGCAAGGCCAGCATCGATGCGCTCAGGCACACCGATTCCGGCAAATCCTGTTGGCGTTTTCACTTCGGGGGTCGTCATCTCTTGTGTCACGCTACCAACCACAGATCACGAGTGGCGGGACATCGCTCGACTGAGCGGCGAGATCTCTCGGAGGAAATTCTCGAAATAGTAGACGCAGCCCCCAAAAATCTGTATGGTCAAACTTTCGTATTCAAACCCCAAGGAGGTGCTCATGTCCACAGATAACGCTTCGACGTCTATCTCAATTTTCTCATCACTCGAGAATCGCCATACCTGCGACGAGAGCGCCTTCACTGGGCGCAAAGGTATTCGCTATGACTGGCAGCAATTACTTGTGCCATCAGATGCAATTTTTGAAGCAAGTCTTGAAACAATGTTGAGCTCATTTGACGCTCAGCCAATCGATGCGGGCGATCAGTATTCGCCGTCTGCAGCGAAGTGAACGCGCCAGCCACGACAGCACGCAAACTTCCCCGTCGCACGTTGGTGCTGGGCTGTGGTTCTGTTGCGCAGTGCGCGTTGCCATTGATGGTTCGCGATCTCAAGTTTGATCCGACATCTATACGTATAGTCGACTTCCGCGACAACCGTTCGCGCGTTGCCGACCTACTCAAGGCTGGCGTTACCTATGAACAAGATCGTGTAACTCGCGACAACCTCGATGCGTTTCTTTCAGCCCGTGTTGGCGACGGCGACTTATTGCTCGACTTGGCCTGGAATATCGATGGTCCAACGATTTTGGAGTGGTGCCGCGATCACAATGTTCGGTACCTCAACACTTCAGTCGAGCTGTGGGATCCATACGACGACATGGCATCCACTCACCCACTTGATCGCACGTTGTATGTGCGCCATCAAGCAATTCGCAAAATGATTGAGCGTTGGGGAACCAATAACGGTGCATCTGCAGTTATTGAGCATGGCGCAAACCCGGGCATGGTGAGTCACTTGGTTAAGCAAGCGTTGACTGACATCACCTCACAGTTATTGGTTGATGGCAAGGCAGGCTCCCGTGAGGGTTCATTGCAGGCAGCACTCGAGGCTCAACAGTTCAATGTGCTCGCACAACTGACTGGAACAAAAGTCATTCACATTGCCGAGCGCGACACGCAGATATCAAGCAAACCAAAACTCACCAACGAGTTTTGCAATACCTGGTCGGTCGAAGGCTTTTACGAAGAAGGCGTTGCACCTGCCGAACTCGGTTGGGGCACACACGAAAAGTGGATGCCAGCCAATGCTCATGCGCACACCGATGACGGACCACGCAACCAAATCTGTCTTGCACAACCCGGCATGGAGTCGTGGGTGCGCAGTTGGGTTCCATCTGGAGACACGCTTGGCATGATCATTCGCCACGGCGAGTCATACACGATGACGCATCATCTGACTGTTAAAAACACAGATGGCACTGATGCATATCGTCCAACTGTGCACTACGCATACCATCCGTCCGATGCCGCAATCAACAGTGTGCTCGAGCTGCGCATGCGTAATTGGCAAATGCAACCAAAAGAGCGCATCTTCAATGACGAGATCATCGATGGTCGCGACGAACTTGGTGTGTTGCTGATGGGCCACGACTACAAGTCGTGGTGGACTGGCTCTACGTTGTCGATTCACGAAGCACGCGAGATCATTCCGAACCAGAGTGCAACAACCGTTCAGGTTGCTGGATCTGTTGTCGGTGCCATCACGTGGTTGCTGGATTGCCCTTCAGAGGGCGTTCGAGTACCCGACGAATTGCCTTGGAAGAAAGTGCTCGATGCAACGCGCCCATATATCGGGCCAATTCATTCAGCACCTTCCGACTGGACACCGCTCAAGAATCGCAACGATCTCTTCCCGGGATACGGCAACGACACAAGCCTGCTCGATCACTCAGATCCTTGGCAGTTCGCCAATTTCTTGGCACCAACGCCGTATTAATCGCGCCACAAATTACGCGACTGACACGCGGGCTTTGCCCCCGATATGCTGGACATCGTTATGACGTCAACAGCAAGCAGCCTCCTACTTACCTAACGGCGACAGCCTCATAACCGCTGCCGCCGAACCCTCTGAACCTGAAAAGGTCAGGGGGTTTTTCATTATCACGACAAAATCACGACAAAATCACGAAAGACTAAAACCATGGCACCAAAGCCCATACAACCAAAGAAGATGGCCTTCGAGAAGTACTCACCGTTTATCCCGGTCGTGCTGACCGATCGCACGTGGCCAAATAACGTCACCACCAAGGCTCCGTTGTGGTGTTCAGTCGACTTGCGAGATGGCAACCAGGCATTGATTGACCCAATGGACCCAGAGCGCAAACTGCGCATGTTTAAAACTCTCGTCAAAATGGGCTTCAAAGAAATTGAAGTCGGATTTCCTTCGGCGAGTCAACCCGACTACGACTTCGTTCGCCACATCATTGAACAAGATCTCATTCCAGAAGATGTGACCATCCAGGTGTTGGTGCAATGTCGTGTCGACTTGATAAAGCGCACCTACGAATGTTTGCAGGGCGCACCGCGTGCCATCGTGCACTTTTATAACTCGACAAATCCATTGCAGCGCCGCGTGGTGTTTGGTCTTGAAAAAGCTGGCGTGGTCGATATCGCAGTCAAGGCTGCACAGTTGTGCAAAGAACTCGAGCCAATGCTCAAGGGCACCGACGTGCGATACGAGTACTCGCCAGAGAGTTTTACGCTCACCGAGCCGGAGTTTGCAATTGAGATTTGTGAAGCAGTCATGGATGTCATTAAACCAACTACGACTACTCCGCTTATTTTGAACTTGCCAGCAACAGTCGAGTGCTACACACCAAACGTGTATGGCGACGTGATTGAGTGGTTTATTCGCACGATCAAAGACCGCAACACGGTATGTATTTCATTGCACCCACACAATGATCGCGGTTGCGCAGTTGCGGCAGCGGAGTTTGGCGTGCTTGCAGGAGCCGACCGGGTAGAGGGCACTCTGTTCGGCAATGGTGAGCGCACAGGCAATGTCGACATTGTGAACCTCGCAATGAACCTGTTTATGAATGGAGTTGACCCAGAACTCGACATCACCGACATTGATGCTTTGCGTCGCGACGCAGAATATTGCAACCGTTTGCCAGTTGCTGAGCGTCACCCATATGTCGGAGACCTTGTGTACACCGCGTTTTCAGGCAGTCACCAAGATGCAATTAAAAAAGGTCTTGAGGTATTGCCTAGCGATTATGACCAATGGGGTGTTCCCTACCTGCCCATCGATCCAAAGCATGTGGGGCGTTCCTACGAAGCTGTCATTCGTGTCAACAGCCAGTCTGGCAAGGGTGGCGTTGCATACATCATGAAGACCGAACACGGGTTTGACTTGCCGCGTCGTTTGCAAATCGAGTTCTCACAAAACATTCAGCACCTCACTGAAGATTCGGGAAGTGAAATCTCTCCCGTGATGATGTGGGACGCATTCAAGAACGAATATCTTGCAGATGTTCCGCGCTACAACTTGGTGAGCCACGAATTGCGCAGCGATTCAACAACTGGGCATACCGAGATCACTGCTCAAATTGACATTGATGGCACCCGCAAAACTTTTGCGGCGAAAGGCAACGGTCCAATCGATGCCTTCGTGCATGCCATCCGAGCCGAATTCAAAGGAAACCTTGACGTCAAGGACTACACCGAGCATGCACTCGGCCAGGGTTCGCAAGCAACCGCAGTTGCCTACGTTGAGACAGGCGACGAAACCAGCCGCACTCGTTGGGGTGTTGGTATCGATCCAAACACCATCACCGCATCATTGCGTGCGGTGCTCAATGCATTTGAGCGTCATGATGCTCAGCACAGCACAAACAAAAACGCCAAATAGCTCAACTAGTCTGATCCCATGCAGATAATCGTTGACTTCGACATGTGCGCCGCAACAGGTGGTTGTGTCAATCAGGCACCTGAGGTATTTGAGATCCGTGATGACGGCTTCCTATACGTCTTACAAGAAAATCCAGATGAGTCATTACGTGTCAAAGTCAAACTTGCCGAAGACTTGTGCCCTACTGGCGCCATCACGATCACCGACTAACAAACAGTTTCTCGTGGGCTTCACTTCCAAACTCAACTCTGCGTGGGTCGCAGGCAATTCATCGTTGTGCGTTGGCCTCGATCCTGACATCAGCAAACTCCCCGCACATTTACAAGCCGATCCGCTCGGTGTACAAAAGTTTTGTATTGACATCATTGACGCCACAGCCGACACTGTGTGTGCATTTAAGCCACAGATCGCCTACTTCGCGGCCATTGGGGCAGAAGCCCAACTGCAGGCCGTGTGCGACCACATTCGCACTCAGTACCCACACATCGTGCTCATTCTTGACGCCAAGCGTGGCGATATCGGAGATACAGCATCTCTGTACGCACGTGAAGCTTTCGAGCGATACCAGGCCGATGCCGTCACAGTAAATCCTTATCTCGGCACTGATTCTCTAGAACCTTTTTTACTCACTCCTGGCAAAGGCACCATCGTCTTGTGTCGCACTTCAAACCCAGGCAGTGCCGAGTTTCAGTCGCAGTTGATCAATGGTGAAGCGTTGTACAAAATAATTGCCAAAACAGCTGCAACCAAGTGGAATTCGATTGGCGATTGTGCTCTTGTAGTCGGCGCAACATACCCAACCGAACTGGCCGAAGTTCGCGCAATTGTTGGCGAAATGCCTTTGCTCGTTCCTGGCATTGGTGCACAAGGTGGCGATATTCAATCCGCGGTCACAGCTGGCCGCACCGCCAATGGCAACGGCCTCATCATCAACTCTTCACGCGCAGTGTTATACGCAAGTAATGGCAGCGACTTTGCGCAAGCTGCACGTACTGTGGCACTCAACACACGAGATGCCATTCGCAAATTCTCCAACTAAAGTTCTTGTCATGCCTCACCCGTTTTTGTCCGAAGAGTGGATCACCGAAGCACGAATAATTCGTGCAAAATATGAAGGCCAAGTTCCCAAGATCCCCATCACTATTCGTATGAACCAGGTCATCACCAAGGTTCCCTTTGGCAACGGCGATATCAATAGCCACATCGACACATCATCTGGCGTCTTAGTAATGGACCTCGGTCATATCGATGGACCAGACCTCACTGTCACTACCGATTACGAGACTGCGCATAAAGTCTTTTTTGATCAAGACCCGCAGGCCGGCATGCAAGCATTCATGTCGGGTCGCATCAAGGTTGAAGGCGATGTCACCAAAATGTTGATGATGCCATCGGTGATGCCGGTGAGTGATCTTGCTGAGCAAGTTGCTGCGGAAATTCGCGGCATTACTTCACAGCAATAAATTCACAGAGTATTTGCAGCGCGGTCTACTGAGCGCACCAAACTTGCAGTAATTATCGCAAGCGCTGCGCATACAACTCCAACCAGCAGACCATTGGAGTAGCTCACAACTTTCCCAGAACTCTCAGTGATGTCGTGCACACTGATCATCAGTGCTCCACCCATAACAGCGCCCATTTGCGACATCAGTTGCTGCATTGCGCTTGCCACACCCATGTCGCTCGACTTCACCGATGCGGCGAGCAGCGCAGTAAGACTCGGCGCTGCAATCCCCATCCCCAAACCAGTCAATGCCAGGCTCAATACGATCACCCAGTCTTGAGTTCCTGCGCCAATTCCGTGCATCACGATCATGGCTAGAAATATTGCGACTGCACCTGCCATGCCGGTATTTCGTTCGCCTGTTCTGCCAACGATGTAACCAGCCATTGGAGCAATAAGCGAAAATGTCAACGGTCTTGCAATCACTAACCAACCAATATGTGAAGGCTTATAGCCAAGACCATTCTCCAGTAACTGCGGTAGGAGCAAAAAACTTCCCATGTACGCCATGTTCATCAAACCCTGTGTAGCAACGGGAAACGCAACGTTGCGAGTGCGCAGCCACTTCACTGGGATCAATGGATCTGTTGCAGTTTTCTCAACTCTATAAAAAATGAGCAACGCAGCTATCCCAGCAATACCGCTTGCCAATGTTGCTGGGCTTGTCCAACCCCACGAGTTGCCGCGGTTGATCGTGAGCAAGATCAGAACTGATCCTGCGCCAAGTGTTACCGAACCTTTGACATCAAATCGAACATTCTCTTGGCGATCAGTGTCTGGCAGCAACCTGTACGACACCAGTGCACCGAGCACACACAGCGGAGCTTGCACCAAAAAAATCACGCGCCAACCAAAAATCTCTACGAGTGGTGTGCCAGCAACAACTCCGAGTACGGGTGCGCCTGCAGTGACAAAACTCCAGTATCCAAGTGGTCTTACTCGTTCGTCGGCTCGAAACATTCGATTGATGTACGCCATTGCCGAAGGTCCAGTTGCAGCACCTGCAGCAGCCGACAATGTGCGAAACACAATCAGCGAAACGGCGTTCCAAGCAAAGCCACTGATTAATGAAAAGATTCCTGCAAAAAGCAACCCGCCAACGAACATGCGCTTGTGGCCCCACAAGTCACCCGACTTTCCAAATGCAGGCCCAACAACGCCAAACGCCAAGAGCGGTGCGGTAATTGTCCAGCTCAACACGGTCACACTGCTGCCGAGACTGTCAGCAACGGTCTTCAACGACACCACCAGCAAAGTGATTGTAAAACTCACAGTAAACACTGACGCCAACAACACACCAAGAGTGGCTTTGCGATGCGTTAAACCAACAGTCTTTGCAACTTTGCCGTTAAGCAAGCGCGACCAAGGAATAACAGAAATTTCGTCTACACCACCGGAGTCAATGATTCCGACGTCATCATCGAGCGACTTTGCAAGGTGCTCGTTCTTTTTCACCCTTCTACAATAATGCCGCTACTGCACCAAAGCTGTTGTCCTAAGGGAATACAAGATCGATAGTTGCACCGCGTGGCACCTGATCACCATTAGCAATCGCTTTGTCACCCACAAATGCTTTGCGCAATTTGTAATTTGGTTTACCTGTGACTTTTCCCACAACGAATCCAGCTTCAAGAAGTCTTGGTTCTACTGTCGCAAAACTGTTTCCAATAATCCGGGGCATCTCTACTAAATCAGGCCCGAGTGAAATCGCATAAGCAATTTGCGAGTCACGCGCAATTTGTGTTCCCGGTACTACTGATTGGGCTCCTATTAATCCTTCTGCCGCAGCATTGCTCTTGGCGGCTGGTGTTTCAACCAAAACCAATCGCAAATCATTCATCACCGTCTGTGCTTGTTCAAGAGTCATCCCCAAAAGCGACGGCATCTCGCGCGGCGCTGGTCCTGTCGAAACCAAAATGTCAATTGCGGTTCCACGCAATACCTTGTCTCCCGGCAACAAGCTCGGTTGCTCTGGTACCAACCATGAAATCACAGAGCCAGCAGCAACGTCTTCACTCGGCGAGTCTTTTTGTGCGGGTACAAGTTCGAGCACTGTCAGCACATCAACAGCTTCTTGCAAAGTCTTACCATTTAATTCTGGTAATTCTGCGAGCGATGGCCCTTGTGAAATGACGAGAGTTAAAGTCTCGCCCTCCTCTAATGATTCTCCCGATGCCGGCTCGGTACGAATCACATTGCCTGCGGGTACCTCGTCGCTGCGCTCGGCAGTCACAACGATTGTCCACTTAAACGGCACAACCAAGTTGCGAGCTTCTCCTTCATTCATCTCCGCGAATGCAGGTACGTTGTGCGAACGCTTAACAAAAACCTGATATGAGATTCCGCCAGCAATCAACAACGCCACCACAGCCCCAATAACCACAAAACGTTTATGTCGCTTGATCTCATCAGGATTTGCCACATAAATTGGCTCATCCGAATCGTTGATGACCAATTTCTGTTCCAAATCAGCAGCAGGCGCTAGGGGCCGCGAAATCTCACCGGTTCGATCAACAATCTTTTCCTCTATTACCGCTTCAAAGCTCTTTGATTCAAGTGGCTCTATCGGTTGAGGCATCGGCATCTTGTCAGCAATTGCTGCAAATGCACGGCCAAAGTCCATTGCACTAAACCGTTCGCCTGCCTCTGGTCGTCCTGCTCGTTCAAGTGGTACGGCGATTGGTCCAAGGTCTGCTGAAACAGGCAACAATTTGTCTATACGTGCAGCGAGCGTAATTGCCGCGGTATCGCCCACAAATGGCAGCGCTCCTGTGATCATTTCGAGCAGTGTGAGAGCGAGCGAATACACATCGCTTTGCTCTGTTGGCTGTTGCCCAATTGCAATCTCTGGTGCTGCGTAACTCGCCTGCTCAATACTCATTTGCTCAGAGTTCACCACACGCTTCAAGCCCAAACCTGCAAGCCTCACCCGCGAGTCATCACCTAAAAATATGTTTGCTGGTCGTACGTCGCCATGCACCCAGCCTTTGCCATGCAAAAAGTGCAATGCTCTGCATACATCGAGTCCAACAGCCAGTGCCTGAGATGGCGTAAGTCTGCGACCGCGATCCAGAATTTCACGCAATGTACCACCCGCATAATGCTCAAGCACCGTGAAGGCATACAACGTCCCATCAACATCTTGCGTACCCCAGTCATCAATTGATGCAAGCGAAGGATGCGACATGCTCGCAAGCATTTGTGTCTGTCGTTTAAACAATTCAATTGCATCAGCAACGAGTACTACGCCACTATCTAAGTCAATAAGAGACTGCGCCGTCGTAACTCGAATCACCACACGTTTGTGGCTGCGCACATCAGTTGCGTCATATACCGACGACTCGCCAGATCCTCCACTTCGAGAATCACCGATTCGATATCGATTGGCAAACAATGCGCCAACCAATGGATCTTGTCTACTCATGAGCCATTAAACCTAGTCCAGAATTCACCTTTTCGCCCAGTGCCATGTGACCAATGGCCCAGAGTTATTGAAGTTTGTAGAAAATCGGCGAGAATGGAAAGGTGAAAAAAATTGACTACAAATTGCTCATAATCAGTATCGGTATTTCTGCTGGGCTCGTGTTGATTGTGTTTGGCTTAAGCACTGGCCTTACTGGACGTGATGCAACAAATCTTCCTGAAGCGATAGAACAAATTTCTCCAGGTCAAGGTGATCAGGTTCTGCAGCAATCAGAAATCATTGTCGACTTTATTGAGGGATATGCCGCAACATTGACAATCGATGGCATCGAGTTGCCAACTACTCGTCTTGACGAAGTTGTTGCTACCGGAAAACAAATTGCACCAGGAGCACAGATCGATTTGCCCCCAACTGCAATCTTTGACGCTGGCAATTACATCATCAGTTACCTCCCCCAACCTGGCGCACCGATTGCCGAACTCACTCAGGGCGAACACACGGGCAGTGTCCGTTATTGGCTTATCAAAGATGGCGAAAATGCGTCGCGTACGTATTCCTGGACCTTCTTCATCGACTGATTCGTCAATCGTTATTGCGTAAGAGTCCGATACTCATCTGCGGACATCAACCCTTCAAGCATCTCGTTGTAAGCAAGTTGCACTTCATACAACCAGCCTGATCCAAACGGATCCGAGTTGATCAATTCAGGTTGGTCGGCAAGTAATTCATTCACCAATACAACAGTGCCACTCACTGGCGAACCAATGTCGCTCACACTTTTGCTGCTCTCAACTTCGGCAACGGCTCTCCCTGCAACAACTGCGTCACCAACTATTGGCAATTGCACATCAACAATTTGTCCAAGTGCATCTTGCGCGTGATCCGAAATACCTACTCGCGCCGACTCGCCGTCGACAAGCACCCACTCATGACTTTTCGAGTACAAGAGTCCATCAACGATCTTCACGCAATTACTCTAATTCCTGGATTAAGTAGTTGTCAGTTGCCCAATAGCAGCTGAAATCGCCTTAGCTAATGCCAGCCCACCGGTGGCATTCATGTGTACCGAGTCGGCAGTAAACCATTCAGGATGTCCATTGCTGATATCGCACCAGCGCAAAATATGCAAGTTGTCAATCATTTTTTCCAACTCAAATAATTGACGGTTGTACGACACACTCTTCATGCGCACATTGCCTGCCTGTCGATAGGTCAGCCAGAGCACCTGTACACCTTGCAACTTTGCTTCTTTCGTAATCTCACGCACTGCTCGTGCAAAGTTGGCATCATCCAAGTCGTTGTACCCAGTGCCTACCACCACCACATTTGAAAACTTGCCTTTGTTCATCTGCAACATCTTGAGCGAACTGTCCTTGGCAATTGGCTTGCAACCTTCAAAGATCAAGCGTTGACACGGTACTGAGCGCAATAGAAATGGATGCTCCTTCTCGAGCAAAGTGAGTGCCGCATCGGTGCGCAACAAGATCGACATGACCGAGTCGCCAACTAGTAGTGCTTCCTTTTTGGTTGACCGCACAACTGGAGCAGTTGAGACCATTGGCGCAACCAACAGCCCAAGCACCACCCCGATTGCACCAAGTATGTTCCCCATGAGTGGGTCACGCTACCGAGACCCAAAGAATAAGTTGCTAAAAAATCAAGTTAGTGGAAAATCTATCCAAACGCCCGCACAAGACGCAGGCGGATAGTGCTCCATCTTGAATAGGTTGTAGATGTACCTGTTCTAAAAAGCCGTGCCCAAGCATATTGCGAACCTGACTCAGAGGAACTCCAATAGAGCCCATCGGAAAAAACACCAGCCATTTGACGATTCTTAAATAACTCATTGAGCTCATCTTTGGATGGAACAAACCAATCGGTCTTGCCGTCACCTAGATCAAGCATCGAATCATAAAAACCTGGGCATGCTCTTTTTAAGAGCGATGTGTTGTACGCGCCACTTCCTATCGACGTACGGGTTCCAATTCCTGAGCGAGTA
>JBIIAC010000003.1:0-50269 GCA_044240045.1 Ilumatobacteraceae bacterium
ACGTGCAAGACACATCTGTTGAGTACGGCATCGACAAACGTATTCGTTTCAAACATTTAGTGACGAAGGCCGAGTGGTCAAGCATCGATGCACGATGGACCGTGACTGCAACACGAAAAGACACGAGCGAGACAGTGCAAATGACATGCAACTATCTGTTCATGTGCTCGGGTTACTACAGCTACAAGGGCGGTTACACGCCAGAGTTCGCGGGCATTGACCGATTTAAGGGCCAGATAGTGCACCCACAAGAGTGGCCAAAAGACATGGACTACGCGGGCAAGCGCGTCATCGTGATCGGTTCAGGTGCTACCGCAATGACGTTGGTGCCCGCCATGGCGCAGACCGCCGAGCACATTACGTTGCTGCAAAGGTCACCAACATATGTTGTGTCAAGACCAGACTCTGACCCAGTAGCTAACCGATTACGTAAGTTTCTGCCAGCAAAAATGGCGTACAGGATCACTCGACTCAAAAATACAACGATGCAACAGATTGTCTATAAGCGCACACGTACCAAGCCTGAAGAAGTGAAGCAATTGCTGTTGGGCGGAGTGCGTGCCGAGCTCGGGCCTGATTACGACGTCGATAAGCATTTCACACCGAAGTACAACCCATGGGATCAACGGTTGTGTCTGGTGCCTAATGGAGACCTGTTCGCATCCATTCGTTCGGGCAAAGCAACCGTTGTCACCGAAACTATTTCGGGGTTTACAGAAACAGGAATCACCCTCACATCGGGCGAGACACTTGAAGCCGACATTATTGTGACTGCAACTGGCCTCAATTTGGTCACACTTGGCGAGATGGATTTTGTGGTGGATGGCAATCCAGTTGACTTCGCAAAGACTTGGTCATATAAAGGCTTCGGATATTCGGGAGTGCCCAACATGGGTTCCGTCTTTGGGTACATAAACGCTTCGTGGACACTGCGCGCAGATTTGATATGTACTTATGTGTGTCGCTTGCTCAATCACATGGAGAAGACTGGGAACGAAATATGCACTCCCGAATTGCGCGAGAGCGACAAGGACATGCCAGAACGCCCGTGGATCGACAGTTTCACATCTGGTTACATGGAACGGTCAATGCACAAGTTTCCTCGCCAGAGCGATCGTGAGCCATGGATCAACCCGCAGAACTTTAAGCGTGACAAGAAGATGTTCCGTAAATCACCACTCGAAGATGGGGCAATGCGCTTCACTAAGTCGCGTGCACGCGTCTAATCGAAATCAACCAAAAAGTTTGATCCAATGACAATTGACAAAATCAAGAGTCTCATTCGCACCATCCCGGATGTGCCATCGCCCGGCATCATGTTTCGTGATATCACGCCGTTGTTGGCAGACCCTGAGGGTCTTGAGCTCGCAGTTTCATCGCTGGCATCGCTGTGTGCTCATGCAAAGCCAGGGAAGGTAGTTGGTGTCGAGGCTCGAGGGTTTATCTTTGCTGCACCCGTCGCTGTGCGCTTAGGGGCAGGCTTCGTGCCGGTCCGTAAACCAGGAAAATTACCTTGGAAGGTAGTGAGCGAGTCTTACGCGCTCGAGTACGGCACAGACACACTGGAGATCCATGCTGATGCGGTGGGTGAGGGTGACTCTGTGGTCATCGTGGATGACGTGTTGGCTACAGGTGGCACTGCGGCTGCGACTATTCGCTTAGTGGAGAGTCTTGGTGCAAAAGTCGCGGGTTTGGTGTTTCTCATTGAGTTGTCTGATCTCGGTGGACGCAAGCTGATTGACGGCTATGAAATCAATTCAGTCCTGAATCTATAACTTGATTTCTCTATGGGCGGTGGGCGATTGCCTGCACCACAGCCGCTAATCCAGAGTGTCCAGCGCCTTCAACTATGTTGCGGTTGATCTCAACCAGATGATCAAACTCAAGACCATCAAGTTCGGTGCGCAAGTTGTCTGCCGTAACCAGCATGTCTGGTTCGCTCGGGCCGCCTGTGCCAAGCGATATCTGATCTGGAGTGTAAGCCTCGAGTACGAAAGTGCCTCCAGGGCGAAGCCCCTTGACTACGCGCTGATGTATGGAGCGACGAAGTGTTTTAGGAGTGTGCGCAAAAATTGAGACGATGAGGTCAAACGAATCCGGTTCGATCACAAAGTCGGCGAGGTCGCCGACCTGCGCATGAACGGTGACATTACGAGATGCGGCAAATCGAAGAGTTTTGGCTACACCAACTGCAGAAAGGTCGACAGATAGGACGTCAAAACCCTGCTCTGCTAACCACACCGAATTTCGTCCTTCTCCTTCGGCGAGACATAATGTTCGACCGCGAGGAAGGGAAGTGGCAGCCTCTACCAAAAATTCATTCGGTGTGGTGCCATAGAAAAATTCTTCTGATGCATACCGCTGATCCCATTTTGGGTTTATTTGAGATTGAGTCATGTGGTCATGCCAATTTTAAGAAAAGTTTTTCAACTTCTTCAAGTGTAAAACCTTCTTTGCCGGCCTTCTTGGGGTCTGCGAGACATCGTTGCATGCCCACTGACAAAATCTTGAACCCAACTTGATCGAGTGCGGTTGATGCAGCCGAAACTTGAGCTATGACTTCGCGGCATTCGCGACCTTCGGTGATCATCTTCTGGACGGCGCGTACTTGGCCCTCCACGCGCGCAAGGCGACGCAACAGGGCATCTTGTGTATCTGTGTCTAGGTTCATAGCGCCAGTCTAGTCATACCCCTGTGGGTATGTGTAGTCTGTACTCATGATCTTTGAACAGTTTTATTTGGAGTGCTTATCCCAAGCGTCGTATTTGGTGGGTGACGAAAAAACTGGACGAGCAGTCGTGATCGATCCGCGTAGAGACGTGCAGCAATATGTCGACAGTGCTCGCGATCATGGACTGACCATCGAGCTAGTTATTGAAACACACTTTCATGCCGACTTCCTCTCCGGTCACCTCGAGATGGCCAAAGCGACTGGGGCCAAGATTGGCTACGGTTCGATCGCAAGCCCAAAGTTTGACGCCAAACTCTTTGCTGATGGAGAGCGCTATAGCCTCGGCGATGTAACGCTCGAGATACGTCACACTCCAGGTCACACTCCGGAGTCAATTTCTATCGTTGTGTACGAGCATGCAGACGACAGAAAGCCATATGGCGTGCTCACTGGCGACACACTCTTTATCGGCGATGTGGGTAGACCGGACCTATTGGTATCAATCGGTAAGACATCCAACGAAATGGGTCACCTACTCTTTGCCTCGCTCCGAGACAAACTTCTGACATTGCCAGACAGTACGCGTGTATTCCCCGCGCACGGAGCTGGGTCTGCCTGTGGAAAGAACTTGTCAACCGAAACGATGTCGACAATAGGCGAGCAGCGACGATCGAATTATGCATTGCAATTCACAAATATTGATCACTTCATTGATGTGGTGACAGAGGGGCAACCGCCTGCACCTGGCTATTTTATTTACGATGCGCAACTCAATAGTCAGAATCGTGCGGTGCTCGATGAACTCGCTGTTCCTAACCAATTAAGTGTCGATCAAGTTGTCGAACTTTCTCAAAAAGGCGCCATTGTTATTGACACACGCGACCCGCAGCTGTTTGCTGCCGGTCATGTTGTTGGCTCGATAAATATTGGGTTTGCTGGACGCTATGCAGAGTATGCGGGTGCGGTCGTAACACCGCACGACGATATTGTGATCGTGACTGATAGTGGTCAAGAACTTGAAGCTAAAGTTCGCCTCGCTCGAATCGGCTATGACCGAGTAGTCGGCTGGTGTGACGTTGCTGACCTCGAAAAATCTCCGCAGACTGTACGGCATGGCTCACGTTTGACGGCCAAAGATTTCGTGGAGCGCCGAGGCACTGTTGTGGGTTTGCAGGTTGTTGACGTGCGAAATGAAGGCGAGTTTAAGTTGGGTTCGGTTCCGGGCGCACAAAACATACCTGTCGTTCAATTACCCAATCGTCTTGCCGAACTTGATATGTCACGCCCAACGGTTGTGTACTGCGCTGGTGGGTATCGCTCATCAATTGCGTCAAGTTTGCTTAAGCGTGCCGGATTCGTAGACGTGAGCGACGTGCTCGGTGGCTTCGAGTCGATCGTGCTTGCTGGATAGCGACTTATTCTTCGTCAGTGTCCACATCTTCAGCGGTGTCATCATCGCCAGCTGGTAGTTCGGCAATGTTCTGTTGTTTACGCAGCTCATCAATCTTTTTGGTTTCGCGATTGAGGCCTTTGAAACGCTTACCAACAGTGAGATCGTCGAGCTCTTCTTGCATGTTGTCGAAGCTGCGCTTCACTTTCTCGAGTGACTTCACGTAGTTTTCCCATTGCTTGCGAAACTTACCCATCATTTGCATGATCTGCGCGGCGGTCTCTTCGGTGTGAAAACTTTCAGTGGCTTGGCGTACGACAACAAGAAATGAGTACAACGTAAGAGGCGAGCACAAAACGACCTTGCGCTCGAGAGCCCAATCTATGAGGGTGGGGTCTGCTTCATGGATAAAGCCAGTGATGCTTTCATTTGGTACGAACAACAGCACGTAGTCAAGAGAGTGCTGGGTGGTCGACACTACGTAGTCGCGTTTTTGTAGTTCGGTTACACGTGCGCGCGCCGCAACGATGAACTCGCGTTTAGCAACTTCACGACTTGCGGCATCTGTGGCAGTCATGCATTTGGTGTACGAGTCCATTGGAAACTTGACGTCCATGTAGAGCACTCGGTTTGGTGGCATGAGAAATGTGTAATCAGGACGACCACCGCCTGCAATGGTGTCTTGCTTTTCGTAGTTAATACCTTCGATGAGGCCGGCGGCCTTCAGCAAATCTTCGGCCATGCGCTCGCCCCATTGACCACGGGCTTGAGAACTCGACAGCACATTGTTGAGGTTGGAAGTTTGTTGGGCGAGTGCGGTGACTGCTTCATTGACATTTCCAAAACGTTCAACGTTCATTTCGCGGAGGCGTTTGATCTCGTCATCCATCTGTTGCATGCGAGCACCAATGTTGTCTTGAACAGTCTTGAGCGACGCATCAATCTGTTCGGCGCGACGGCCCAATTGCTCTCCGCTCGCCTGAGCGACACGGTCGGAGGCAAGGTTGATCGAGTCTTGTCGGTCGCGTTGGGAGCGCTGGTCAAGCGTCTCGAGTGCGTCGGCAAGAGCAGACTCGACGGCTTGTGCGACAGTTGCCTCAATGTCTGGGCCATCGCCGGAAGTCGCAGTGCGACGGAGGTCGGTTTGTCTGCGAGAGAGAAAGATGGCTGCAGCACCAATAACTAATCCAAGAAGCAAAAACAGAATGTTATTCATTACTGCAGATTACAGGTGAGGTGCTGCGTGGTTGCGCTGCTGCGCTGCTGCGCAGCTTCAGTCGCGGGGGTGGTGGCAGGCCACAAATTGGCCAGCTGAGAGCTCGCGCAATTGAGGTTCTTCTGCAGCACAGAGCTCGGTTGCGGCCGGGCAGCGAGTGCGGAAGCGACAACCCGATGGCGGATTGGTGGGCGATGGTGGTTCGCCCTGCAAGATGGCCCGACGGTTCTTAATTGTTGGGTCTGGCACTGGTACCGATGAAACGAGCGCATGGGTGTAGTGGTGGCGAGGTGTCTCGCACAAAGTGTCAGGGTCTGCAATTTCACAGATCTTGCCGAGATACATCACGACGATGCGCGTGCTGATGGCACGTACGACCGCGAGGTCATGCGAAATAAACACAAGTGAAAGCCCGTATCGAGTTTTCATTTCTTGCAAAATGTTGAGAATCTGTGCCTGAATGCTGACGTCAAGAGACGAAACAGGTTCGTCACAAATAAGGACTTTTGGTGACAGTGTTAAGGCGCGGGCAATGGAGATGCGCTGGCATTGGCCACCCGAGAATTCGCTTGGCTTACGGTCGCCGACAACTGTTGGATCGAGACCAACAGAGCGCAATAGCTCGTCTACTTTTGATTTGCGCTCTTCTGCGTTTCCGCGATTCCAAACCTTGAGTGGTTGCTCAACAATCGACGACACAGTCATGTGTGGGTCGAGTGCGCTAATCGAATCTTGAAAAATCATTTGGATATTTGGACGCGTTTGTCGCATCTCTTCTTTTGACAACTTTGTGATGTCGACACCCTCGAATACCACTGACCCCGACTTTGTTTCAATCAACTGCAAGATGCCCTTGCCTAATGTTGACTTGCCACAGCCAGACTCACCAATAACTGCAAGAGTCTCGCCGCTGTGCACTTCGAGGCTGACACCCGACACGGCTTGAACAGGTAACTCGCCTGCAGTTTTGTATTCAATAACCAGATCCTCGACGCGCAAGATTGGCGCAGGGGAGTCGCGAAGGTGTGCTTTTCCGGTGCCAGCCATGTCTACTTGCCTCCGATTGGGAAGAAGCAGCGATACAAGTGACCGTTGCCAGCGTCAACCAATTCTGGATGTTGGTCGCGGCACTTTTGCTGCGCGTATGGGCATCGTGCTGCAAAAGCGCAACCAGTATGCGTTGTGATCGGGTCTGGTGGCAAGCCTTCGATTGCTGTCAATGCAGAACCGCGTTTGCGGTTGATGCGGGGGATTGCATTCATGAGGGCTTCGGTGTACGGCATCTTGACATCTGCAAATAAATCTGTGGTTGTGGCTAACTCAACAATTTCGCCACCGTACATCACTGCAATTCTGTCTGTGTATCCGGCCACTACTCCTAGATCGTGGGTGACGATGACCATTGCCATGCCCATGTCTTTACGCAAGTCAGCAAGTAGCTCGAGCACTTGAGCTTGCACCGTTACGTCGAGTGCGGTTGTTGGTTCGTCGGCAAACAACAATTTTGGGTTACATGCGATCGACATCGCGATCATCACACGCTGGCGCATGCCACCCGACAACTGGTGCGGGTATTTGTGAAGTGCGAGTTCTGGTTCGGGAAGGCGCACCTGTGCAAGGAGCTCGATTGCTCGCTTTTTTGCATCTGCTTTTGACATGCCTAGTCGTTTGACAAGCGACTCGGTCATCTGTGAACCAATGCGGCGTACAGGATTAAGCGCGGTCATTGGGTCCTGGAATACCATTGCAATTTTGGTGCCCCAGTACTCACGCACTTGCTCGTTGTTGAGCGTGCGCAGATCAACACCTTCAAATATGATTTTTCCGGTGCGGTGCACTCGTTTGCCGCGCAACAGACCCATGGTGGCTCGTGAGAAGACCGTCTTGCCAGAACCGGATTCGCCGACGATGCCTACGCTTTCACCAGCAGCGATATTCAGCGATACGCCACGAACCGCATGAAGAGTTCCACGCTTTGTATCGAAGTCGACCACGAGGTCTGAAATTGTAATCAAATCGCTCATATGCGTGACTCTCTGCCGTCAATCTGATTTCGGAAGTAATCGCCGAAGTAATTGAGGACCATAACGGTGATCGAAATGAAAATCACAGGCATGAATGTTGTATGCGGGATGAGGGAAATATCTCCGCGATTTCGTGCAAGAAGCGAACCCCAGCTAGCCCCAGGTTCTGCGCCAGCACCGAGAAGAGCAAGTCCGCCTTCAACGATGATGACTACACCCGCAGCCAAAAAGCCAACCGAGAGCATTGCGGGCAGCACGTTTGGAACGATGTGTTGCCAGAGTATCGACCGAGGCTTCATGCCCATTGATTTAGCAACAAGAACAAATTCACGACCTGTCCATGAGAGGGCCGAAGAGCGTGCGAGTCGACCGAGCACGGGTATGAGGACAAACGTGATGGCAATGATCACGACAAATACTCGAGGAATGGTTGTCGTGGGGTTGAAGGGATCTGGGCTTGCAAACACTGCAACCATTGTGACGACGAGGATGAGGGTTGGAATCGACAGGGTCGTGTTGAAATACATGGAGATCACTGCATCAACCCAACCGCGTCGGTATGCCGCAAGAATTCCCAAAAACCCACCAATCACCATTGCAAAGAAGACGGTGACGAATGCGATGCTGAGCGAATATCGAGTTCCATGAATGATGGCCGAAAGTTGGTCGACGCCAAGATAGTCGGTTCCAAAAAGGTGTCCAGGAGAGAACATGCCTACACCGAGCGCGTCCGGGTTCGAATAATCCCATGCAGGGAGAGGAAAGAGTTCGCCAAAAACAAAAAAGATCGCACAAATTCCAAGCCACAGGACTGAGAGGCGGTATCCAATTGGCTTCTTTGCAAGGTTTTTGAGATTAAGCGCCATGGTGACTCCTAATTCTTGGGTCAATTTTGGGCATAAAGGCATCAACGATCAAGTTGAACGCGATGTACGAGACTGCGATGAGAGCGACTGTGGATTGGATCGCGAGGTATTGACGCAATGCAATTGATGTAACCAAAAACATACCGACGCCATTGAGTGCAAAAATGGCCTCGATAATTACTGCACCACCGATAAGGGAGCCCATGTTGAGTGCTGCAGCTGTCAACAGACTCAAACTCGAAGGACGAAAAACGTGCCGCCAGAGGATCCAACGATTAGTAAGACCTTTCGAAGATGCCATCGTCACAAAGTCTTCTTTGAGGGTTGAAATAATGTCGGCACGCAAGAGTCGGGCAAAGGTTGCGATGAGTCCGAGCGAAAGGCTCAGGACTGGCATGATCACTGATTTAATGTGTTCAGCTGGCCCCTCTGCCCAAGTGACGTAACCAATCGGGTTTAATAATTCAAATTTGACACCGATTACATATGCAAGGCCAAGACCAACTGCAAAGTTGGGTATCGAAGAGAGTCCGAAGAGAATGTTGCTGATTACTTTGTCAATGCGAGTATCGGCCTTATAGGCAAGCAGCATCCCGAGAGGGATTGAACAGAGAAGCGAAAAGCCGAGGGTGTAGACCATGATCAGCAGCGTTCGTGGAATTGTGAGAGACAGCATCGCCCAAACGGTCATTGATGCATCCGCATATGACTCACCGGCGTTGTAGTAAACGCCGAGGTCTCCCTGTACGAAATTCCACAGCCAATCAAAGTAGTAGACGAAGATATTCGTATCGAGGCCCAGTTCGGATCGAAGTTGCGCCTGTTCTTCTACCGTGCCAAAGGGGAGCAAAGACGTAGCGATATCACCAGGCAAGAGTCGTACCAGAAGTGTTACGAGAAAAGTAACAAAGAAAAGAACCAGCGCAAATTGTGAAAGCCGCTGCGTGATTCGAATGAGTTTTTGCATGGTAGAAGATTTTCCGTTTGACGAACTTAGTAATTAATCGTAGTAGAGCACTCTAGGAAATAAAAATGCGGTGGGATTTCTCCCACCGCATTTTCACGATATACGAACTGACTTTAGTTAGCTACTTAACTAGCTGCCAATCAGTGATGCGACATCGAAGTTACCTGCAATCAGGCCTGCTCGCTTGTTACCGTTTGGCAAGATTGTTTCGCCAAAGCCGGTGACCTTTTTGGACACTGCAGCGAAAAGACCTTCGGTGTAGAGCCCAGTCCAATAACTCTTGGCCTGAAGTTCTTCCGCACAAGCCTTCAATGTGTTGTTTGTTGGAGATGAAGTCTCCCATGCCTTATCGAAGCATGCAGCAAGTGCTCCATCGCCTACTCCGCCGAGTGCCTTCGGAACTCTGTAGCCCGAAAGCTCCAGGTCTGAAGTTGTGGAGAAGTTGTTGGCGAACTCGGCATACTTGCCAGCCACCACGTTGAAGACCGTGAGCTGCTGACCGAACTCAAATGCTCGAGAGATGTAGGCAGAACTTGTGGTTTGTGCCATAAGTGTGCAACCGATTCCGGCAGCCTTCATCATTCCGCAAATCAAGTTTGCATCGGCAGTTGACTCGGTGGTATCAGTGATTGGCATCTGGAACTCAAGTGCCTTTCCAGTCTCCGCCTTGTAGGCCTTTGCTTTTTCTTTGGCTTTTGCCAAGTTAAAAGTAATTGCACCCTTCTTGCTGAAATATGGGTGCATCTTTGGAGCAACTGCAATTGCTCCTTCACAGTTACCTTTGCAAGCAATCTTTGCGAAAGTTGCGCGATCGAGAGCATATGAAAATGCTTCACGAGCCAAAAGATTATTGAAAGGTGCCTTCATGGTGTTGAAGTGGATACCCCAGTTGGCTTCACGAGGACCTTGGACCAACGTCACCTTGTCCTTGAGGGTGTCACGAACTCGGTTCAACTGCTGACCCGATGTGGCACCGAACAAAGCAATGTCTGCCTGACCCTTGGATATTGCGTTGACGCGCTGTCCACCGTCTTGTACAACCTTAAATGTGATCGAGTCGGCGTATGGCAACTGTTTTCCGGCTGCATCTTTGCGCCAGTACGTTGTGTTTTTCACAAGTTCTGTCACGAATGGATCAATGCCTTTTGACTTGATCTTGAAAGGACCAGTACCAACTGCTGTTGTCTTTCCACAAGTTGTTGCTGCAAGGGATGCAGTTGACATCATGCGGGTGCGACCTTCAGACCAAAGGCTGTAGTCAAAGTTTGGACGAGGTAAGGCGAGGTTGGCCTGCACAGTGAGGTCGTCAATTTTGACGAACGCTTTCTTTTCGTTTGCCAACATCTTGCCGTAGTCCTTGCTTGTTGCCAAGAATGCTGGACCCGATGTTGCAAGTCCTTTGAGCATGTCCTTAAGACCCTTAAAGCCAGGAATGTCGAAAGTTAATTGCCATGCAATTGCTGGCAGGTCTGGAGCTGGGCCCGACTTGTACAGCAGACCAATACCCGACCATGAACGAAGGTTTGCGATCAGGTTGTCGGCGTTGAGCGGTGAGCCGTCGCTGTATGTGATGCCAGAACGAAGTTTGATCGTCCATGTCTTATTTGCATTTGACATTGTCACTGATTCTGCCAAGTAAGGAACGATGTCGCCCTTGTTGTTCTTGATAGTGAGGCTTTCGAGCACTGAACCAGAGGCTCCAATTTGTCCACCACCTGGCGAATCTTGTGTGCACCAGCCAGCATCTTTTTCAGCGATCAAAATGATCATGTCTTTGGCTGTGCGCTTGGCTTGTGGTACTGACTTTGCGCTACTTCCAGAAATACCGACGGTTGAGACTGCAAGTGCAAGTCCAAGACCGATCGAAACCTTCCTGAAGAGCCCACTTTTCGTGGATGTTTGACTCATGTAGGAATTTCCCCCTGTTGATTCGTGTGGAGCCGGAATGACCCCAATCCGATTTGTTTACTCTACGGACATATTGGAGCCAGAGTCAAGTTCCAATGAAAGGGTTTACGGCGTTCAGAATCCGAGAAGTAGAGGGATCAAAAGGCTGAAAAGGCTAGATCTGGACTGTGCGCAATTGATCGAGCGGTATGTGGCAACGCATGAAATGCCCGGGCTCGACCTCGGTGAGCGAAGGCTCGACGCTTGAGCAAAGATGCTCAACACCACTTCCAGCCATACGCGGGCAACGCGGGTGCAAAACACATCCGGCTGGCGGATTTGAAGGGCTTGGGATTACGCCAGTGAGAGGAATCCGCTTTCTGACTGACCCGTCAATATTTGGTACAGAGGACAACAGTGCCTCGGTGTACGGGTGGTGCGGACCTTCGAAGACTCGGTTGGAGTCGCCAAACTCGACAACTCGGCCGAGGTACAGCACAGCAATTTTGTCGGAGATGTAGCGGACAACGCCTAAGTCGTGAGAAATGAAAATGAAACTTGTGCCATCTTGTTTTTGCAAGTCGACCAACAAGTTGAGAATTGTTGCTTGAACGGAAACGTCAAGAGCAGAAGTCGGTTCATCGCACACAACGAGTTGCGGTGCTCCGGCAAATGCGCGCGAGATTGCAACACGTTGTTTGAGGCCACCAGAGAGCTGCACTGGGCGAGCGCTGTGCAGCGTTGCTTCGACTCGCATGCCAGAAAGCAACTCATGGGCTCGGTCGGTCGATGCGTCGGCAGAAAGACCACGCAGTTTTTGTACGGCCCGACCAACAATGCGTGTCACGCTGTGGCGACGGTTGAGTGCTTGGTCAGGGTTTTGAAACACGATCTGCATTGCGCCGACATCTTTGACGTCGCGCTTATTCAGAGTGCCAGCCAAATCTTTTCCATCGAGCACGACATGACTTCCACTGTCGGAACCATAAAGACCAAGGATGAGTTTGGCGATGGTGGTTTTGCCAGCACCAGACTCGCCAACGAGACCGAGTGTTTCGCCAACACCAACGTGCAGTGAAACATCGTTGACGACGTGCACCGCATTGCCGTCTTGGGTGAAGGCTTTGGAAAGATGATCGATGTCGAGCAGGCGCGTTCCTGTGGTTGCACGATTTGGGTTTTGACTCACGCTGACAGTGACCGTGTCGATTGCGCGGGGCATCGACCCTGCTTTGTCGGTGTGGAAGCAACGAGCAACATGTGACTGTCCAACTGTGACCATCTCTGGTTGTGTGGTGCGGCACTTGTCTTCGACCAACGCGCAGCGATCGGCAAATACGCAGCCATCAAAGTGGGTGCCAAGCGCCGGAGGAGTGCCGGGGATCGTGTCGAGACGGTCGGTGTTTTTGTGCAAACCACCGCGAGGGATACAACGCAACAAGCCGACGGTGTACGGGTGGCTCGGATTCGAGAAAATATCTTCGGTGGCACCTTGCTCCACAAGAGCGCCGGCATACAACACGCCAACGCGATCGCACATGTGGCGGATCACTCCGAGGTTGTGGCTAATAAACAACACAGCAGTGCCAGACTCTTTACGCAATTTGCGCACCAAGTCGAGAACTTCGGCTTCGACTGTTGCATCAAGCCCTGTGGTCGGCTCATCCATTACTAATAGGCGAGGGTTGGATGCAAGGGCCATAGCAATTACGACGCGTTGCGCCATACCGCCAGACAGTTGGTGCGCGTATCTGCGCATTACTTTGGTCGGGTCGGCGATCTGAACTTTGATAAGTGCTTGCTCAACTTGTGCGAGCGCGTCACTCTTGGAAAAGCCTTGGAGCTCAAAAACTTCTGCGACCTGATCGCCAATGCGAATTGTTGGGTTGAGCGCCGTTGCTGGGTTTTGGTACACCATCGAGATCGCTGACCTACGCAAGGTATTGATGTCATGCGTGCTCATGCCGACAATGTCTTGACCTTCAAACAGGATTGATCCGCTTGTGATTTTGCCGTTACGAGGCAGATAACGCATTGCGGCAAAAGCTCCAGTTGATTTGCCACAACCTGACTCGCCTACAAGGCCGTATGCCTCACCTGGCGCGATGGAGAACGAAACTTTGCGCAGTACCTCACGGTCGATTCCACGAACGGTGTACGCAACTTCAAGATCGCGAAACTCAAGTGTCGGAGTAGTGCTCATAATTCGAAGATCTCCAACAAACTGTCAGAAATGAGGTTGATGCTTACTGCAAGAGAGGCAATGGCTAGAGCTGGGAATGCAGTCGGCCACCACACGTTTGAGTAGATGTTGCCCCAGTTTTCTGCAATCTGTGAACCCCAGTTGGGCGAGCCGTATTCGACACCCGCGCCAAGGAATGAGAGTGTGGCGATGGCGAAAATTGCATAGCCAAGGCGAACCGTGAACTCGACGATGATCGGTGGCAACACGTTTGGCAAAATCTCGCGAAACAAGATGTGGCGAGTGCGTTCGGTGCGCAGACGTGCTGCTGCGACATATTCCAATTCAGATTCGCCGAGCACAGCCGCTCGGACGGTGCGACCAATGTTTGGAGTGAACACAAAACCAATCACGATGACAGTCAGGGTTGGTGATCTGCCATCAAGTGCTGCAATTGCTAAGAGCGCAATGATGAGAACAGGGATTGCTGAGATGGCTTCAATGAGGCGCATCACGATCATGTCAAACTTGCCTTTGAAATATCCAGTTGCTAAACCCAACGAAGTTCCAAGAATTGTTCCGAGGATTGTGGCCGAGAATGCCATCACGACAATCAGTCGAGTGCCAAGTATGACCCGTGAAAAAACATCGCGACCGTTTGAGTCGGTACCAAACGGAAATTTGAGCGATGGTGATTTTGAAACAAATTGGAAGTCTTGATCGCCTGCTGCGTGTGGCGCAAGGAAATTGCCAAAAACGGTAATGAAAAGCCATATACCCAAAATGAGTGCACCGACAAGAAATGTTTTGTCTCGAAGGACAAGCTTGATGCGTTCTCGGCGGATTGTCTTGCGCTCAAGGTTGGACTTGTTCGCAATGGTTGTTGCAGCTGTGTCGCTCATTCTGAAATCTTCTGTCGGATGCGTGGATTAAGCAGTGCGAACAAGATGTCTGCAATGAGTTGGAACGAGACGATGACCAAACTCGATACGACGACGCCAGCTTGTAGTACCGAATAGTCTCGTGCGTCCACTGCGCCCTTCAGAATTGTTCCAAAGCCGGGATAATTAAAGACGATCTCCACTGCAATTAATCCGCCGATGAGGTAGGGGATTTGAGAAGCGATAACAGCAATCGTCGGGAGTAGTGCGTTGCGAAGCACGTGCTTGACAACTGCCTTGCGTCGGCTCAAACCTTTAAGCACAGCGGTTCGCATGTAATCGGAGTCGAGTGCCTCGATGACGCCTGCACGGGTAATACGTGCGATGTAACCGAACAGCACTAAGAGCAGTGAGATGGACGGGAGCACTAAGTGC
Source organism: Ilumatobacteraceae bacterium (assembly GCA_044240045.1). Lineage (GTDB taxonomy): Bacteria > Actinomycetota > Acidimicrobiia > Acidimicrobiales > Ilumatobacteraceae > UBA3006. The sequence goes on from JBIIAC010000003.1 coordinate 14,520, forward strand.
CAGATTTGATTCAGGACTGTTTTGTCGCCTTTGCCCGGGAATGCGGTAACTGGGAATATCTGGAATGTCACTCCAAACACAAGGACCAAGATGATTGCCCAAACAAACTCCGGAATGACCGCGGCAGACAAACCGCCGACGGTGATTGCTCGGTCGATCCTCTTGCCTCGGTTTACTGCGGCGACAACACCGCCAGCAATGCTGAGTGGCACGATGATCAAGAATGCAACGGCCGCAAGCTTGGATGAGTAGACAATCGCTGGCCCGAGTAATTCTGAAACAGGACCTCGATACTGCATCGATTGCCCGAGATCGAAGCGAATGAGATCATTGATCCACGAAAACAATTGGGTGAGAAGTGGCTTATCTAAATCGAAGAGTCGCCGAAAATCTCTGAGGTCATCTTCCGTGGCTCCTCTGCCCAAGTATTGGCGAGCAACGTCTCCCGGAAGAATATGGGTTAAGAAGAAAACGATTACGCATACAAGGAAGACCGTGATGACGGCAAGTCCGAGGCGCTGCAAAATGAACCGTTTCATATCTCGGATGAGTGTAGTTATAAATAGGCACAGTAGACAATTGGTAAAAAAAAGAGCCAGGGCGGTGAGGCCCTGGCTCTTTTGACTTGCTTTTGAGTTAATTAATTATGCGTTTGTTGCTGCTCTCGCATCGAATTGACCCATACCGTTGACCACCATTCCAGTCAGACTCTTGCGAGATGCTGTGATGAGGTTTGAGGTGTAGGCAAGGATGTAAGGAGTCTCGTCGAGGGAAGCCTCTTGGATTTTCTTACTTGCTACCTTCTTGGCCTCTGGCGTAATTGCCTGTAGGTATTCGTCGATTGCTGCGTCCATTACGCGACTGTCGAGCATTGCGCCGCTCCAGTCACCTGTTGAACGCCATTCACGCATCAAGTACTGGTCTGGAACACCACGTCCCGCCCAGTCGGTAATGCCCAAGTTGGAAGCCAACCATGAGTTGTTGTCGAACTGGTTGACATTGCCTGGCATGGATGGGTACGGATCGTATGTGTAGTACACAGCCGAGCCACCGTCTGAACCGTCAATGACCAAGTTGACTTCGATGCCGATTTCAGCAAACGAGGTCTTGATCAAGTTGGCGTACTTGTTGATGTCGTCACGAGCCCATGAGGACAAGTCGACTTGGAAACCGTTTGGAACACCAGCTTCGGCCATAAGAGCCTTTGCCTTCTCGATGTCCTTAACGCGCTGTGGCACCGAAGTGTCAGCAGTGTTGTACGGATCCATAACGCTGTCGTTACCAACACGACCGCCGATTCCCATCATGACACCCTCTACATAACCTGGACGGTCAATGGTGAGTGCTGCAGCCTGACGGATGCGCTTGTCTTGGAACGGACCAAAGTTGGTACGCATGTGGACGTGTGCAAAACCGGCACCTGCAGGCAGTGTGGCGATCGTGAACTCGGCCTCATCAAGGGCGAGTGCGTCTGCCGCTTCCATCGCACCGATGTAGTCAAGCTCGCCAGTCTGCAACTGAGGAAGCGCTGTTGAAGCCGAGACGAATTGAACCAACTCAACCGTGTTGAATGAAGGGGCAAAGTTTGTGTCCCAGTAGTACGGATTCTTCTCGTACACAGTGCTCTCGGTGTTGACGTGGCTTACCATTTTCCATGGTCCAGCCGAGATCATCGTCTCTTCCCAACCTGCACCGCCGAATGCATCTTTTTTGATGATGCACATGCCGTAGCAAGCCGAAGATACGAAGTACGGGAAGTTACCGTTTGCTTGCAGCAAGTTGAATTGAATTGTGCTCTCGTCAACTTTGACTACGCCAGCAGCATCCAAGATGTTGTCGTAGTTACCCTTTGAGCGAGAAACACCCTTGTGGATTGCCTCGTCGAAGATGGCTGTGTATGTGTAGACGATGTCGTCAACTGTGAGTGGTGTTCCATCATTGAACATAACTCCCTGACGAATCTTGAATGTCCAAGACTTTGCATCTTCTGATGCTGTCCAGCTCTCTGCAATACGTGGCTCAAGTGAACCATCAGGTAGCTGCCAAGTAAGCCATTCGCCAACCATGCTCAAGATGAACAATGATCCACCCGAGGTTTCCCATGGTGCTGCCACGTGCTCTTGTTTTCCAGTTGCAATGCGCAGTGGCTTGACTTCTGCTGGAGTTGTGTCGGCAGTTTCGCCCTCTGTTTCATTGTCTCCACAAGCGGCTAGACCAACAACTGCTGCACCTGCAGTAACTGCTGCTGCGCCTTGTACAAAGCGACGACGAGAAATCCTCGACGAAACAACTTCCTTAATATCTTCATTAATTTCTGACATGTACTTCCCCCTGTTTGGTAATTGGTATGAAGTACCTTATCCATAACTGCCGGGGAGATGTCAACTTTGGTTCACACCCCGTTGAGATTCAGACCTTGAGCAGGCTGGCGGGGGTAACGGCGAGGGCGGAACTGAGTCGCACAAGGGTGTCGAGAGCAGGGGAAAAATGGCCATTTTCTATTCGGTTAATGGTCTTGCGGTCGACTCCTGCTAATTGGGCAAGGCCGGCTTGGCTGAGGTCGTGTTTGGCTCGCAGTTCAAGAAGGCGGTCGGCAAGCTCGCTACGCATGTTTTGGACATCACGCTTGAGCAAACTCTCTCTTGGCTTGGAAACGGTCCTTTTTGCTGGCTTTGCTCGTGCATTCGAACCATTTTTTGTCATGCAAACATAGTAACAAAATGTTTAGTCCCAATGCATTGTTCGGAGCACAAGTCACATCAGAATTCGCTCTGACAACTACTCGTAGGCTGAAGTGATGCGCATCGGTGTGTTGACTGGCGGTGGAGATTGCCCTGGACTTAACGCAGTCATTCGTGCGATCGTGCGTAAAGCCACTCTTGATAGGGGAACCGAAGTTTTTGGTTTCCATGACGCTTGGGATGGAGTCATGGAACAGCGCGGGGTAGTTCTTGACGATGCAAGCGTGCGGGGGACACTTCCGCGCGGCGGCACAATTCTTGGTACTCGGCGGGGTAGCCCACTTGAAACGGCCGATGGGGTGGATCGAGTTAAGCGTTCGCTTGCAGATTTGGCAATCGATGCACTGGTGGTGATCGGTGGTAACGGTTCACTCACTGTCGGATCAATATTGTCTGAACAACACGGACTGCCAATTGTTGGTGTGCCCAAGACAATCGATAATGACGTCGTCGGAACTGACACCACATTTGGTTTCAATACTGCGGTGCAAATTGCCACCGACGCAATTGATCGATTGCACACAACGGCAGAGAGTCATGATCGTGTCATGGTGGTCGAAGTGATGGGTCGTGACGCAGGATGGATTGCTCTGCACGCAGGAATTGCTGGAGGGGCAACTGCAATTCTTGTTCCTGAAGTGTCCTTCGATATCAATAAGTTGTCAGACGTAGTCGCACATCGTCATGATCGCGGTAGATACGCATCGGTTGTAGTTGTTGCAGAAGGTGCGAAGCCGGTGGCCAGTGTGGGAGACAACGCATTGGTGTTGCCGAATCGACAACACGACTTGTATGGGCGTGAACGACTTGGCGACATCGCACACGTGATTGCGCCTGCAATAAGTGCGCGCACGGGCTATGACTCGCGCGTGGTGCAGCTTGGTTACGTGCAACGTGGTGGCACACCAACGAGTTATGACCGTGTGCTTGCAACACGTTTTGGTTTGGCGGCAGTGGATGCAGTGCGTGACAAAGCTTTTGGTCAGATGGTGGTCTTGCGCGGTGATCGGATCGAGCGTGAATCGATGTCCGTTACGGCAGGAAAAATACGCACGATAGATCTTGCGCTATTTGATGATGTTGCCAATTCGTTTTTTGGCTAACAATATTTTGGCTAGATCAAAAACTGCGATCAGTTTGGCGGACCAAACTGCCTATCACCAGCATCGCCGAGTCCCGGCACGATAAATGCATGTTCATTGAGTCGTTCATCAACTGAAGCAGTGACGATGTGCAAGTTCATTCCAGATTTTTCGAGGTAGGCAATACCTTCAGGTGCGGCAAGAACGCATGCAATGGTGAGAGGTTGCGGCGCTCCACGAGCGGCAAGAATTTTGCAACCGTGTTCAAGGGATCCACCAGTTGCAAGCATCGGGTCGAGAACGATGCAATGTCGACCGTCGAGACGTGCGGGAAGTTTTGCGACGTACTCACTTGGCTCGTGAGTGACTTCATCGCGTTGCACACCAACAACTGCGATATCGGCATCCGGCAGGAGTTCCATTGCTGCCGGCAACATGCCAAGTCCTGCGCGAAGAATTGGGACAAGAACTGGTCGTTGCGCGATTTGGATCCCATCTGTTTCACACAATGGGGTCGTAACTCGAACCTTGCGCGTTGGCACTGATCGCGTCGCCTCAGCAATCACGATGAGTGAAAGTCTGCGCATCTCTGCGCGGAAGACTTGGTTCGAGGAATTTTGGTCGCGCAGGTTGGTAAGAGCTTCGGCTGCGATTGGGTGATCAACAACGGTGACGGTGACGGGCATACCTACCATCTTGGCTGATCGGTAGGGTTTTAACCAATGGACAAAAATCCGAGCGGCAACGACCCCAAGAAATTGGGGCAAGTTGAGATTCAGGTAGCGCATACGGCTGCGGATTCGGCAGTGATCGCAGACTTGTTTGACAAGGTCTGGGATGTGAAATCGATGGTTTCGCCAGAGATCATGACCGCAAGCATCCACAACGGCGGTTACGGAAGCGTCGTATATATACGTGTCGACGATATTGACGGTGTCGACGAGCATCGAGTTGTTGTTGGGGCGGCCTTCGCCCTAGTGGGTAAAGCGTTACCTGGATGCAAAGGTCCAAACCTGCATTCGCACGCGGCGGGAGTCTTGCCCGAATTTGCCGGCAAGGGCATTGGTGAGATGATCAAGAGGCATCAATGGAATTGGGCTAAGAAAAACGGTTTTGACACCATCACTTGGACATTCGACCCACTTGTGCGACGAAACGCTCATTTCAACCTTGTGAAGCTGGGTGCGCGGGTGCTTGGGTACCACCAAAATTTTTACGGTGAATTGGATGACGGCATAAATGCTGGTGAACAGAGCGACCGAGTATTGGTGCGATGGGACGTCGCGGGCGTCGTTGCGCCACTTGGGAAGAGTCTCATTCACCCAACCCCGAACTCAATCGTGATCGAAACACCTGCCGACATTGAACAGTTGCGCAAGACTGATCGTGCGCAGTCTGATCAATGGAGGGCTCGCCAACGAGCAGCGTTTGAATCTGCGCAACTTGCGGGGTTGCACGTAGTTGGGCTTACCAATAATTTTTCGTATGTACTTGCTGAATCAGATGAAAAAAATGAAACGGATGGAGCATTGTGACAATCAAACATATTGAAATTAGGCGTGCGCATATCAATCTTGTTTCGCCATTTCGAACATCCTTTGGAGTAGAGGTAGACCGCGAACTCTTGTATGTACATGTTGTTGGCGATGACGAAGAAGGCTGGGGTGAGTGCGTGGCTATGGCTGCACCGTTGTACTCATCGGAATATGTTGATGGCTGCGAAGAAGTAATCACGAGGTACTTGTTGCCGATGATTACTCCGACCATGACGGCCCAGGAGTTCGTGATAGCAGCTTCAAGCATTCGTGGAAATTTCATGGCTAAGGCAGCAGTGGAGACCGCACTTCTCGATTACCAATTGCGCAAAGACAAGATGTCGCTTGCAACATTTTTGGGTGCTACCCAAACTCGTGTTGCATCTGGTGTGTCGGTGGGTATTCAGTCAACGACTGAAGAACTCTTAGAAACGGTAAACGGGTATCTCGCGCAGGGGTATGTGCGCATCAAACTCAAAATTGAGCCAGGCCTGGACATTGAGCGAGTGCGCGCAGTGCGCGAAGCATTCGGCGCAGACATGCTGCTGCAAGTGGACGCAAACTCTGCGTACACGATTGATGATGCGTCGCACCTCGCAAAGCTTGATGAATTCAATTTGCTCCTGATAGAGCAACCTCTACCCGAAGAAGACCTGATCGGGCATGTGGAGATGAGTAAAAAAGTTGGAACACCGATTTGCTTGGATGAGTCGATCACAACTTTTGATGTTGCTCGCGGCGCAATCGATATTGGTGCGTGTTCGATCATCAACATCAAGCCAGGGCGCGTTGGCGGATATTTGGAATCCAAAAAGATTCACGACCTGTGTGTTTCGCGCGGCGTGCCCGTGTGGTGCGGTGGAATGTTGGAGACTGGTATTGGTCGCGCTGCAAACTTGGCGCTTGCCGCATTGCCGGGCTTTACGTTGCCAGGGGATACGTCGGCTTCATCTCGGTATTTCACACAAGATGTTACAGAACCGTTTGTCTTACGCGACGGCTATATCGATGTGCCCAACACAGTTGGGATTGGTGTGCGACCGATAGATGAAGTACTCGATGGAATGTCGTCGATGTCGACGAAGTATCCAGTTACGCGTTAAGTATTTCGCGTTAAATATTTTGCGTTAAATATTATTGCGTTATTTTTAGGATCACGGCAGCTTCGGGAAGTCCTTTTGATTTTCCAAAACGATCTTTGAACCAAAGCGAGATCGAAAATATTTTGTAGGTCAAGCCATATTTGTGCGCAATCGCATCCCGCACTTCTTCTGCACGTTTATGCAATACAAGTGATGCCTCGCAATTATAGATAGTGGCGCCCGGCGTGATGACGCCTTTAAAGCTGCACGCTTGGATAGTGGCTCGAGAAGTGTGGGCGAGTCGTTTTGCTTTGCCCGACGTGCTCTCAATCGTAAATCCGTAACCATCTTCAAAAGGTGCGATCCATACTGGGGTGGCAATAGCTTCGCCGGATTTGCGGAACGAGACGAACGAAACGTATTTGGCGTTGTCGAGCTCGGGGTTGTGGGCTTGGAGTGTCATACTTATTTGTCGGGGAGGGGGGACTTGAACCCCCGGCCTCCTGGTCCCAAACCAGGCACGCTACCAACTGCGCCACTCCCCGGACTTCGCTAATCCTAGCGATGTGATCTAGTGATGAGACGCGAGCGAAGTCACAACTTGCAGTAATCGTGAAACATCGTCGCTGTTGACGTATCTCGTGATTCCCGCGCGCACAACGCCACCACTTTCGGTCAGTCCGAGCTGGTCAACGGCTTCAACTGCATATGAACTGCCAGACCAAACTGCAATGCGAGCGTCGGCGAGCACCTGGGCAATGTGGTCGGGATGGTGGCCGTCGATGGTGAAAGAGACAGTGGGGGTTCTGCCTTCAAGAGTGGGAATACCCCAAACCTTTACATTGTCGATTGCAAGTAATCCAGAAAGTAGCGGCGCAAAGACATCGTTTTCGTAGTCCATGATTTTTTGCATGTCTTCTTCGAGCAAGAAGCGCGCGGCTGCTTCGACTGCAGCGATACCTTCAAAGTTTGGTGTGCCAGTTTCGAACCTGCGGGGTCCAACATTTTCGGCTGGACGAACTTTTGCGATTGGCAACGAATTGAGTAAGTCCGGGTTCACGCAGAGCACACCGGCATGAGGGCCGTACCACTTGTAGGGCGAAGTAGCTAATACATCGCAGCCGAGTTGAGCAATATCGATTGGCTGGTGCACGGCTAAGTGGACGGCATCTACAAAAACTCGCGCACCCACGTCATGTGCTGCATCGATGATCGGTTTGAGATTTGGTGCAGTACCGAGCAGGTTGGAAGCACCAGTAATTGCGACCCACTTGGTGTTTGGGGTGATCATCTTGAGCATTGCTTCGGTGTCAAGCAGGAATGTTGTGGTGCTGAAAGGTGCAAGCACATGTTCTGCGCCAGAGAGTTCGCATGCAATGCGCCAGGGGGACACGTTGGCATCGTGGTCGAGCTTTGTGCCGACGACTCTGTCGCCTGGTTTGAGCGTCCGTGCAATTGCACGAGTAAATGCCATAGTCATTGTTGTCATGTTGGCGCCAAGACAAATTCCCTCTGGGTCTGCGCCAAACAATGTTCCAACAATTTGACGAGTGCGATTCAGTAGATCATCACAGTCGTTGGCAGAAGAAAAATAACCGCCTGTGTTTGCGTTTGATCCACCGCTAGCGAAGTCGCTCATCGCGCGAATCGCCGAGTCAACCATCTGGGTGCCAGCAGGACCATCGAAGCGTGCCCAATCGTTGCGTGCGCCAGGAAATCGGTTGCGAAGGTCGTTCGGTGATGTCATGGCGCGAACGGTACTACGAGTTGCAAAAACTGCTGCGTTTTATGAAGCGCGCTTGGCGGCTCGCTCGAGGCGTCGAGCAGTTTTACCTATTGGCGCGATGCTGCGATGGTCTAGATCGCCGATTTCTGTGCCGTTTGCAAAGCGCACTCGGTAACGGAGCCAGTTAAAACCATTGGCCAAAATAACCTTGCCCTCGCTGCCTACAGGCAGACCGTCTCGTTCGACGGTGAGCTGGACTGTGTCACCGTTTTTGAGGTCGATCTGGCCGGCGTGCGGCGTTGCAAGTGAATGTGGTTTCCATGAGGCTGTCACAATTGAAAAGGGTACACTTTGCGCTCTGTGAAAAGCATCATTGAGACCCTCGAGGGCAACAAAGTCAAACTGTCAGTGGAAATCGACGAAGTCGAATTCGATCGAAATATCGATAAGGCCTTCCGTAAAATCGCAAATGAAATCCGTATTCCTGGGTTTCGTCAAGGCAAGGCTCCGCGACAATTGTTGCAAGCCCAGATCGGACTTGGTGCCGCAAGATCACAAGCGATCCAAGATTCCATCCCCGAGTATTTGGCACTTGCAGTGCGCGAACACGATGTTGACTTGATTGCGACACCGCAGATTGAAGTGACCAAGGGCGAAGAAGAGGGCGTCCTGGGTTTTGACGCAACATGCGAAGTGCGCCCAATTGTGACTGTGCCTGGTTACAACGGTTTGCGTATTGAACTGCCAGCCCTGCTCGTTAAAGAAGAAGATGTTGACGATGCGATGAAGTCTGAGCGTTCACGACATGGTGTGCTGAAGGATGTAGGGAACGACCGCGCGATTGCAAAAGGTGACCATGTGTCGCTCGACTTGAGCGGAGCTCGCGAAGGTACTCCAGTACCAGGACTCAACGTTGAAGACTGGGCTTACGAAGTTGGCAAGGGATGGGTTTCTGCAAGTTTTGATGAGAAATTAATCGGCGAAAAATTGGGCTCGACCATTTCGTATTCCGAAGCACCAAATGGCACAACCGACATTGCAGAGATGACAGTTGTCGTGAAAAAAGTGCAAGAGATGGTGCTCGATGATTTGACCGATGAGTGGGTCGCAGAGCATGTTTCGGAATTTGAAACAGTTGTTGCATGGAAAGATTCGTTGCGCAAGCGCCTCGAAGAGATCAAGCTCAATCAAACACGAAGTGTGTTTGTGGAGCGCACGACTTCTGCATTGGCGGAGCTCGTAACGATCGAAATTCCCGAAGCAATGATTGCCAGCGATTTGCAGGCGAGAGTGCGCAACACTGTTGAGCAATTTCAGTCGCAAGGTGTCTCAATTGATCAATGGTTGTCTGCAACTGGTCAAACGACAGAGAGCTTCATCGAAAATCTGCGCACCGAATCGCAAAAAGCAGTCAAAGTTGATCTTGCACTTCGTGCAGTAGCTGTTGCTCAAGCAATCAGTGCCAGCGACGACGACATCGAACAAGAACTTGAACGCATTGCGATGCAGGTTGGTCGCAAAGTCAATCAAGTTCGCAAGGCCTATCAAGAGAACGATGCGTTGACCGAACTAGCCGCCCAAATTCACAAATCACAAGCCGTTGATTGGTTGTTGCGCAATTCGACCCTCGTAGACCCTGAGGGCAATGCAATTAGTGCAGATGATCTGTTTGGTGATGAGTCACAAGGCAATTCCACCGAATAAGCAAGCCGTGCAACTACTATCTAGTCATTCGGTAGTGCGATTTATTACCGGCTAGACACCTTGCAAGGAGACGGCGTTATGCGTGAAGAAAATGTGATGCGGAACTATTACGTTCCCAATGTCACTGAGCAGACCAGTCGTGGAGAGCGCACGTCCGACCTGTACAGCAGGTTGCTCAAAGAGAACATTATTTTTCTCGGCACCCCGATTGACGACACGATTGCCAACCTCATCTGCGCACAGTTGATTCACCTCGAGAGCGAAAACCCGGACAAAGACATCAACATTTATATCAATAGCCCAGGTGGCGATATCACTGCGCTATTTGCGATCTACGACACCATGCAATTCATCAAGAATGACATTGCGACTATTTGCCTTGGTCAGGCTGCTTCGGCCGCTGCTGTACTTCTTGCTGCTGGAACAAAGGGCAAGCGCTTGGCTTTACCTCACTCCCGTGTCTTGTTGCACCAGCCATATGGTCAAGTTGGCTATAGCCAAGTAACCGATCTCGAGTTGGCGGCACGCGAAATTTTGCGGATGCGCGAGTTGCTCGAAGGAATCTTGTCAGAGCACACAGGTCAGACTGTTGAGCGCGTGCACAATGACACCGATCGCGACTTTGTTCTCGAAGCCCCCGAAGCACTCGAGTACGGAGTGATCGACGAAATCATCACCGCTCGCAAACACACCGACCGCACTGGTCCGATTCGCTGAGCACCGGAAACTAACTCATGGCCAAATTTGGTGATACAGCCGAACTGATTAAGTGTGCTTTTTGTGGCAAGTCGCAAAAGCAAGTCAAAAAACTTATTGCTGGTCCGGGAGTGCACATCTGTGATGAGTGCATCGAACTGTGCAATGAGATTGTTGACGAAGAGTTTGGTCAAGCCGCCGAAGTTGGTTTGGAAGAACTTCCAATCCCGCGCGACATTCGCGCATTTTTGGATGAATATGTTGTTGGTCAAGAGCAAGCAAAGAAAGTTTTGGCTGTCGCGGTTTTCAATCACTATCGCCGCATTAAATACAAAAATTCGGGCAATGCTCGTCGTGACGAAGTCGAACTGCAAAAGAGCAACATTCTGCTGCTCGGTCCAACTGGCTGCGGTAAGACGCACATGGCCCAGACTCTTGCCAGACTGCTCAATGTTCCATTTGCTATTGCCGATGCGACAGCGCTCACCGAGGCTGGTTATGTGGGCGAAGACGTTGAGAATATTTTGCTCAAGCTCTTGCAAGCAGCCGATTTTGATGTGAAGCGTGCCGAGATGGGAATCGTCTATATCGACGAAATCGACAAGGTCGCGCGCAAGAGCGAGAACCCTTCAATAACGCGCGATGTCTCGGGCGAGGGCGTTCAGCAAGCATTGCTCAAAATTCTTGAAGGCACGGTCGCTTCGGTGCCGCCACAGGGTGGTCGCAAGCATCCACACCAAGAGTTCATTCAAATAGACACCACAAATGTGTTGTTTATTGTTGGCGGAGCTTTTGCTGGCCTTGACACAATTATCGAAAATCGCATCGGTCACAAGGGCGTCGGTTTTCATGCTGAAGTCCGTTCAAAAGCTGAGAAGGATCCCGGGCAGTTATTTGCCCAAGTATTGCCAGAAGACTTGTTGAAGTTTGGAATGATTCCAGAATTCATTGGTCGATTGCCGATGGTTGGCGCGGTACACAGTTTGGACAAGGCAGCGTTGATCTCGATTTTGACAGAGCCAAAAAACGCTTTGCTGAAGCAGTATCAAAAGTTTTTTGAGTTTGAAGACATTGAACTTGAAGTAACTCCAGAAGCCCTAGTGGCAATTGCCGAACAAGCATTGCATCGGGGTACAGGTGCTCGCGGATTGCGGGCGATTTTGGAAGAAGTATTGCTGAACACAATGTATGAGATACCTGGTCGCACCGACGTTGCGCGAGTTGTGTTCGACGAAAAATCTATAACTACGAAGTCGAGTCCTGAACTGGTGATGCGAAATGCTCGCGTGACTCGTCAGCGCCGCGCTGCTTCCTAAGAACTAGCCTGCGCATCATGCAATACGGCGAGGCACTCAACTATTTAGATGAGCATGCCAGCTATGAAAAAACTGGTCGTGTCGAGTCTCCATCGCTAGACAACATCAATACCTTTATGGATTTGATGGGTCAGCCGCACCTGAGTTATCCGGTAATCCATATCACCGGCACCAACGGCAAAGGTTCAACTACGCAGATCATCACGCAGTTGTTGATTGCACATGGTCTGCAAGTTGGAACATACACAAGTCCGCATTTAGAAAATTTGACAGAAAGAATTTCGCGGAATAACGAACCAATTAGCGAGCAAGACTTTGCCGATTGTGTCGCCGCAATCGCCGATATTGAAGTGATCGGTGGTGTTCGACCTTCGTACTTTGAAGTCATGACCGCGGCCGCCTTTCGATATTTTGCCGACACGGCTGTTGACGTTGCAGTGATCGAAGTGGGGATGCTCGGAAGATGGGATGCAACCAACGTTGTGAATTCATCTGTTGCAGTAATTACGAATATCGCTTTGGACCACACAGAGTTTGCTGGACCCCGACTAGAGGACATTGCTTTCGAAAAAGTAGGCATCTCCAAATCCGGAAGTGTGCTTGTAGTAGGCGATACCAATGAGGAGCTGCGCGAAATTTGGAATGCTGCCGAGTCGGCTTCGTTGGTGCTTCGAGGCAATGACTTTGAAGTTTCTGAAAATGAATTGGCAGTTGGTGGCCGGATGATCGATATACGCACGGAGCGCGCGATTTATAAAGAGTTGCCGCTACCGCTACACGGGCAGCATCAAGGTGATAACGCTTCGATTGCATTGACGGCAGTGGAGGAGTTCTTTGGCAATGTGCTTGACGTAGAGGTTGTGCGCGAGGGTTTTGCTGCAGTCAAAATGCCTGGCAGATTTGAAGTCCTTGGTCGTGGACCGCTCGTAGTGATTGATGGCGCACATAATCCCGCGGGTGCAGATGTATGTGCTCAAGTGTTTTTTGATGATTTCTCTCCAGAAGGAAAACGAATCCTGGTTGTTGGAGCTCTTAAAGGACGGGATCCACAAATGCTGCTCTCGGCATTGCGCGTTGATGAATTTGATGTTGTGATCTGTTGTACAGCACCGTCACCTCGCGGACTCGCGGCAGATGATCTGGGGAGTGCTGCAAAGCAAATGGGCTGCGAACAAGTCGTGGTCTGCGAAACAGTCGAGGCGGCGTGCGATAGAGCATTGAATATTGCTCGCGAAGAAGATGCTGTACTTGTTGCAGGAAGTTTGTATGTAGTGGGTAGTGCTCGGACCTATTTGCGCCGTAAACTGTAAATATGAGCACAAAAACACTTGTCCTACTTAAACCAGACGCAGTCGAGCGCGGTCTCGTTGGCAGTATTCTCTCGAGGTTTGAAACTAAAGGTTTAAAAATCGTGGCTATGGAGTTGCGTACGTTAAACGCCGCAATTTTGGAGCGCCACTACGAAGAGCATAAGGGCAAGGGTTTCTACCCAGAGCTCGTGGCTTTCATGTCGCGAGGTCCAGTGGTTGCACTTGTTGTTGAAGGACCAGAAGATGCATGGGAAGTGTTGCGAACGATGATGGGAGCAACGAATCCGAAGGCAGCAGCACCAGGTACGATCCGTGGCGATTACGGCACGATGTTTACCGAAAACTTGATTCATGGAAGCGACTCAGCAGCCTCTGCAGCACGAGAAATCGGGATCTTCTTTCCAAATCTGTAGAACCTGATTGATCAATTTGGTTAGGTAGGATTTGAGTATTAACCGCGTGTTCAGCATTGGTGTTGGCGCGCTAAGGAGACCAAAGCATGGCTGGTGGAGGCGCACTTTCGTTAGGACGTGACATCGCCATCGACTTGGGCACCGCCAACACGCTTGTGTACGTCAAAGGCGAAGGCGTCGTATTAAACGAGCCATCTTCGGTGGCTGTAGACAGCAGATCAGGCGAACTCGTTGCTGTTGGCTTTGAGGCGAAGAGAATGTGGGGTCGTGCACCGCAAAATATTCGTCTAGTGCGACCACTGCAAGACGGAGTGATCGCCGATTTTGACGTGTGTGAAAAGATGCTTCGCTATTTCATTCAGCAAGTGCACACGAGTCGATGGAATAAGCCGCGCATGATCATCTGTGTGCCTTCCGAAATTACTGGTGTTGAGCGACGTGCAGTGCAAGAGGCTGCAGAGTTTGCCGGTGCGCGACGTCCGGTGTACATCATTGAAGAACCGATGGCTGCGGCAATTGGTGCTGGACTGCCGGTGCATCTTCCAAGCGCAAGTTTGATTGTTGATATTGGTGGTGGCACTACAGAAGTTGCTGTTATCTCGATGGGTGGCATCGTGACTGCATATTCGGCACGTGTTGCAGGCGACGAACTCAACCAAGCAATTGTTCAGATGTTTAGAACTGAGTTTTCGTTGGATGTTGGTGAGAACACCGCCGAAGAAGTGAAACTGCAACTCGGTTCGGCGTGGCCTCTTGCCGAAGAGCTCACAGCTGATGTAGGTGGCAGAGACACGTTGACTGGTTTGCCACGCACACAAGTGGTGACAAGCGAGGATGTACGCAGCGCTATTGATCCTGGAGTAACTGCGATTGTCGATGCGATCAAGACAACGCTTGAACGAACTCCGCCAGAATTGGCCGCCGACATCATTGGGCATGGACTCACACTGTCGGGTGGTGGGGCATTGCTGACTGGGCTCGCGGAGCGCGTTACGTACGACACCGGTATTCACGCTTTTTTAGCTCCCGAGCCATTGTTTTCAGTGGTGCTGGGTTGCGGAATGACTCTTGACAACATTGAAGCCATGAAAGGTCTGACTGCTCAGACCTCCTTCGAGTAGGTCTGCGTAGGGTTTCCTAGTGGCTGTTCGGTCAATGAAGTCCAGGCGGATCATGGCGCTGCTTGTGCTGACGTCGATCATCTTGGTGACACTTGATCTGCAGGGAAGTGCGGCAACAAAATCGCTGCGGTCAATTTTTGGGACAGTGTTTAGGCCTGTTGAGAGTGTGGCTCGGGTCGTTACTCGTCCTGCAGCAAACGCATGGTATGGAATAACCCACTACAACGACGTAACTGCGGAGAACGAACTGCTGCGCGAAAAGATTGCGCAGCAAGAAGGTGCAGCAGTGGCAGCTGCAGCATCAGTACGTTTGTCGCAAGAGTTACTCGCGCTCAACGGATTGCCCACTTTGGCAGGGATTAACTCGGTCAGTGCTCAAGTGATCGGTGACTCTCCGTCTAACTATGCCCAGAGTGTTGAAATTGATCAAGGTACGGAGAGTGGCATCAAAGTAGGAATGCCGGTACTCAATGCCGCTGGTCTTGTTGGCAAGATCACCCAGGTGTTTTCAAACCGCGCAGTAGTGATGTTGATTACGGACCCGCAATATGCGTTATCCGTCAAGATCATCAACGCACCGAAGACGACAACGACAACAGTGCCTGGAGTAGATCCTGAATCAGCGGTGACAATCGTTTCGGTACCCGAGACAATCGACCCACAGATAACTATTCCGACCGTGCCGGCAACGTCAAACATCGCTGGCTTTACTCCTGGGTCAATTGTCGCGCCGCGTACACCCATTATTTCTTCTTCACTAACAATTCCACCTGGAAGCAATATTTCGGTCCGTGAGACTGGAGTCCTTGAGGGACGTGGAGCGGGGCGAGTGCCAACGGTACGTTTCGTGGACGCTGCTCAACGCTTTGGTGTTGTACAACCCGGGTCACCAATTGTGACGGCAGGTGGTTCGCTCAGTCTTGCGCCACCAGACATTGTGGTGGGGACTGTGTCTCGAGTGAAAGAGAGGCTTGGAACCGCTGGACCGTTGTTGGAGATTGACATCGTTGCTGACCTGAGCAATTTAAGTTTCGTTCGCATCTTGTTGTATCAACCGATCACTGAGCGAACGGCGCCGTGAGCGAAAGACTGCTGCAAATTATGGCTAGTCGTTGGACTCGGCTGGTTTTGGTGTCACTGATATTGCTCGGGCTACAAACAACTGTGTTGAATGACATGCGACCATTCAACGTGATGATTCCAGTCATGCTGTTGTTTGCAGTTACTGCTGGGACATTGTATGGATCAGAAATTGGGGCAATCTCTGGCTTGGTCATTGGTGTGATGTATGACTGTGTGTTAACTACGCCGCTCGGTCTTGCATCTTTGGTGTTTGGCGCTGCCGCATACTTGGCAGGTCTCTTGCCATTTTTTGTTCGTGAGCCAACTTGGTGGACAAGAGCGATAACAATCGGAGTTGTTGGGGCTGCAGGGGAATTGATGTTTCCGCTCGCACAATCGATGGTTGGTCTGAGCGGACGGTTCCAGCCACACGTTGTTGTGGTGATGGCGTTTGTGGTCGTGGTTGGGATGATTATCGCGCCGTTGTTTCTCCCTGTGTGTCGTTGGACTCTTAAAGAATCACTTGTTGGGTAGATGCAATGGCAATTAATAACCGCTCACGAAGATTGACTGCGCTTGCAATTGTTGCAGGTTTGTTATTGAGTACTTTGTCGGCGCGAATGTGGTTTATGCAAGCGGTCCAAGCAGAAGACAACGAGTCGATTGTGCTTGCTGTACGCACACGAACGATTCGTCTGTTGCCAGAGCGCGGACGCATATTTGATGCCAAGGGTCGAGTGGTTGCCGATAACAAACGAATTTTGACAGTAACCATTGATCGTGGAGTTTTGAGAGATCCCATTGATCGATTGGAAATGTTTCAGCGACTATCTGGACCGTTGAAGATGCCGATTGAAGCGTTGTTCAAGCGATATGAAGATAAGCGCTTCGGGCCGCTCGAAGCGTTGCCTTTAAAGGAGGACGTTTCGGAGGAGGCTGCTTTATTTTTGGCAGAACGAATTGAGGATTATCCGGGCATCTATGTGCGTGAAGAGTGGAAACGAAATTATCCATTTGGAGCGGTTGGCAGTCATGTCGTTGGGTATATCGGTGCAATTCTGCAAAAGACTCTCGCGTATTACAAATCAATTGGCTACGACCCAAATGAGCGCGTGGGTGGGTACGGAGTCGAGCAATCTTACGAACCAATTTTGCGTGGAACCCCTGGCTATGTGCGTTACGAAGTCAACGCTCAAGGAAAATTGTTGCGACTCATTGAGCGAGTGGAGCCGATTGTTGGCAATGACTTGCACTTGTCTATTGACATGGGTTTACAGCAATTCACAGAACAAGCTCTAGAGACGCAGCTAGTGCTTCGCCGTCGAGTTGAAGCAGGAAATGTGCGGTTGCCTGATGGCACGCTCGATCCGCTTTTCCCGGATGCAGTGTTCTACAAGGCACCAGCAGGGTCGGTTGTGGTGATGAATCACGACACAGGGCAAGTGATGGCCATGGCTTCATACCCAAGATTTGATAATCGTTGGTTCGCCGGCGGAGTATCAAGCAACAAGTTTGCTCAAGTGTTTCCACAAACTGATGACCCCGACTTGTCGGTGCTGGTGAACCGTGCGATATCTGGTCGATACAACTTGGGTTCTTCATTTAAACCTTTTGTTGCATATGCCGCACTCAACACCGGGCAACTTCCGGGTGGCGCATCGTATGCACTTGACGACCGTGGCACATACAAGCTTGAAAGTATTCCGAACGACAGATGTCAACAGGGTGTGAAATGTGTGTTTAGAAATGCTGTGTGTCGTGCCACCGGTTCGCCCTGCAGGTATGGAAACGTGACGGTCGAAGATGCGCTCGCGGTTTCGAGTGATGCATTTTTCTACAAAATAGGCGAGCAGATTTTGACCGAGCGTGGTTACAAGCCAATACTCGAGGAGCAGGTGAGACTGTTTGGCTTTGGTTCACCAACAAATATTGATTTACCAAACGAATTTGCTGGAACTATTCCGAGTAAGGCATTGAAAAAACGAATGGCCGATATCGGCGCCATTTCAGAAGAATCAGGCAAGGCCTACTACGTTGGCGATCAAATCTTGTTTTCTATCGGTCAGGGCTTATTGTCGGCAACTCCAATGCAAGTTGCATCTGCCTATGGAGTGCTTGGCAACGGTGGCAAGTTATTCACGCCTCATGTTGTGCAACAAGTGCTCGCACCAGGAACCCCCGATAAGACCCCAGGAGTTGCAGATCTGACATTGTCGAACGTCGTTGAGCGTTTTGATGCCCAAGAGCCTGTCGGAACTGTGGATATGTCTGGTGATCGACTTGCCCCAATTGTGCGCGGAATGGCGCGAGTAATAACTGGTCCAGGAGTGAATTTCGATTATTACCACAAGACAACAGGAGAGTTGCTGTTTAAGGGGTATCCGTACAACGTGCTTCCAATTGCAGGCAAGACCGGAACCGCACAGGGGTTCGGCAACTTGCCATGGAATGACTCGTCGGCGTTTGGTGCGTTCAGCCTCGATCCATTGCAACCATATTCGGCTTTTGCATATTTGGAGAAAGCGGGATACGGATCACAGGCGGCAGCACCTGTAGTGAAATGTGTATTCATGGCTCTTGCCGGTCGTTACAAATTGGAAGCGGTGGTTGCCGCAGATCCACTCAACATTCAGAGCGGCATTGCTGCTCCTCCAGCTTATTTGCGCAACCCTTCGTGTTTGGCTGGCGGACGATCGGATAGTCGAGACTGATGTCGCTGCAAACTTTGAAACGAAGGTTGAGTCAGCCGACGAGCAGTGGCACGTTTGGTTTTAGCGGTAGCTATGCAGATCCAATTCGCAACATTGACTGGATTTTGATTTCGGTCGTTGTCGTGCAATCGATCATTGGCTTATTCAACGTGTTCTCGACAACACACTTGCGACTTCTTGACCAAGAGTTTGATCCATACTTTTATACGCAACGTCAGGCTGGCTACATAATTGCTGCCGCCGCGGTTGCTGCGATCGTGATGGCTCTTGGTCATGAGTGGTTTAGAACACAGGTTGGCGTGCTGTACGGCGGGTCGGTGTTGCTGCTTATATTTGTGCTCGTATTTGGAGCTGTGCGAGGTGGTGCACGATTGTCGTTTGACATTCCGGTTGTAAATTTTTCGCTTCAACCGGCCGAGTTTATGAAGCCAATCATTCTTATTTTGATTGCAAGTTATTTCAGTGAAGCAAGTGACACCACAATTGATTGGCATCACTTTGTGATGTCGCTCTACATGGTTGGTGCTCCTATTGCACTCATTTTGCTGCAACCCGACCTTGGGTCGGCAACAGTGATCGTTGCAGGCGTGGTGGGTATCTTGCTGGTCGCTGGAGCGCGTCGCCGCTATCTATTGATGATCACCGGACTTGCGGTCGTCACCATGGGCACAGTCATCGTTAATGGGTTTATCGGCAAATACCAATTGCGTCGCTTTGTGTCATGGCTGAACCAAGACTCGCTGGATAAATCACTTGAATCAGTTGTGCTCCAGGTGCGATTTGCGAAACGCGCCGTATCAACTGGTGGTTTTTTTGGTAAGGGTTATTTAGATGGACCCCTCACAAATGGTAAATATATTCCTGTCCAATTCACCGATTTTCCATTTTCGGCAATTGCCGAGCAATTTGGGATGTTGGGTGGTGGAGTAGTGATTGGACTCTTCGCCGTGATGTTGTGGCGGGTATGGCGAATCGCTCAAATGGCACGAGACCGATTTGGTCTCTATATGACGTGCGGAGTATTCACATTGCTGATGTTTCAGATATTTCAAAACATCGGAATGACACTGGGTCTTACCCCGGTGAGCGGTTTGCCGCTCCCATTCGTTTCATATGGTGGTTCGCACATGGTGTCGACCGGGATCATGGTAGGCCTCGTGCAAAGTGTGCATATGAGGCGCCTGGAATAGACGGGCCGACAAAGACGGGCTGACAAAGCCCCAAAAGTGCCGCACTTGGCAAGGGGTCAGGGGGTAGCCTGAAGGTTAAGGACGGGCGATTTGCCCATCCCAAGGTCGATCACGCGATAGCGATCCGAAGGTGAGAAGACGAGTCTTCCTCTTTCGAAGCGCTGGACCGCGACGATATTGCACGTGGACGGCAATGCTGCCACCTCGGTGCGATATCTCATCAAGGAAACGAGCAAGACATATGAGTGAAGTAGTTCCAGGGGCATCTGTTCCCGAGTATTCAGGCAATTCTGCTGGCATTTCGCCAACTGGCAACGCGCCAAGTAGCGACGCCAGCGGCAGCGCAAGCAGCAACGCTGCCGCGCAGCGACCTGCCCTCAGCCCAGAGTCGACTGCGGCAATTGCTGCGGCAAAAAAGCGCCGTCGAGGTCGCCGTGGCGGTCGAAATCGCAATCGCACAAGCGCCAGTGGCACACGAACTCAATCGCCGAATGCCAACCGGGCGATAGCCAATCAAAACGATGAAATAGATGACGATCTAGTCGATGATCTAGTCGAGGACTTGGTTGATGAAACAGGTGATGACGGCGACGATTTGAACCAAGCCACTGACAATGAGCGCGTGCAGCCACAGCCACGCGTACAACTTCAGCCCCTCGAGTTGCCAGATCCGCCAAATGAAGGTCGGATGATGTCATCTGAGGTGGCGGGCGAGGCTTTGGTTCGAAAACCACAAATTGGCGACACTCGCCCAGCTCCACCGAGCGCACAAATAGCCGCACCTGCGGCGCAGGCAGCCAAGCAGCCAAAACAGTCTGGTCAAGGTCGGAACCGCAATAACAATGTCGGTAGCAATAGCAACGCTGATAATGCTGATAAATCATCAGAATCTGGCGAGCGCAATAAGAGCCGTCGCGGTGGCAAGCGTGGTGGACGCAATCGTCGTGGACGCAGCACGCGTTCGGATGACCGCGATACAACGCCAGGTACTGATGCCGAGTTGATCGAGCGTCGTAAGGGGAAAGAGCGCAACGGTAAGGCTGTTGGTCGTTACCTCATGTGTGTCCAAGTGCGACCAGACTTCACGCAGGTTGCGATGCTTGAAGGTAGAAGCCTGATCGAGCATTATGTATCTCGACCTGCCGACGACGATTCGCAGATTCACGGAAACATTTACCTAGGTCGAGTGCAAAATGTGTTGCCAGGTATGGAAGCCGCATTTGTTGATATCGGCACGCCAAAGAACGCAGTGTTGTATCGCGGTGATGTCCAATTCGATAAGGAAGATGTTGTCGAGCAGGGAGCGGACCCACGCATTGAGCAGGTGCTGAAAGCACGTCAATTGATTTTGTGTCAAGTGACTAAGAATCCAATTGCTGCAAAGGGTGGACGACTAACTCAAGAAGTGTCGTTGCCTGGACGATTTGTTGTTCTTATTCCAGACTCACGAACATATGGAATTTCGAAGCGATTGCCAGAAGGCGAGCGCCGCCGATTGCGTGGGATTCTTGATCGAATCAAACCAGAGCAGCACGGAATTATCGTGCGCACGGCAGCAGAGAATGCAACGGAGCATGAACTCACTACCGACATGACCAGGCTGCTTGCGCAGTGGGATGCAATTCGCAGTGCCGCAGAAAAAGCAAACTCACCAACGTTGCTTTACCGCGAGCCACCGCTAGCGGTGCGTGTGATTCGTGAAGAATTTACAAGCGAATACCGCGGCGTCGTGATCGATGATCCAGTGTTGTTTGCCGAAGTGCGCGATTACATTCAGGCCTTTAATCCAGAATTTGCTGATCGTGTCGAGTTGTACAACCCAGCCACCGATGAACTGCCACTCTTCGAGCAATATCGCGTGCACGAGCAACTGCTCAAAGCGCTTGACAAGAAAGTGTGGCTACCTTCTGGTGGCTCGTTGATCATTGAGCACACCGAAGCTCTTACGGTGATCGACGTCAACACGGGCAAAAACGTGGGTAAGTCAAACTTGGAAGAAACTGTTTTCTACAACAACCTTGAAGCTGCAGAAGAGATTGCGCGTCAGTTACGCCTGCGCGACATTGGCGGCATCATCGTTATTGACTTCATTGACATGGAGATCAGGGAAAACCGCCGCAAGGTGCTCGAATCGTTCAAAGATGCACTTGCGCGAGATAAGACCCGCACCCAAGTATTTGAAATTTCAGAGCTAGGTCTTGTGGAGATGACCCGCAAGCGTATTGGGGAAGGATTACTGACGAGTTTTGCCGATGCCTGCGCAGTTTGTGACAGTCGCGGATTTACGCTCGATCTGTCAATGCTTGACTAAATTAACCCCCAACCGGTGGTTGGGTTACTGGTAACCAAAGGGATAGAGTAAGGACTTCTTATGTACGCAATTATCGCAACCGGAGGCAAGCAAGAGAAGGTCGCCAAGGGCCAACAGGTCCATGTCGAACTGCTCGATGCTCAAGAGGGCTCAGAGGTGAAGTTCACCCCGATCATGCTCGTGGACGGCTCGACCATCTTGACCACCCCTGCACAGCTCGCTGCTTCTTCAGTAACTGCAAAAGTCATGGGCATTGCTGCTGGCCCAAAGATCGACGGCTTCACTTACAAGCGTCGTACCAACCAGCGTCGTCGTTTTGGTCATCGCCAAAAGTACTCGGTGATTGAAATCACCAACATTCAGAAAGGCTAATTCTCATGTCGAAAACCAAGGGTGGCGGTTCAACCCGCAACGGTCGCGATTCGAACGCGCAACGACTCGGCGTCAAAGTATTTGACGGCACGAAGATCACAGCTGGAACAATTTTGATTCGTCAACGCGGCACCAAAGTGCACCCAGGTAACAACGTGGGCATTGGCAAAGACGACACACTGTTTGCGCTTTCGCATGGCAGTGTCAAGTTTGGTGAGCGTCGTGGCCGCAAGGTCGTTGACGTCATTCCAAACATTTAATTCGTATCGATTCCTTTAGGGAGTCTGCTCGAATCCCATCCCAATAGTGCTATGCCTTGTCGGCATGCAAACCTGTCTGTCATACCTCCAACATATGCAACTGCATTGTGTAGTGCTTCTGTTGAGTGTGCGGGTGCAATGTGCTTGGTGACGCTCGGGTCTTGAGCGCTATCAGTGAGCACCAGATGTGGGTGACTTGCGTAGTGCTCGACAAGGGCTTGCAATAGATCGATAACTGATTTTGCTTGATTGCGTGATGCATCGCGCATATAAATATTTTCGTAGTTGAAGCGACGAAACTCTGCAAGTGCATCAGCTTGCGCTGGTTGCATGCCGATACGACCAGTCGATGCGGTTGCCGCGATCATTGACGAGATAAATGATCGAAGTTGCTGTGAGCGGGCAGTGCCGCAAAGTGTGCGCACTTGTTCTGGAAGTTGATCGATGGTGACAATTCCGGTTGCGGCAGCGTCTTCAAAGTCGTGACAAACGTATGCGATGCGATCTGCCCATGAAACAACTTCACCTTCAGGGGTCATGGGTGCAGGGCGTGACCACGAGTGATTACGAATACCGTCGAGGGTCTCGACACATAAATTGAGTGGGACCAACGTGACGTCAGCGCCCCAAACAGCATGATCAAAACCTTGGGGAACAAATGGGCTCAATGCATCCTCGGAAGCGTGACCGCCTGGTCCATGACCGCAGTCATGGCCGAGCGCGATCGCTTCGGTGAGGGCAACATTAAGTGCCAAAGCGCGTGCAACCGACGTTGCAACTTGAGCTACTTCAAGAGCATGGGTGAGACGAGTGCGTTGGTGATCTTGTGGAAACACAAACACTTGAGTTTTGCCCGCAAGTCGACGAAAAGCTGAGGCATGCAAGATGCGGTCACGATCACGTTCGAAACAAGTACGAAATGGGTCTGCTTCTTGGGGGATTGCGCGGTTGCCAGCACCAAATGCACGTGTGGCAAGTGGAGCAAGAGCGGATTCTTCGCGTGACTCACGCTCGACACGATCAATGATTTGTCGCTGACCTGGGCCAGACCACGAGTCTTTGTGAGCGAAACGAATCTGTTCGTCTGAAGCAAAGCCGTCCATCGTTTGAGCCCAAGCGACGCTGCGCGAAATTGGTTCAGATGTCATATAACTACACGATACGTGAAGGGTGTACTAGTAGGATTGAAAGCCCCTATGAGTGCCTTTGTCGATGAAGCCCAATTAAACGTCCGCGGTGGCGACGGTGGTGCTGGCTGCGTCAGTTTTCGGCGCGAAGGTCCTGTGGCATTTGGAGGTCCAAACGGCGGTGATGGTGGCGACGGCGGTTCGGTATGGCTTGTTGCCGATCACAACGTTGCTTCGTTGTTGGCTTTTCGCGATCACCCCCACAGACGGGCGGGCGATGGCGTTCACGGAATGGGCAAAGACCTGCACGGTCGTCGTGGCGAAGACATGATCATCAAGGTTCCTGAAGGCACTGTTGTACGCGATATGTACACAGGTGAGATTCTGGCCGACTTGGCTGTAAACGGCACTCGTTGGCAATCTGCCAAAGGTGGTCAAGGCGGACGCGGCAATGCGCGCTTTTTGTCTAACCGGAGGCGTGCACCAAAATTTGCCGAGCAAGGCGAACACGGAAAAGACCGTTGGTTAAAACTTGAACTCAAACTGATGGCCGACGTGGCGCTTGTTGGTTTTCCAAACGCCGGCAAATCAACATTTATTAGTTCTGTTAGTGCAGCAAAACCAAAAATTGCCAACTATCCATTTACTACGCTTGAACCACACCTTGGAGTTGTGCGCATGGGCGGATCAAGCGAATTCATCATTGCTGACATTCCAGGAATTATTGAAGGCGCAAGCGAGGGACGTGGACTTGGGCATCAATTCTTACGCCACATTGAACGCGCTCGCGTGTTGTGCGTACTTGTAGATCTTGCGCCGATGGACGAAGTATCTGCTGATGAACAAGAACGAATTTTGTTGCAGGAGTTGCAGGCCTATCAGCCAGAGCTGCTCGAGCGACCACGCCTAGTTGTCGGCACCAAAACAGATGCTGCCACAGAAGAAGTGATGCTTGCCTGGAAGGGTCAACGTATGTCGGCCGTAACCGGTGATGGGGTGCGACCAATTTTGGGAGCACTTGCAGAACTCGTGCAGCGCGCACGCACGCTTGTGCCATCGCAAGAGTCTTCAGTAGTGATTCGACCAGAGCCAGAAGGCACTCATATCGAACGAATGGGTGACAACGAATTTAGATTGATCGGTCGTGATGTTGAACGTTCGGTTGCGTTGAGTGACGTGACGACACCTGATGCTCTCAACTACATTGACGAACGACTAAAGCGACTCGGTGTTGCGCGTTTGTTGTCGCGTGCAGGCGCAAGCGATGGAGCGGTAGTGCATATTGGCGCGTTTAGTTTTGAGTACACACCGGAGACGTAGAGATGCGAATCGTTGTCAAAATTGGAACATCATCGGTAACTGATGAGCATGGCTCGATCAAGAACGAAGCAATTCGTGCATTGTGCGAGCAGGTGGCGCGCGTGCGCGGTGAGGGGAACGAAGTCATCGTCGTAACCTCTGGCGCAATTGCCGGCGGGGTTGGAGCGCTTGGTTTGAAACAGCGCCCAACTGATACACAGACATTGCAGGCTCTTGCCGCAGTTGGGCAAAGCCAGTTAATGAACAAGTACAACGAGCATTTGGCGTCCCATGGTTTGGTCGGCGCACAGGTGTTGTTGGTGCCAAATGATTTCATTGACCGCACGCAATACCTGCATGCACGACAGACACTTGTGCGTTTGCTGGAGTTGGGCTGTGTGCCAATCATTAATGAAAACGATGCGATTGCGAGTGACGAGATCCGTTTTGGCGACAATGATCGCATCGCTGCTTTGGTTGCGCACAGCGTGAGCGCCGATGTCTTGGTGCTTCTCACCGACATCGCAGGCTTGTTTACTGCAGACCCAAGCATCGATGCAACGGCAACATTTATCGAGCAGGTTGCAGCTGATGATCCATTGCTGTCGGTGCGAGCGAGTGCAAGCAGCACCGCGCGTGGGAGTGGTGGCATGTCATCCAAGTTGTCGGCAGCTCGAATTGCTTCGTGGTCGGGTGTGCGCACAGTCATTGCAGATGCGACGAAGACCGATGTAGTGGTGCACGCGCTTGCCCAAACCCCAGGCGCGGGTACACAATTTTTGCCACACAATCGAAACCTCTCTGCCCGCAAGTTGTGGATTGCATTTGCTGCTCAACAAAGCGGAGTGATTGTTGTTGACGCTGGCGCAAAACAGGCGCTGATAGAGCGCAACACTTCGTTGTTGCACGCTGGCGTTGCTGAAGTACATGGAGACTTTTCGGAAGGCGACACCGTCGAAATCCAGGACATGAGTGGTGCTGTGTTCGCACGAGGCATGGTCAGTGTGAGTGCCGTTCACGCAAGCGCCGCAGCTGGCCGCAAGAGCGCAGAGCTACCCGACGGTGTCGTGGCAGAGCTTGTTCACCGCGACGATTTGGTAGTTCTCGTCGACCAGTAATTTCGCAAGTGAGGCTCGCCGAGTAGTGCGAGTGCTGTAATGTACGTGACGCCACCAATGGTGATGCCGATGAGCACGCGAGTCAGCGCAGCAAGTCCGGCGGTAGAGCTGTCTGAAGAGCCAATTATGTTGCTGCCAAACCTGACGGCTACAACCATGACTACGCCTGCAACGATGATGCGAAAGATGTCTATGGCAAGGTTGCTGAGCCGAATGGATTGGTTGTTGGACGCGAGAACGACAGTTGCGATGATTGCGCTGATGACATACGCAATAGAGAAGGCGATACCGAGTCCGAGCACGTCGTAGCGATCCACGAGGACAATGGCGAGAATGATATTGATTGTGTTTTCTATGAGATTGATAAAAAATGGTGTTCGTGTGTTGTGCTGGGCATAAAAGCCACGCAATACAAACAAGTACACAGAAAATCCAGTGAGTCCAAGCGCGAGTCCGCTGAGAGCCCTCGCTGTATTGACCGTGGCGCTAGATGAGAAATTGCCGTGCTGTAAGACAAGACCGATGATGGGTTTGGAAAGAACGAACAAACCGAATGAAGCTGGGATTGTGAAAAGTGCGGTGAGTGTGATGCCGCGGCTCATGCGATCGGCAAATTCTTTGTGATCGCTGCTAGCGGCAAGTCGCGCAAGATCGGGGAGAAATGTGGTTGCAATGGACACGGCGAGAAGACCATGGGGAAGTTGAAACAAAACAAATGCTTTTGAATAGGCATCAACAAGACCGCTGCCAGGGGATGCAAGATTTTTGATCACGACCAAAGCCACCTGGTTGGCGACAACGTAGCCAAAAGTCCAAAAAGAAAGCTGAATCAATTTCCGTACTGCGGGGTGAGAGAACTGAGGACTAAATCGGAATGCAATGCCACTGCGGTGCACCGCTACAACTTGAATAAGGGCCATGACCGCGATGCCAACTGTGGTGCTGAGGCCTAGTTGCCACATCAGTGTCGATTTGCTTAATACGTCGGTGATTGCTGGCTGGGTGTTGAAACCAATTGATAACAGAAAAACTATGGCGATGACATTGGCTGCTGCTGGCGACCATGCAGCTGCAAAAAAACGGTGGCGAGCATTGAGTAGTGCGGAACAGAGCGCACTTACACCATAGAAAAATATCTGTACGACAAAGATGCGTGTGAGTGCTGTGCCAGCACTACGAAATACTTCGGCATCCACGCCTGCCGCGGGGTGAATTGAAAAGAGGTGGAAGATTGCGGGAGAAGCGGCTATCGCGATGAGTGTGATTGCACCAAGCAAGACAAGCGAAACACTGATAACAGCGTCGGTACTTTGTTGAGACTCATGTGTTTGTGTAGTGCCGCCGAGCAGTGAAGTGAACAACGGCACAAGGCTGGCTGCAAGTAATCCTCCGATCAGTAACTCGTAAATCGAGTTGGGAGCATTGTTGGCCGCATCAAATGCATCGGCGAGAGCTGTCTGACCGATGATCACCCCGAAAACGATGATTCGGGCGAGACCGGTGACGCGAGAGAGGGCTGTGCCGGTGGCAACAACGAGATTGGATCGACCAAGGCCAGGCATGTGTATTCATCGTAGATCGTCTGGCAGGAATGCGGTAGTGACTAAACGCTAGGGTTGCTCAAATGGAAAATCGATTTGAGTCAGTTGAACAAGTCCGTGATGGACTTAAAAAAGTCCACTATTTGTCTGATGACGGCATTGCTGGAGTGGTCTTTCTCGCACAGCGATTGGGAAAACCAATTTTGGTTGAAGGACCAGCAGGTACAGGAAAAACCCAGTTGGCAAAGAGCGTTGCAGAGATGTTGAACGCGCGACTCATTCGTTTGCAGTGCTACGAAGGCTTGGATGAGTCGAAGGCGCTCTACGAATGGAACTACAAAAAACAACTTCTCCGCATCCAGGCTGACAAGAACAGTGACTCGTGGTCACAGGTGCAAGATGACATCTTTAGCGAAGAGTTTTTGTTGACTCGACCATTGCTTGAGGCAATTAGTAGCCCAGATCCTGTAGTGCTGTTGATCGACGAAGTAGATCGTGTTGAAATCGAGACTGAGGCATTGCTGCTCGAAATTCTTTCCGAGTACCAAGTCTCTATTCCAGAGTTGGGTACCATTACGGCAAAGCAAATTCCGATGGTGTTTTTGACATCGAACAACACTCGTGAATTGTCAGAAGCACTAAAGCGACGTTGCTTGTTCTTGCACATTGACTATCCAGACATGGAGCGCGAAAAGGAAATTGTGCTCACCAAAGTTCCGGATATCACACAAAACCTGGCGGACCAGATTGCTCGTATCGTTCGCAGCATTCGTCAGCTTGACTTGAAAAAGGCGCCGTCAGTGAGCGAGACCTTGGACTGGGCCCGAACGCTGATGCTGATGGGAATCGAAAACATCGATGCCCAAGACGCGAAAGACACATTGCACATCTTGCTCAAATATCAGACCGACATCACGAA
The DNA here is from genome assembly GCA_044240045.1 of Ilumatobacteraceae bacterium. GTDB lineage: Bacteria > Actinomycetota > Acidimicrobiia > Acidimicrobiales > Ilumatobacteraceae > UBA3006. Next base: position 43,156 of record JBIIAC010000003.1, read on the forward strand.
GGCAGCCAAGGAACTGTCGGTCGACAAGTAAGGCAAAACAATATGACCGTGCTCGATTTAATGTCGGGTTTCATTGCTGAGTTACGAAAAGCTGGTTTGCCCGTCAGCCTGACGGAAAACCTAGATGCGATGGAAGCCGTCAAGGAGATCCCCATTGAGGATCGCCAGGCATTTAAATATGCATTGGCCGCAACTCTTGTAAAGAGCAATTCGCACTGGCGTGCATTTGAAACCATCTTTGAGGTGTACTTCTCATTGCGCGGACCGGAGCATCAAATACCTGGCGAGATGACTGACGCCGAAGCAGAGCTGTGGCGCGAAGAGCAAGAGATGCAACAGCAGGGCGAGGGCGCTGCCGGGAGCGGTGGCGGGATGGATTCGCTCACCCCTGAAGAAATTGCGCAGATGTTGATGCAAGCATTGATGAACGGCGATCAAGCAATGATGCGAGCACTTGCGCGTCAGTCGGTTCAGCGATTTGCAGGAATGGAACCTGGACGTCCGGTGGGTGGAACATATTATCTGTATCGAACACTACGAAACCTTGATCTCGATAACATGCTCGACAAATTGATGGAAGCAAACCGCGAGCAGGCTGCGCATGATCTGACAAAACTTGAAGAGCGTCTCGAAAAAGATGAGTTTGAGAGCAGAATCGAGCAGTTTAAGCAAGAGGTTGAAGCAGAAATTCGTAGACGACTTGTGGCCGACCGTGGTGCCGAGGCGATGGCGAAGACGTTGCGTAAACCATTGCCAGAAGATGTCGAATTTATGCATGCCAACAAAGAAGAGATGCAGAGCTTAAAGAAGGCGCTGCAACCGCTCACTCGTAAGTTGGCCGCAAAACTGGCACGCAAACGTCGACATGGTCGACGGGGTCCACTCGATTTTCGTGCAACAGTTCGGAGCTCCTTGAGTTATGGAGGAGTACCTGCTGATCCAAAGTTTAAGTATCCACGCCCATCCAAGCCTGAGCTAATGGTGGTCGCCGACATATCGGGCAGCGTTGCTGCATTCGCTCGCTTTACCTTGATGTTGGTCTATGCGATTCAGGGCCAGTTTTCAAAAGTGCGATCATTTGTCTTTATTGACGGCATCGATGAAGTGACTGACTACTTTAAGTCGAATGTTGACATCAGCGATGCGATACATCGTGTGAACACCGAAGCTGACGTTGTGTGGGTGGACGGGCACAGCGACTACGGCCATGCGTTTGAAGTTTTTTGGGAGCGCTACGGAAAAGACATCAATCCGAAGACAACAATTTTGCTACTAGGCGATGCCCGCAATAATTATCATGCATCGGCTGCGTGGGTGATCAAGGAAATGCAAAAGCGTGGACGCCACGTATATTGGCTCAACCCAGAACCCCGAAGCTACTGGAATACCGGTGACTCGATAGTCGGAGAATACGGCAGTTTTACGGACGGCGTGTATGAGTGTCGCAACCTACGACAACTTGAAGCGTTTGTTGAAAAACTCGCATGAGCTTGACAAGAATCATTTTGGTTCGCCATGGCGAATCAGTCGTTACGGTCAATCGTGTATTGGGCGGACCGCGGACGTGCACAGGGCTTTCACCATTGGGTGAGCTTCAAGCGGCAGCCTTGCGAGAGCGTCTTGCGTCGACTAAAGAAATTGTTCCCGACGTGCTGTATTCGAGTGCATACCCACGTGCTCTAGAAACAGCACAGATCATTGCGCCAGCATTTGAAGGGCTTGAGATCAACGTTGAACCCGGATTCGGCGAACATGATCCTGGCCCACAATGCGATGGCCTGACGTATGTGGACTTCATGGCGAAGCATGGGAAGCCAGATTGGGCAGGGGATCCAAACGCTGTTTTCTTTCCAGGTGGCGAGACGATTGCGCAGTTTCATTCACGAGTAGCTACTGCCTTCGACAAAGTTGTGAAAGAGCACTATGAAAAGACAATTGTTGTTGCGTGTCACGGCGGTGTAGTAGACGCTGTGATCCGACGACACCTCAAAACGCCGCAAACGGGAGCGTTTGAGATGCGTACCAAAAACTGTTCACTCACCGAGTTTGTAGAGATTCGAGCCGATCATTGGGCGTTATTGCGCTACAACGATCATGCGCATCTGCAAGGTTTGCCAGTCGCAACAAATATTGATTAAGCGCGAACGCAAATTGCCATCAATCCGGCCGCTAAGAATATAGATGTGGCAATGCTTCGCCGAACTTCTCGTAATACGAAACGACCAAGAGTTGTAGTTGTTGGTGCCGGATCTGCTGGAGCCGTAATCGCAGCGCGTTTATCGCAAAACCAAAATATTGATGTACTGCTGTTGGAATCTGGTCTAGAGATAGAGGCTGCACTCGAGGCAGATGGAACACGGAGCACGAATTTTGTTGAAGCTCTAGAAGTTGAAAATCGAAACCTGCGCATTCCTGTCCGTCGAACGGCAAGCCAGGGTCTCAGTGATTATGTGCGGGGAACAGGCACGGGTGGAAGCTCGTCGGTAAATGCAATGGTCGGCATGTGGGGGATGGCGAGCGACTACGACAGGTGGGCGCGCGACTTGGGCTGCGACGGCTGGTCGTGGAGGGATGTGGCACCCGTATTTGCAAACTTACCTATACCACTCTTCACCACGCATCAGACTGAGTGGGGAGATGTAGATCGAGCGCTTGTAGATGCGGCAACAAATTTGGGATTTGAAAGGCGCGATGATTTGAGCACAGCGCCCCTTGCAGGTCGCGGAGTTGGATCGGTGTCGCTGACATGTATTGGTGGTCGGCGTACTTCAGTTAACGATGTCTATCTTGAGCCGGCAAGGTCGAGATCTAATTTAGAGATTCGCGGAAACTCGGCGGTTGATCGACTGAATATGAACGGGAATGAGGTCGTAGGTGTCCGCCTATCCAATGGAGAGGACATTGATGCCGATGTTGTAGTGGTGTGCGCAGGGGCAATCTCGACACCGCAGATTTTGTTACGCACGAAGATTCAACGAAGTGGAATTGGGAGTGGAGTAAAGGACCATCCCGCAGTTGCATTTACTCTTGCGCTGAAGGAACCAAGTAAGGCTCCCTATGCGATATCTGCACTATTGCGAACCACATCAAGTACTACTGGCAGCCATGACGACGGCAGCCAATCGGAACAAGGTGATATCCATCTCTTGCCGCTCAACCACACCACTGCACACGACAATATGTACGGAGCAATGTTTGCAGCAGTGATGCGGGTGCACTCGACGGGCAGTATCACAAGCACGAGTATTGATCTCAACTTGCTGAGCGATGAGCGCGATATGAGCGTGATGATAGAGGCGACATCCATGCTCGCAACCATGATCGAAGGTCGATCATTTACTGGTATTGCTCATTCGGTTGGCAATGAATTACCTGGTGACAACATGCAAAATTGGTTACTCAACAACGTTGGGTCGTATTCGCACATTGGATGTTCGAGCAAGATGGGCGCGGTCACGGACGAAGATGCAGTAGTGGATACAAGCGGCAAAGTAATTGGTTATCACAATGTCTGGGTCTGTGATGCTTCAATCTTTCCCGACCTTCCAACTGGCAACACACATTTACCTGTGGTGATGATGGCCGAACGAATTTCGCAACGAATTAGTGAGAGTCTGTTGCCCAATTGAGACTGCGTTGTACCGCACGGCTCCAAAGCGAGTATTCGCTCGCAGTGGTTGCTGTAGGTGCTGGGGTAAACGTACGGTCGAGTTGCCACGACTCGGAAATTGACTGCAGCGTTGGCCAGACGCCCTCGGCTAAGCCGGCGAAGTAAGCAGCACCGAGCGCTGTTGTTTCCAAATCTTTAGGCCTCACGACAGTCACTCCGAGTTGGTCGGCTTGCATTTGCAGCATCATGTCCATGACCGCTGCGCCACCATCGACTCGCATGTCGATAAGAGGAACTCCTGTTGCTCGGACCATTGCCTCGACCACATCACGGGTTTGGAATGTCATTGATTGGACAACAGCGCGAGCGATATGTGCACGGGTGGTGCCGCGGGTAATGCCGCAGATTATGCCTCGTGCATAAGGATCCCACCACGGGCTACCAAGACCGGTGAATGCCGGTACGACAACAACTCCGCCGCTATCTGTTACTGAGGCCGCAAGTGGTCCGACTTGTGCGGCATTGTCAATGATGTTGAGTCCGTCGCGAAGCCATTGAATTGCGCTGCCGGTGACGAAGATGGAACCTTCAAGTGCGTACGTTGGCTTGCCGGAACCAAGATCCCACGCAACGGTGGTGAGCATGCCGTCGGTTGGGGGTGGGCACGCAGATCCCACATTCATCAGGACGAAACTGCCAGTTCCGTAGGTGTTCTTGCTACTACCAACGTCAAAACATGCCTGACCAAACAGTGCTGCTTGTTGATCGCCCGCAATGCCCGAGATCGGTATGCCTCCCGGAATATTGATTTCCGCTGTATCGCTTGTGCTTGTGAAGCTCTGCGTGACGCCACACCTACCGCTTGATGGGACAACAGTTGGTAATGATGCGAGTGGTACGTCAAAGGTCTCGCACATTTGTTCGCTCCAGTGCATGTTGTTGATATCGAACAACATGGTGCGACTTGCATTAGATGGGTCGGTAACAAATGAATTTCCGCCGGTGAGGTTCCAAATAATCCAAGAATCAATTGTGCCAACAGCCAGGTCGGTCGAGCGGGGAGCCTGACCGTTCTTGATCATCCATTGCACTTTGGAACCAGAAAAATATGGATCTAGAACGAGTCCGGTAGTCGCGCGAACTGTTGAGAGCATTGGCAACAACTCGGTGCACCTGTCAGCGGTACGACGGTCCTGCCAAACAATTGCGCGCCCAAATGGAACACCAGTTGCTCTGTCCCATGCCACGATTGTTTCGCGTTGGTTGGTGATGCCGATCGTGGCAATTTGTGTATCAGGCTGGGTGGCAAGCTGGGCAATCACCTCGCTCAGTGTTTTGCGAACAGCAAACAATATTTCGATTGCGTCGTGTTCCACCCATCCTGGTTGCGGAAAATATTGAGGAAACTCACGGTAACTCGAGACTGATGCACGACCGTCTGCGAAAATGGCACGCGAGCGAACGCCGGTAGTGCCAGCATCGATGGCGACAACAACGCTCATCGATCTACTTTTCGTTCAGCTCGGTTTGCCGCGACGGATCAATGTCGCGTGGAAACGGATCGGTGTCTACACCGCAGGACGAAAGTATTGCTACAGCAATCAGAATGATGCCGAGCGTGAGTCTGATTCGCGATTTCATTAACTTGGCTCTATCTCTATTTGAGCGACAGTTGTTGGATCGATTTGCTCGAAGATATCCAGGTCAACAATGAATCGTGCACCACGAATTCCGTCTTGTCTATTTTCGGCCCAAATACTTCCCGAGTGAAGCGCAACATGTTCGGCTGCAAGCGCAAGACCGAGTCCTGCTCCTTCTGATCCAGCACGTTGTCCAGCGGACCCTCCGCGGGAAAAGCGCTCGAATATCTTTTCTTCTTCGCCATCAATTAATCCACTTCCGTCATCTTCAACAATTACCCATACACGTGACATGGTTGGATCATCGTCAGCAAACTGAATAATGATCTTTGGTCTACCGCCACTATGAATGCGCGCGTTGTCAATCAAGTTGGCAAATACTCGGGCGAGTCGGCGCTTATCGCCTTGCACCATGATCTGATCGGTTCCTGCAGCAAAAATGACATCGGTGCGGGGGAGCGAACTAACGGCAATTGCCTGGCGAACAAATTCGAGTAGTGCGAGAGGTTCGTTGATGAGCCGAATTGCTCCAGCATCGAAGCGTGAAATTTCGAGCAAGTCTTCAACAAGTCCCTGGAAACGGGTGACGTCGCCAATCAGCAAGTCGAGAGCAGCCTGCGATCGCTCCGGGAGTTCGTCACGGCGCGAATGCATGACTTGGGCCGAAGCCGCCAGTGTCATAAGCGGCGATCTCAATTCGTGACTGACATCTGATGTAAATCGCGCATCGCGCTCCACACGTGTTTGCAATGTTGCAACCATGTCATTGAACGCAGTGGCGAGCATCTCTAGATCGCGATCCCGAGTTGTCTCCAATCGGGTGTCAAATCGTCCCTCGGCAATTGCGCTAGCAGCTTGGGCGGCTTGCACGAGTGGGCGGACAGTGCGTCCTGATACGAGGAGTCCGAGACCGATACCGACTGCGGTGGTGATGGCGCCTGACAGCATGAGAGCGATGAAGACGCTGCGTAACGCATCTTCGGTTTGGCGAAGACTTTCAAGTTCGAAGTAGTACGCATCAACTTGCTCGAGCGGAATACCAACAACGAGTGCGGCGTTCATGCCATGATCAATGATCATTTGTGCGGCTTTGAGATTTGTGACCACTCGAGTTTTTAGCGCTGTAGGAATATCGGCTTGAGTGAATCCTTTTGAGTTGCTTGTCCAAACTCCGCTACTGAAGAGCAATCGTTGTGCAGAACCAAACTGTTCGAGTGCACCAATCACGTCTGCGGGGTTGGCGAGTAGGTCGGTCTGTACTCGCTTGGCGTTAGCAAATGCTTGATTGATTTCTGCTGTCTCGCGTTGCTGAACAAAACTGCTGCGTGTAAAACCATAAGTCGTGATGGCAAGTACGCCCGAGAGAATCATGGCGCCGGCACCGAATGAAATGAGAATTCGATGTCGCAAACCAATTCGTCGAGGTAGCAGTGCTCGTGCTGTGTTGCGAATTACTCGGCGTGCTCGTGTGCGCCGGTAGCGAGGCGGTCGCGGCAGTTGGGGAGTAGCGGTCACGACTGCAAGCGATAGCCGAGCCCGCGAACGGTCACTACGTGTGTTGGTTCGGCGGGATCCACTTCAACTTTCATCCGCAGACGACGAATGTGAACGTCAACCAGTCGTCCGTCACCAAAATACCCATGACCCCAAACTTTGTCGAGCAAAACTTCCCGACTGAATACACCGTTTGGATCGTGCGCTAATTCGCAGAGCAGACGAAACTCGGTTTTTGTCAGTGGCACATCTTTTCCGCCGAGTGTTACTTTTCCCTCGTCAGGGATTATTTCGAGATTTCCGAACACAAGTTTTGAATGGCCGGGTGCAGATGGACGCACACGTCTGAGTAGTGCGCGAATGCGAGCAG
>JBIIAC010000064.1:0-5735 GCA_044240045.1 Ilumatobacteraceae bacterium
TCGCTGGAACATTTGTCGTGCTACGCGGTCTTGCTTTTGTTGGCGATGCTCTCGCCCACGGAGTTTTGCCCGGTATCGCAACGGCTCTCCTCTTGGGCGTCTCTGGCATCGTTGGCGCCGCCGTGGGGGCAGTGGTAATGATGGGCGGGGTAAGCCTTGTTACACGTCGCTTTCGCCTTTCCGGTGACACCGCAATCGGCTTGTTGTTCGTTGGAATGCTGGCGCTGGGTGTCATCATCACCTCGCGGAGCGACGCATTCGTTGGCGACCTCACTCGCATATTGTTCGGTGAACTACTTGGCGTCAGTGGAACTGATTTGTTGATGCAATTGTGCGCACTCGTAGTCGTAGGCGCAATTGCCTTTGTGGGTCGACGCCCATTTCTGCTGTTATCCGTCGATGAAGGCCTTGCCCGCACTTCCGGTTTTTCCATTCGCCTCTTCCATAATCTGATGCTGACAATGGTCGCCATCACCGTCGTTGCCAGTTTTCAAACCGTAGGAACACTGTTGGTGCTGGGCATGCTGATTGCACCTGCAGCCACTGGCGCACTCTTTGCTCGAAGCATTTCGGGCATGATGACAATCGCTGCCATTGTTGGAACACTGTCTACATATATAGGGCTACTGCTCAGCTACCACTTCGATCTTGCTGCAGGTGCCACCATCGTGTTTACGGCCGTCATGTTTTTCGCTTTGGCCGCAGCGTTTACAGAAGTTCGTAAATCACTCAGTAAACCAAGCGACAGCGAGCACGAACATCCCCATGCTCACGGACACGTGCATATCTGATGATTACTGCGACTACACAGTCTCCGATTAGCGCCGACCACTTGTGTGTGGGCTACGGCAAAAAGCCGGTAATTGAAGGCGTAACACTCGACATGCAACCGGGAGAACTCTTGGTGCTTATCGGCACCAATGGTTCGGGTAAATCAACATTGCTCAAGACACTGGCAGGACTCATTCATCCGGTGCATGGCGAATTGCACGTGCTCGGTAAGCATGCGGGACAACTGCCAACTCGTGTTGCCTATTTGCCTCAACATCCTGTCTCTTCGCACACGCTTCCTCTACAAGTGCGTGACATGGTGACAATGGGTCGCTTTGCACACCTCGGACTGTTTAACCGTGTCGGTGCATCTGACCGAGCCATCGTGAATACCGCAATGCAACGCACCGGTATCGAAGCACAAGCATCTCAACCAATTCGCGACTTGTCAGGCGGCCAACAACAACGGACTCACTTGGCACAAGTGCTTGCCCGCCAAGCCGAAATCCTTCTGCTTGACGAACCAACGGCAGGTCTCGACCTCAATGGTCGCAAGCTCGTTGCAGATCTCGTTTCAGCCGAGCGTGCCCGAGGAGTGACTGTGGTGATGGCAACACACGAACTGAGCGATGCTGAAGATGCAACATCGGTGATGTTGCTCGCTCAGCGAGTTGTGTCTGTGGGCCCACCAAATATTGCTTTGCGCGATGAATATTTACGCGAATGCTTTGGTTTTACTCAGCCTCACTAACGCCCTCGAGCGCCAGTAACTGTTTTTTCATTTTCAGTCCAAGCGAGTATCCACCGAGAGAACCATCGCTGGCCACAACCCGGTGACACGGCACGATGATGGGGATTGGGTTTTTGCCATTGGCTGAACCAACCGCTCTAAATGCCTTGGGCTTTTTTATACTTGCTGCTTGTTGGCCATACGAAATCGTCTTCCCAAATGGAATACGACACAGTGCGCGCCACGCCCGCACTTGAAACTCGGTGCCAACAAGATCGAGCGCAACTTCAAACGATGTGCGCTTCCCCGCAAAATACTGCTCGAGTTGCTTTTTGGTTTTAACCAAAATCGCCTGCGCCGACGCATTTGGGACGGTGACCACTTGCTTGGCATTTTTGCGAACGTCAACAGCAACAAGACCTTTTTCGGATGCCACGAGCGTGAGTTTTCCAAAAGGTGACGGCACAACAAGCGTGTTGCGAACTGATTGATTACTCGTCATATAAATGAATCTAGCCTTTGAATCCAATACGTCCCAGCAACCTGTCACACTGGAGATATGACCACAACAATCATGATGGACATTGAAAGCCCGGCGTCAAAGCGCATTGCCCTCGTTGCTCACGACAACATGAAAGACGAAATGTTGGAATGGGCCGCCCATCACCGAACTGAGCTATCTCACCACATACTCGTGGGCACTGGCACAACTGGCCGGCTTGTACAAGAACACACCGGACTCGAAGTCGAGCGCCTGCGTTCTGGACCACTTGGTGGTGATCAACAAATGGGTGCGCGCATTGCTGAAGGAAAAATTGACATCTTGATGTTCTTTTGGGATCCACTTGAACCACAACCGCACGATCCAGATATCAAAGCACTCTTGCGAATAGCTGCTGTATGGAATATCCCTGTTGCGTGCAACCGTGCTAGCGCGGACTTTATTATTTCTTCGCCACTGATTTCCCAGGTGTATCAGCGACGAGTGCCCGAATATCTGTAGGACTCAGACTTTAATTACAAAGTTGGCGGTGCCGGTGGTCCGTATTGGTTCATGTCGGGGTCACTTTGCTGAAGTGCGAACACAAAACCGACGAACGGAATAATTGACCACCAACCTCCACGGTTGATGTCGTGCATTCGGCGCCAGCCGACAGAAATTGATGGAATGATCATGGCAATTGAAACGAGAGTTCCTAAAGATGAAAAAATCGCCGATGAAACAAGTGTGGCAATCAAATTAAATAGAGTCCAATACCAATAGGCCGAGCGTGACGACCTGCCATTGAAGTTTGCGTAGTTTTGAAACCCAGACTTAACGGAGGTTTGGAAGTTCACTCTTTGTCACCCTGTGGCTTTGGTTCTTTTGGTAAGCCCAAAACGCGCTCGCCCACAATGTTGCGTTGAATCTGGCTTGTGCCACCCCAAATGGTTTCAGAACGCGAGAAGAAGAATGTCGACATCATCGAACTCACGGGGTACCCATCGCGACGCTTGTCGCGCAACGCACCTGGCCAGTTGCCATCTGCTGGACCAGCATTGATCAACATCGAGTTTGCGCCATTGATGTCAAGTGCGAGCTCCATTGCACGTTGGTGCATCTCGCTCCAATACATCTTGTTGCTAGCGCCAAGTGCAAGTACGCCCATATCTTTTTTGTTTTCGAGTGTTGCGCTGAGTGATCGCAGACCGTTGTAACGCAAGATCTGAATCTTGGAGTAAAACTGCATCAAGCGCTGACGAATGGTGTCGTCATTGATTGATCCATTTTCTTTTGCTGCAATCGACATCAAACGAAACTCTTCTTCAAATCGGCGATAGCCAGTGGTCGCACTCATGCCACGCTCAAAAGCAAGCGTGCTGTTTGCCACCTTCCAACCATTGTTGACCCCGCCAACCACGTTGTTCTTCGAGCAACGGGCGTCGGTGAAAAACACTTCACAGAACTCTGCAGTGCCATCTGGCTGCACGATGCCACGCACTTCAACACCTGGTTGACGCATCGGCACCAACAAATACGTAATACCAGCATGCTTCACGGCAGATGGGTCTGTACGGGTGAGCAAGAAGCAGTAGTCGGCATGATGACCGCCAGTTGTCCAAACTTTTTGTCCGTTGATAACCCACTCGTCACCGTCAAGCACTGCGGTGGTTTTGAGGCTCGCCAAGTCGCTACCGCTGTTAGGTTCGCTAAAGCCTTGGCACCAGCGCATCTTGCCATTCAAAATCTGTGGCAAAAATTCTTTCTTCTGTTCCTCTGTGCCCCACTGCAATAATGTTGGGCCTACAAGTGTGTCGCCAAAAAAATCGGCGCGCATCGGAGCTTTTGCATTTGCAAACTCTTCTGCCAATACAACACCTTGCAATGTCGACAAACCTTTGCCGCCGTACTCGACTGGCCACGTTGCACAAATCCAGCCGCCTTCAAACAACTTTGTCGGCCACGCTTCGTTGAATGCCTTGCGCTCGGCTGATGACATCTCGAAACCTTTGTCAAACCAACCCTTCGGGAGGTTGGACTTGAGCCACGTTTGTACTTCTGTTCTAAAGGCCTCTGCCTCGGGGGTGTATTCGATCATTCCTCTATTCTGCCCGCTCACGAGCACTCCAGTCCAAGCGCAAGTCACGCCAACGCAGTATGGCGTTAACAGAGCCGTGACAATTGGCTCGTAGAATTACTTCATGGTCAATGCATTACTCGGTAGCGCAACCGAGACGCTCAATATTGGTCGCATTCTGCTTGATCTGACAATCATTTTGATTGTGGCAAAAGTAGCCGCCGAGGTCTCTGACCGTATTCGCGTGCCAGCGGTGATTGGCGAAATCATTGCCGGAATTTTGATTGGACCATCAGTTTTAGGTCTGGTCAATACAGGCGACATGCTGTTCTTTTTAGCCGAGCTCGGCGTGATCATGCTGTTGATCCAAGTTGGACTCGAGACCGACATAGTCGAGCTCAAGAGTGTTGGCCGCGCAAGCATCTTGGTTGCAATCATCGGAGTGACACTGCCAATGGTGCTTGGCTTTGGAGCAAGCTCAATGCTTGGCGAATCAGTTAATACTTCTTTGTTTGTTGGCGCAGCACTTACCGCCACATCAATCGGCATCACTGCACGAGTGTTTGGAGATCTACGCGCACTTGCAACTATCGAAGCACGAACAGTGCTTGGTGCAGCGGTTATAGATGACGTATTGGGTTTGATCATTCTTACGGTGGTCACTCGCATCGTCGAACAAGGCAGTGTGGGAATCGGCACGATCGCATCGACCATCGGACTCGCAATTGGGTTTCTCGCTGTCACGAGCACTGTTGGTTTCACCATATTCCCTCTACTCTTCGCACGCATCGCAAAAGGTGCGCGCTCCACCTCGACAGTGTCAGTAGTTGCGATTGGTATCGCACTTGGTTTTTCAGTTCTTGCGGACATGGCCCACCTTGCACCGATCATCGGCGCATTTGTGGCTGGTCTCGCTCTGCGTCGCATCGCTACGCATGAACGTGTAGAGCGCGATGTTTCATCGATTGCTCAAATATTTGTTCCAATCTTTTTTCTAAACATAGGCATCTCCACCGATATCAGCGCTATGGCAGATGCTCGCGTGATAGGTGTGGCATTAATACTTTCAGCCATTGCAATCGTTTCCAAAGTTGGATCCGCATTGGGGGCAATTGGCTCACGGGGCGACAAATGGACAATCGGCTTTGGCATGCTGCCGCGCGGAGAAGTTGGCCTTATTTTTGCCAGCATTGGTCTCAGCGTTGGAGCACTCTCGGAAGAGTTGTACGGATCAGTACTTGTTGTTGTGCTCGTCACAACACTGGTAGCGCCGCCATTACTACGATGGAGACTTGGAACTCAGGCACAAGCTGTTGAAGACTCAACCGCACTAGCAATGCGACCACTAGAAGGCTGGGTCACGACCATCGATGGGCAAATAGTTCTTAACGGCGCTCCCCCTGTGCGCTCGCTTGTAGAAATTGGACTAGCAACGGCCTCGCTCGCAGTGGATGCACGTCCAAGTAGCCAACTACTCGACTGGTTTGCTCTCCATCGCAATGCAACATTGAGCTGGAATGATGATGCAACGATTGGTTTGTTGCGCGTGTTGCGACATGGTTCTGCCCGTTCGTGGAGATTCCTAGAAACTATTGGTTTCATTCAGCGCGCACTCCCTGAAGTGTCTGAGGCAATGGCCGCACGATCAAGCGATTCAACCGAACTTGACCCAACAC
>JBIIAC010000015.1:0-16495 GCA_044240045.1 Ilumatobacteraceae bacterium
TGGCGAAATCTTGAGCAGCGCAGGTGTGATGAATCCACAGATTCGCTTTGGCGAAGACTTGATGAGTCGCGTCTCGTACGTGATGATGAACAAGGGTGGAGATGTTGAGCTCACAACAGTGATTCGTGCAGCACTCAATGACCTCGTTCTCGAATTGGCATCCAAGGCCGCAACCACAGTCGACAAAATTCTCGAGATCGTGATGGTCGGTAATCCGATTATGCACCATATTTTGTTAGGTATTGATCCGACCCCGTTGGGTGCAGCGCCATTTGTGTTGGCTACGGATGAAGCCGTGAGTGGTTTGGCAACGCAAATCGGAATTCAGTTGCCGAATGCCCGTTACTACGTTGGTCCGTGTATTGCCGGCCACGTTGGCGCTGATACCGCAGCAGCGATTTTGTCCGAAGGTCCACATCGTGGCACTTCGATGCAGTTACTCATCGACGTTGGCACCAATGCCGAGATTGTGCTGGGTGACAACACTCGCCAATTCGCTGCGTCAAGCCCAACTGGTCCAGCTTTTGAAGGTGCGCAACTCAGTTGCGGTCAGCGAGCAACTGCTGGAGCCGTTGAAAAGGTACGCATTAATCGCGAGACGCTCGAACCGCGTTTTCGTTCGATCGGTATTGAAATGTGGTCAGATGAACCAGGTTTCGCGGAAGCAATCGTTGACACGCCAGTGACTGGTGTGTGTGGTTCTGGCATCATCGAAGTGATTTCAGAGATGTACTTGGCTGGCATTATTTCTCAAGACGGTGTTATCCAGGGTTCGCTGGTTGGCAAGACTCCTCGGGTTGTCGCCGATGACCGCACATTCTCTTACGTGTTGTACGAGCACGGAGACATTCGTTTGTTGATTACACAAAATGATATTCGTGCAATTCAATTGGCCAAAGCAGCATTGCGCGCAGGTATCGACTTGCTGGTTGAGCATGCAGGAAACCCAGAAGTGCTTGATATTCGTTTGGCCGGTGCATTCGGCGCTCACATTGATCCTGTGTATGCCATGGTCCTTGGTTTGGTGCCAGATTGTCCTGTTGCGGGAGTGCGTTCTGTGGGAAATGCTGCAGGAGCTGGCGCAGTCAAAACACTGCTCTCGCGAAGCCAGCGTGTCGAGATGGAAACAGCGGTCCGTAAGGTGACCAAAATCGAGACCGCAACCGAGCCGCGTTTTCAGGATCTATTTATTGCCGCAATGGCCTTCCCGCATGCCTATGCACCTTGCCCCAACCTTGAGAGCATCATGACGTTGCCTCCACGCATTGAAAACAGCGGTAACAGTGAGGGTGGTCGCGACGGTCAGCGTCGTCGGCGTCGTTCATAAGAACTCGTGCGAGACTAGAGAAGAAAAGTGATGAGAGGCGAAAAGGGGTGACAGGGTTATGACAGATGTAGAGAACCACAGGCGAGGTGGCGGCCGTGCGGCTCGTCAAGCAACACGAAAAACTTCCCATGCTCAACGCGATGCGTATTTGACTCGCTTGATTACTCCTTATGAAATGGTTTCTGAAGAGGGTCTCGCGTTGCTCGAAAGCAATGCAGACACAATCCTCGAGGAGATTGGTGTCGAGATTCGCGACTACCCGAGCGCGATTGAGCGATTTAAAAATGCTGGTGCGATTGTTGACGGCACTCGAGTTCGTTTTCCTCGCGGAATGTGCAGAGCGATAGTACAAGCGAGTGCACCACGTATCTATACACAACATGCGCGCAATCCAGAAAACAATGTGCAAATAGGCGGCAACGCCACAGTGTTTGCCCCAAACTACGGTTCTCCTTTTGTGTATGACATCGACAATGGTCGTCGCTACGCAACCATTCAAGACTTCCAAAACATCGTCAAGTTGGCATACATGTCGCCGTACATCCATCACTCGGGTGGCACGGTGTGTGAGCCTGTTGATATTCCTGTGAGCAAGCGTCACCTAGACATGGTGTATGCCCATATCAAATACTCCGATAAAGGTTTTATGGGTTCGGTCACTGCAGGTGAGCGCGCCCAAGACAGTGTCAACTTGGCGCGAATTGCTTTTGGTGGCGACTTGGCCGATCGTACGGTGATGACAAGTTTGATCAATGCATCTTCTCCGCTGGTGTGGGACGCAACGATGCTCGAGTCGGCGGAGGTGTATGCAACCAACAATCAGGCGTGCATTATCACGCCGTTTATTTTGGCTGGCGCCATGGCACCCACAACCTCTGCTGGGGTAGTGGCACAAACACTCGCAGAGTCGCTCGTTGGTATGGCGTTTACACAACTCGTTCGTCCCGGTGCGCCGGTGGTGTTCGGTTCGTTTGCTAGTTCGATGTCAATGCTCACAGGTGCACCTACGTTTGGCACACCAGAGCCTGCGATTGTGCTCTACACAGTTGCTGCACTTGCGCGTCGTCTCGGAGTTCCGTTTCGCTCGGGTGGATCACTGTGCGCATCAAAATTGCCAGATGCACAGGCAGCATACGAAAGCGCTTCGACGCTGATTCCAACACTCATGGCTGGCACGAACTTCGTGTTGCATGCTGCTGGCTGGCTCGAAGGTGGTCTTGCGATCGGTTATGAGAAGTTTGTCCTCGATTGTGATCAGTTGGGCATGATGATGACGCTTGGTAAAGGTCTGGACATAACCGAGAACGGTCAGGCCATGAGCGCTATGCGGGAAAACGTACCCGGCCAGCACTTTTTGGGCACAGCGCACACACTTGGCAATTTCGAGACAGCGTTTTATCGCTCAGATACTGCCGACAACAACAGCTTTGAGCAGTGGACCGAAGACGGCTCCCTTGACGCGGCGCAGCGAGCCAACAGGATTTATAAAGAGCGACTTGCGTCATACGTTGCACCAGCGCTGGATGACGCAATTGACGCGGAATTATTGGATTACATCGGTAAGCGCAAAGCGGAATTGCCCGACACTTTCGCATAATCTAGAAACGCCCCTATACGCAAAACCCAAGTGAGTGAGATCAATTATGAGCACCCTTTCGTCATTACTTAAGCCCCTCATCGGTGGTAAAAAATCGAATGGCAAGACAACCGCCTCTGCACAGAGATTGGTGCGCAACATGCGCTACGAATTGGTGCCACTCAAGTCACTCGACCAAGCCATTACCGATTTGCCAAAGGGTGCATCAGTATCAGTGACATGCTCGCCTGCAAAGGGTATTGCAGTGACACAAGAGTTGTGTGAGCAGCTACTGGCAAAGGGACACAACGTGGTGCCGCACTTTGCTGCGCGTCTTGTTGAAGGCCCAGAACACGCCACCAAGTTGGCAACCTGGGTGCGCGAAAAGGGGATCAAAGAAGTATTTATCATCGGTGGTGACGCCGAAGTCCCACCTCATTACCAATTTGCTTTGCCATTCATTAAAGATTTTTTGAGCGCCAACCCTGGTGTTGAAACAATTGGATTCGGTGCTTACCCAGATGGTCACTCCACGATTAGTAATTCCGACTTGCACGATTCAGTAATTCAAAAAGAAGCATTGCTGAAGAGTTTTGGGGTTAAGGGTCTTGCCTCAACACAAATGTGTTTTGATGCGCCAAAGATTCTTGCTTGGCTCAAAGATCTCCGTGCAAAAGGTTTCACTACACCGATCAATCTTGGTCTGCCGGGTGTTGTGGATCGCACGAGGTTGATGTCGGTTGGCGTACGAACTGGCGTTGGTCAGTCGTTGCGATATCTCAAGAAGAACAAAGCATCACTCACATTGATGATTGCTCCGGGCGGATACGACCCAACAAAATTACTCAACGACATTGCTGCCAAGGCTGACGAACTCAACGTCGCTGGTATTCACTCGTTTACATTTAATGCCACTGCAGACACTGCGAAATGGGCAAACGCAATATTGGATCAGCAAGTATGAGTTCAGCGGTAACCAATACCGACGTAGTCATTATTGGTGGCGGCGTAATGGGTGCTTCCATCGCACTCGAACTATCTAAGGCTGGTCGAAAAGTTGTGGTCATCGATAAAGGTGGGGCAGCGGGTGCTGGATCTACGAGCGCATCTTCGGCAATTATTCGTTTTACATATTCCAACTTCAACACCATCTTGATGGCATGGGAGTCAGCACAGTATTGGTACGACTGGAATAATTTCGTTGGTGTGCAGGACCCAGATGGCATGGCCAAGTTTGTGAAGACAGGCTATTTGGTATTTCTTACCGAGGGCTATGACGGCATTCGTCAACGTGAACTCTGGGACCAATTCGGTATTCCGTATGAAGTACTGAGCCCAGATGAAGTGCGCAAGCGCTGGCCAGCATTCGACACAGGCAAGTATTACCCACCAAAGAGCATTGAGGACCCGGCATTTGCTGACGACCCATATGACCAACTCTCCGCTTTGTTTGACCCACTCAGTGGCTTTATGGACGACCCAATGCTGGCAACGCACAATCTCGCCAATGCGGCCAAGACGCATGGTGCAGAGTTTCTCTTCCACAAAGAAGTTGTCACAATCAATACAAGTAATGGCGCGGTCACAGGGGTGACGCTCAAGACTGGTGAGACATTTAATGCACCGACCGTCATTAACGCAGCTGGCCCACACGCTGCTGCAATCAATCGCATGGCTGGCGTCTATGACGAAATGAAGGTTCACCACCAACCGTTGCGACAAGAAGTCTTTTCGCCGCCAGCACCAGTTGGGTTCCGCCTCGAAGACAACGCACCGATTGTGGCCGACCTTGACTTGGGTCAATACTTCAGGCCGCACATGGGTGA
Source organism: Ilumatobacteraceae bacterium (assembly GCA_044240045.1). GTDB lineage: Bacteria > Actinomycetota > Acidimicrobiia > Acidimicrobiales > Ilumatobacteraceae > UBA3006. The sequence continues at coordinate 4,730 of JBIIAC010000015.1, forward strand.
TCTGCTCAATGTGGGTACAACCGAGCCTGCTTGCGATGAATTGCATTTCCTTGAGAACGCAGATGATTGGAATGACTCGGTTACTGTCGAGTTTTTTGAGCGAGTGATGTTGCGGCTCGCACGCCGTTTGCCAGATTTTGGCGTTCCACTCAAACTGCTGGGCATCGGTGCGCTGTACGACGTCACCGACGACTGGATTCCTCTCTACGACAAGTCGAGCCTAAATGGGTTCTTTATGGCCTGTGGCACGAGCGGCAATCAATTCAAGAATGCTCCACTCGTTGGTAAATTCATTCGCGCCCTCGTTGAGGCACAGGAGCAGGGCATCGATCACGACGTGACTCCAGTCGAGTTCGTTGGGGAGAGCACGGGCAATGCGATCAACTTGTCAGCGTTTTCAAGATTGCGCACACAAGGCGTCACTGCCGGAAACGTGATGGGCTAAGTTAGTCCAGTGCGCTCATCATTGGATCAGTTGTTAGCAACTGGAAAAGTATTGTTGGCCGACGGTGCCACTGGGACTAACTACTTTCAGATGGGCTTAACCGCTGGTGAGCCACCCGAATTTTGGATCACTGATCATCCAGACCGTGTGATGTCACTTCATCAAAAGTTTGTTGATGCAGGCGCCGACATTATTTTGACGAACACATTTGGCTGTAATCGCCATCGACTCAAGTTGCACAATGCTCAGTCTCGAGTGCACGAACTCGCGAGTTCAGCCGCTCAACTAGCGCGCAAAGTTGCGGATAACGCAGGGCGACCAGTAATCGTTGCTGGTTCAGTCGGCCCAACAGGTGAGTTGTTTGAACCCCTTGGTGCGCTCACTGAAGCTGAAGCGATCGACACATTCGCTGAGCAAATACAGGGCCTTAAAGATGGTGGTGCCGACGTTGCATGGATTGAAACGATGTCCGCACCAGAAGAAGTACGAGCTGCGGCATTGGCGGCGATCAAAGTTGGCATGCCGTATGTGGCAACAATGTCGTTTGATACGGCTGGTCGAACGATGATGGGCATTATGCCGAGTGCGCTCGAACAAATTTTTGAAGGACTCGACCCGCAACCGCTAGCTATAGGCGCTAACTGTGGCGTTGGTGCATCCGACATGTTGGTCTCAGTCTCCGAGATGAAGGGTTTCGTCACCCCTGTAGTCGCGAAAGGTAATTGTGGAATACCTCGTTTTGAGGGTGTGTCCATCAAGTATTCGGGAACTCCGGAGTTGATGCATACTTACGCTGGAATGGCTGTTGATGCAGGAGTTCGTATCGTTGGTGGATGTTGCGGAACCTCGCCAGAGCATCTAGTGGCGATGCGCAATGCACTCGACACTCATGTGTCTGGTGCTGCGCCAACAACTGATGAGATCATCAGCAAAATTGGTCCGCTTACCAACTCGGTGCCAACAATTGCCGACACATCCACGAGGGATGCACGTCGTCGCCGTCGCACAGAGGATTAACAGCAGGTGAGTCGCGAGCTCTTGGTTGCACCAGGCTGTTGACTTATGGTGAGACATGCTCAGACGAAGAATGGTTTTGCACCCAAAATCTGCGTGCGCTGTGGTCTGCCGTTTGAGTGGCGTAAAAAATGGGCCAAAAATTGGGATGAAGTGAAATACTGCAGCACTCAGTGTCGCGACAATAAATAGATTTTTGGTTATTTGCCCTGCCACTGAGGAGGGCGCTTTTCGGCGAATGACGCGGGCCCTTCAATTGCATCCTGCGAATCAACAGCTTTTCTGTATGCGGCATTGGCGCGCATCTGTCTCATTGCCTCTTGAATATCAACATTCTCGAGCGTGCGATTGAGTTCGAGCACTGCAGCCACGCTCAGCGGTGCGGACAAACAAATCTCGGCAGCCAACTCACGGGCGCTCGTCATCAGATCGGCGAGTGGTACGACGCGATTGACAATTCCCCACGACTCCGCTTCGGCTGCGGCAAGCCTGCGGCCACCAAAGATGATCTCGTTGGAAAGTTGGCGAGGCATGAGGCGTGCCAATCGCACAGTTCCCGCATCGGGCAAAACTCCTACGCGCGTTTCAGGCAGAAAGAATTGTGCATGGTCAGCGGCAACAATGAAGTCAGCGGCCATTGCAATCTCGAAACCGCCGCCCACTGCCATGCCGTTGACAGCCACGATGATGGGCTTGTTTCGGTTGGGTAGCTCGGGAAAACCACCGAAACCGCCCACTCCGTAGTCAGAGTCAAATGCTTCACCCTCAGCGGCCGCGTTCAAGTCCCAACCAGCCGAGAAGAATCTTTCTCCTGCGCCAGTAAAAATGGCGACTCGATGAGTCGAATCAGAATTGAAAGCAGAAAAGATTTCGCTGAGCTCTCGGCTTGTCGCCGCATCGATGGTGTTTGCTTTGGGGCGGTCAAGTGTGATTTCAAGAATTGAGCCAGTACCCGCAGCGGTTGTTGTCGTGTTTGTAATAATTGGCATCAAGTTCTCGTTTCGCTATTTGGTTTCTTCAATGAGTAGTGCATCGACAGCGATCGCAGAATTGGTAGTGGCGAGCACTGGGTTGAGCTCGACTTCTACTACCGAAGAGCCTACGACGGCCTGTTGTAATGCAATTACCACGTTGACAAGCGCTTCAATATTGGCGGCAGGTTTACCTCTGTAGCCATTGAGGATTGGAGCGATGCGTAGTCGTTGTAAAGCTGCACGAATGTCTTCATTGCTGGCTGGCGCGAGCAGGCACTGTGTGTCGCGCCACAATTCGGTGAGTACTCCACCTGCGCCAAGCGTGATCATCCAGCCAAGTGGGGCAGTGCGTCGAATACTCACTAGTACTTCAGCAACTATGCCAGTGACTGTTTGCTCTACCAAGAATTCGGTGATGCTGGCTGGCATGGAGGCAATCGAGGCCTGCAGTTGTTCGGCGCTTTGTAGTCCGACAGCTACTGCGCCAGACTCACTTTTGTGGGCAAGCCCAAGACCCTTGAGTGTGATGGGGTAACCAATTTTCGTAGCGGCGGCGACAACTGTTTCACGTGTGCAGCGTGCGCCCTGTGGCACGGCAACGTTCCATGAGCCCAATCGTTCTTTAGCGCGTTCCTCATCGACAATGACTGTGTTGCCGGGTGCGCTCACGATTGCCGGTGCGTTCTGTGGTGCATGTTGGCCAAGCCATGCACAACGGTCAAGCGCCACGAGTGTTTCGCGTAAGCCTTGTGCTGGAGTCATGCCGAGTGCAGCAATTGAATTGCGCATCGATTCCGAAAAGCATTCTGGAATTGTGGCAACGATGATCCCGCGCCTCTTGGTGATGGTGCTTGCTGCGGCAAATGCTTCGGCTGCAACAACCCAGCTGCTTGCATCTTGGTCTGGGCGGGGAGGTGCATCGAGCAATAAAATGGTTGCGTCATGCTCACCACGCATCGTTTCCGAAAACGTGCGAGTCATGGCCTCTTTGTCGCCCCACATAAACGTGTGATAGTCGAATGGATTGCCAACGGAAACCAGTTCGGTCAACGTTGATTCGATGCGAGCGCGCTGCTCGTCTGGGAATGGAGCAAAAACCAAATCTGTTGCTTCGGACAAATCGGCAACAAGCGAAGCCTCTCCACCCGAGCATGACAACGATGCGATGCGGTATCCACTGAGTGGTCCGCCATTGTCGAGCAACTTGAGTGTCTCAAGAAGTTCGGTTGGTGTTTCTACCGTTGCAACACCGCATCGATCAAAAAATGCCGCATATGCCTGACGATTGCCAGCCAGCGATGCGGTGTGCGATGCGGCGATCAGTGCGCCGGCTTCCGACTTGCCAGTTTGAAGTGCAACAATGCGTTTGCTCCGAGCGAATGCTTCTTGCGCAAGAGCCGCAAAGCGAGGCGCGTCACGAATTGCTTCGATGAACATGCCAATTGCCGTTACACGTTCGTCGTGGATAAATGTTTCGAGGACGTCTTCCACACCGCCGTCAGCTTGGTTGCCAACCGTGACCATGTAAGCCATGCGCAAATTACGTTGTTGCATCGTGAGGTTGATCCCAACGTTGCCGCTCTGTGAAATCATGCCAACTCCGCGTTCAACCGAGACACATCCGTGCTCATCGGGCCACAATGCAACGCCATCCAGCGTGTTGATGAAGCCGTAGCAATTTGGTCCAAGGAGTGGCATGTCGCCAGCTGCAAGGACCAGTTGTTGTTGTAGGTCGGTATCACCAGTCTCGGAGAAGCCTGAGGCGTAACACACCGCGCCGCCCGCGCCCATTGTGCTCAGTTGTTTCACGGCATCCAGGGTGAGATGGCGGTTGACCGCAACAAATGCCGCGTCGGGAATACCGGGCAAGTCATTGACTGAAGCAAAACATGCAACGCCGTGCATCTCTTTGCGTGTCGGGTGCACCGGCCATATTTCACCCGTAAAACCAAGTTTCTGGCATTGCCTCACCACAGCGGCAGCAGGGTTGCCACCAATGACTGCGATGCTCTTTGGATTGAGCATGCGGGCGAGAGCGGTATGCGCTTGTGTCATGTATCAGCCGCCGAATTCGCGCAAGAGACCGCGTGAAATGATGTGTCGCTGAATCTCGCTTGTGCCGTCCCAAATGCGATCAACACGTGTGTCGCGCCACATCCGCTCAAGTGGCAATTCGTCCATCAAACCCATACCGCCAAATATTTGGATGGCTTCATCGGTAACAAATTGGCACATCTCGCTCGCAAACACTTTTGCCATCGCGATCTCCGAATCATCAAACTTGCCATGCGCATCGTTCCATGCGGCACGCAGTGTGAGTAGCTCAGCTGCATCAAGTTGTGTTTTCATATCGGCCAACTTAAATGACACGCCTTGGAACTTGCCAATCTGTTGGCCAAATTGTTCACGCGTTGCTGCCCACTCGGTTGAGAGTCGAAGTGCGCGGCGAGCGCGACCCACGCAAACTGCAGCAACCTGCAATCGGGTAGCACCGAGCCAAGTGTTGGCAACGTCAAAACCACCGTGCACTTCGCCAAGTACTTTGCTATTTGGCACGCGACAGTTATCAAAGTTGATAATCAGGTTGTGATACCCAGAGTTCGAGACGCATTTGTATCCTGCGACGCGTTCGCATCCAGGCGTATCAAAGTCGACAAGAAAACCGGTGATCTTCTTCTTCGGTCCTTTGGACGTCTGTTCCTCAGCCGTTGCCGCAAAAAGAATTACGTAGTCGGCCATGTCGGCATGCGAAATAAAATGCTTCGTTCCGTTGATCACCCAGTCGTCGCCATCGCGTACTGCAGAGCACTTCATGCCACGCATGTCAGACCCAGCATCTGGTTCGCTCATTGCCAAGCAATCCACACGGTCACCGGCGATTGTGGGGATGAGGTATTCCTGAATCTGACTTTCTGTGCAGGCACGCAAGATATTGGATGGGCGAGCAACTACGTAATGGAGCGCGTACGAAGTCGCGCCAAACTCGCGATCGACCAATGTCGTGTCAAATGAGTCAAGTCCGCCTCCGCCGTATTCGGTCGGCATATTGCACGCATAAATACCAGCCGCAATTGATTTTCTACGAATCTCTTCTTCGAGTTCTTTTGGCACTTGGCCAAGCTTCTCGACAGTCTCTTCGTGGGGTATAAGTTCGCGCTCAACAAACGTGCGCGTTGTGGCAACAATTGCTTCTTGTTCTTCGGTGAGTGCAAATTGCATGTGGATCTCCTGTTTGTAATTGTGTATTGCTTACTTTTTCTTGATCTTCATTACTCTGCCGACGTCTTCAGGTGTCGGCAGAGTTGAGTGACTTGCCATGATTGCATCCAGTGCGGCAGCCACGTGGGGAAGTATCGGTGCAGACTTGCCCGCGTTCATATCGACATGGACCAACATCTGCTCGGTAGTTGAAAGCCTCTTGCCATTTTCGCCATTAAACATGGTGTGGTGAATGTGTAAACGCTTTGCATCCACATCGAGCACGCGGGTCTCTATACGAAGTGGTTCGTTGAGAAATGCTTCGTCTTCGTAAACGATGTGTGTCTCGACTGTATAAAACGAATTGCCGGCAGCTCGGTATGCATCGTTGTCGCCGATGTAGGTAAACAGCGCATCGGAACCCCAGCCGAAGGCTGACAGATATGCAGCCTCGGTCATGTGACCGTTGTAATCAACCCACTCTTGCTCGACGAGGCACGAATAGATGTCGAGTGGTGCAGGCACCACATCGCCTGGCTGCCATGGGGCGAGTGGCGAGATGCTGCTACTTTGCGGGGCGTTCGCCGACATGTCGACCAATCCCTGTTGGTGCAGGAAGTTTTGCGTGGGCATCAGCAATTGGCTGCAGCAATGTGAACATTTCGCTCCCCATCGGCGATGTTTTTCCAGTTGCAGTATCAACGTGCATGAATAAGTGCTCGGCAGTAAATGCAACCACGCCGTCTTCGCGCACAACCTCGGACCACAGGTGGATGCGCTTTTCGTCGTATGACGCGACTCGGGTGAGAACCTTTATTTTGTCTCCTGCGCGAGTTTGGTCGAGAAACCTTGAGTGTCCCTCGACGGTATAAAACGTGCGACCGGTTGCAAGGTATTCGTGGGTGAAACCAATGGCTCGAAAGAAGGTGTCGCTTGCTTCGCTTGCGAGTTGCGAATAACGCGAGTCATTGGTGTGGCCGTTGTAGTCCGTCCACTCGGCAGGGATAAACATCTCGTGTGAGACCGATGGTGCAAGTGGATCGAGCTCTGGTATCGGTCCACGACCAAATAACATTTTTTCGTAGTCGGCCAACACCTGACCGGCGCCATAATTTTGGCCGCGGAGTCCTTGGAATACGGAAACCAAACAATCATCGCGCAAGGCTTCGAGTTCGCGAATGGTTGCAGTTCCTGCTTGGTCATCTGACTGCGAAACAATCTTCTCGAGCAACACTTCGTCGAGCTCGGGTACGTCCATCAACTTTGTCCATGGCCACTTGAGAGATGGACCAAACTGCGCCATGAAATGCCGCATGCCTGCCTCACCACCAGCAATGCGATACACGAGGAAGGTGCCCATGAACGACCAGCGCAATCCAGGTCCAAAGCGCATTGCATCGTCAATTTCTTCTGCTGTAGCGATTCCGTCATTAACCATCCACAACGCTTCACGCCACAGCGCTTCCATGAGTCGGTCGGCGACAAAGCCATCGATTTCTTTGCTCAGCATGAGAGGTCGCATGCCAATTTGCGTGTACACCTCGCGAGCACGTTCCTTTGTGGCTTGCGAAGTGAGATCGCCACCACAGATCTCGACAAGCGGCATGAGATACACGGGATTAAACGGGTGACCAACAACGAAACGCTCTGGGTTGACCATGTCTTTTTGAATCTGCGTTGGCAAGAGTCCAGAAGTGGAGGATCCGAACACAGTTGTTGGTGAAGCTGCTTTGCTTGCACGAGCGAGCAATTCTTGTTTCAATTCAAGGCGTTCTGGAGCGCTTTCTTGCACGAAATCAACATCGGTTACTGCTTCTTCGGGTGTGGAGACAAATGTGATGGTGCCTTCTGGTGGGAGGGGAGCAAGTGTGAGTTTGCGATATGCGCGACGAGCGTTGCCCATAATTTCACCCATCTTGCGAGTGGCCTGTGGATCGATGTCATACAACTTGACATCAACACCATTGAGCGCAAACCGTGCAGCCCATGCTCCACCAATTACACCGCCACCGAGCAAGCCGACAGTTTTTAATCCAGGTAGACCGCTCATCGCTATTCCTTACGAGTGCTTTGTGAGCTGTAGTTTTTTGCGCACTTCGGCAGGTCCCATGACGGAAACGTTCATGTTTTCCAAAATGTTGACAGCACGCTCGACAAGTTTGCCATTGGTGGCGAGTTCGCCGCGATTGAGATACAAGTTGTCTTCCAGACCAACGCGCACATTGCCACCTGCAAGCACCGCTTGTGCAACAAATGGAAGTTGCATACGTCCAATTGAGAATGCAGAGAACACCGCTCCTGCTGGAATCTGATTAACCAGAGCCATAAATGTATTTGTGTCATCTGGTGCGCCGTAGGCGATGCCCATGCACAACTGAATCATTACGGGGTCATCTAGCAAACCGTCTTTGATTAAATCTTTGACCATCACCAAGTGCCCAGTGTCAAATACTTCGAGTTCTGGTCGCACCCCAAGGTCTTGCACGATCTTCGCCATCTTGCGCAACACGCTCGGTGTATTCGTCATCACATAGTCACCACCACTCGAAAAGTTCATCGTTCCGCAATCGAGTGTGCAAATTTCTGGAAGTAGGCGAGTAACGTGATCGAGACGCTCTGTTGACCCAACCATGTCGGTGCCAGATGCAAGCGGCAACACATCTTCGTCGCCTCCGAGTACCAAGTCGCCGCCCATACCTGCGGTGAGGTTGATCACGACATCGGTATCGGATGATCGCACACGATCAACGACCTCGGCATAGAGCTCTGTATCGCGCGAGCCGAGACCAGTTTGAGGATTGCGCACGTGAATATGCACCACTGCGGCACCTGCTTTGGCTGCCTCAATACACGAATTGGCAATCTGTTCTGGGGTGACGGGCACCTTGTCGCTTTTGTGAGCTGTCTCTCCTGAGCCGGTAACGGCGCAGGTGATAAATGATCCCCAATTCATAACGTTTCCCTTCAATTCGTTTGGCTTGTCAGACAAAAACTGCTCGTGATTGTCAATAAATGCAACGGCTTCATTAGGTTAGTGCCGATGCCAGAATCAGCCAAAGCCCTGTGGATGCCAACAGTTGAGCGCATTGCCAAATCCCGAATACATCGTTTCGCAAAAAAGGTCAATAGCCCGGCCGATTTACACGCATGGTCGGTTGCGCATCTCAGCGATTTTTGGTTGGAGGTTTGGGAGGATTGCGGTGTTATTGGACATAAGGGCGATCGTGCGTTTGTTCCAAACGCGGTTGGTGCGCCAATCTCGACCGCAAGGTTTTTCCCAGATGCTCAATTGAGCATTGTTGAGAACTTTTTGCGAAAAAGTGGCACTGCACAAGGATCAAGCGAGGCATTAGTTGCCATTGACGAGAGTGGTGCAAGGCGAGCTCGTACTTGGGATGACTTGGCTCTGCGTGTGGCAGCTATTGCTGGGTCTCTTAAACAGCTCGGTGTAGTTGCGGGCGACAGGGTGGCAGCGTGGTTGCCAAACTCAATCGAGGCTGTCGAGGTCATGCTCGGCGCGGCGTCGTTGGGTGCCATCTTTTCTTCTGCATCTCCAGACTTTGGGGCTAATGGTGTGATTGATCGTTTCGGTCAGATTGAACCAAAGGTTCTTGTTGCAGTGGACGGTTATAGATACAGCGGTAAAAACTTCGATTGCCTTGAGAGGCTGACTGAGATTCGAGCAGGCTTACCAACCCTTGTAGCCACGGTTCTTGTGAATAACGTGAGTGTTGGCGATCACCGTCGTGACGGGTTACTCGACTACGAAAATTTTGTGTCAAGCGGATTGTCGTCGCCTGTTTCACCTGAGCGATTTGGGTTTGATCACCCTTGGTACGTCTTATACTCGAGCGGCACAACTGGTGTTCCGAAGTGCATCGTGCATCGAACCGGCGGCGTGCTCATTCAGCACATGAAAGAACATCAGTTGCATTGCGATCTCGGCGATGAAGACCGCGTCATGTATTTCACAACAACCGGTTGGATGATGTGGAATTGGTTGGTGTCGGTGCTTGCAAGCGGGGCAACAGCTGTGCTTTTCGATGGCGCACCAACAACACCCAACACTGCTCGGCTGTTTGACATTGTTGATAGCGAAAAAATTACGCTTTTGGGCGTGTCGGCAAAATACATCGACTCTGTGCGCAAAGCCGGTATCGAGCCGCGCACTTCGCACGGCTTACAATCCCTTCACACCATTTGCTCGACGGGCTCACCACTTTCGCCCGAGGGTTTCGATTGGGTGTATGAATCTGTCAAGCAAGACGTTCATTTGTCGAGCATCTCGGGTGGTACCGATTTGTGTGCATGCTTTGTTGGGGGAGACCCAACACGACCTATATATAGAGGTGAGATCCAAGGACCAATGCTCGGCATGGCAAGTGATGCAGTCAGTGATGCAACGAACGATAAAGAAGGCAGATATCGATCTCTTATCGATCAGCCAGGTATCGCCGGTGAGTTGGTCTGTCGTCAACCATTTCCATCGACTCCGCTTGGCTTTTGGAATGATGGCAGAGTTGGTGCACCAGACTCGATGCAGCCAGGTCCAAAATATTTGAGCGCATATTTCGAGCGCATTCCTGGCATGTGGGCGCAAGGTGACTTTGCTTCGTGGACGCCACATCACGGAATAGTTATTCACGGGCGTAGTGACACCACGCTCAACCCGGGTGGTGTGCGAATCGGTACGGCAGAGATAACACGCGTAGTTGAGCAACATCCAGGTGTACTTGAAAGTCTTGTTTTTGGTCAAGAGATCGACAACGATGTGCGCATCGTGCTGCTCGTGCGATTAACCGAAGGTGTGTCACTGAGCGAGGAACTTATTGCGGATATCAAATCACGGATCCGCGTGGCTTGCACTCCAAGACACGTTCCTGGCCTCGTGGTAGAGGTTCAAGATTTGCCGCGTACACGTAGTAACAAACTGGTCGAACTGGCTCTTGCTGATGCGGTCAATGGGAGACCCGTGCGCAATAGTGAAGCAATTGCCAACCCAGAGTGCATTTGGCAGATTGTCGAATTGCTCAAATCCCAACGCTAGGATTGCTCCGACTTCCTTTCCGAGGTAGCTCAGCTGGCAGAGCAACGGACTGTTAATCCGTGGGTCGTGGGTTCGATCCCCACCCTCGGAGCGCAAGATTTAACGGGCCAGTAGCTCAGTGGTCAGAGCAGGGGACTCATAATCCCTTGGTCGTAGGTTCGATCCCTACCTGGCCCACAGACAATTTTCGACCAGAAGTGATTAAAAAATGAAAAGTGAAGGGGGGATTCACGTGCCAAACAGTAATCATTCAGCCGAGTTTGATGACATCATCGCCGGTAATCAGGCCTTTGCGAATTCTTTTGAACACTCGCATCTCACTGGTACTGCAACTCGCGGTCTGGCCATTGTCACCTGCATGGACTCGCGAATTAATCCACTCGCAGTAGTTGGTATGCAATCTGGTGATGCCAAGATATTGCGCAACGCCGGAGCGCGAGTAACCGACGACGTGTTGCGCACACTTGTGCTTGCGACTTACCTGCTCGGTGTTAAACGAGTGTTAGTGATGCCACACACCGATTGTCGGATGGCCAACAACAATGAGGCCGAGATTCACGCCATGATCAATAAGCAACATGGGGTCGATACCCGGAGCATTGAGTTTCGAACCGTTGCCGACCAACGGGCAGCATTGGTCAGCGACGTCACGCGCATTCGTGCATTCCCCCTCTTGCCAAAGGGTCTCGTAGTGGCTGGTGCTCTCTATGACGTGGCATCTGGACTGCTCAATATGGTTGACTGCGAATCATAATTTATTGCTAAAAGGCCGAATTTTATTGTTCTTTGGGTAAACATCGCCCGATAAATATGGACTAATCTCTTCCTACCAACAAACATGCGTATCTACATGGATGCGCAAGAGGGAGAAAATAATAATGAGAAAGCAGACACTAAAAGGTCTTGCTGTTGGTTTGGTAGCAGTGTTCGCACTTGCCGCATGCGGCGGTAGTGACACAGTATCAGACACAGTTCCAGCAGACACAACCCCAGCCGAACCAGCAGGTCTTGCCTGTGAAGTCACCGACACCGGTGGCGTGGACGACAAGGGTTTCAACCAGATCGCATACGAAGGTCTTCTCCAAGCA
>JBIIAC010000004.1:0-50052 GCA_044240045.1 Ilumatobacteraceae bacterium
TCAGTGACTTGGCGCGGTGTGTAATTTCCTTCTGCGTCGAAGGTTCCCATTGGAGGGCTTTGCATTAATTGGAGATCAGACATGATTTACGTACTTTCGGTGGATGGGATCGGTTGCACCTCTTTCGAGGCGGTCCTACCAGCGGTAGGGCATGATCACGCTACCAGTCAGACTCTGCAGATCTGCCTGTGGTTCTAGGTAGTAGCACTAGGGCGAAGCACTAACCCTTGGCACTAGCCCACGACGCGCCCCAAGCGCTGTGGACCTCAAGTGGCACCTTGAGACTTGCGGCTTGCTTCATCTGGGTCAAAACGATCTCTTCGACGACCGCTTTCTCGCTCTTTACTGCTTCGATGATCACTTCGTCGTGAACCTGAAGAATCACTCGGCTCTTTAAGTTCGCTGCTTCAAACGCATCGCTGATGCGTACTAAGGCAATCTTGAAAATGTCGGCTGCAAGCCCTTGGATACCAGCATTCATTGCCTGACGCTCACCCGCTTGACGAATTCTGAAATTACTGCTGTTGAGTTCAGGTATTGGCCTGCGACGTCCGAACAATGTTTCGGTATATCCACGCTTTCGGGCCTGTTCGACTGTGTCATCCATGTATTGCTTCACATTGGGAAACGCAACAAAGTAGGCATCGAGGATTCCTGAAGCCTCTGCGACTCCGACACTGAGCCGTTGACTTAGACCGTAGGCCTCCATTCCATATGCAAGACCGTACGACACCATCTTTGATTGAGAACGTTGCTCGCTCGATACGTCAGACTCTTTGACATTGAACAGTCGCGAAGCCGTTGCGCTATGCACGTCGATGCCACGCGTGAACGCATCGATCAAACCCGGGTCGTTTGCTAGGTGGGCGATGCAACGAAGTTCAATTTGGTTGTAGTCGGCAACCAGAAACTCACATCCCTTCGACGGAATGAACGCGGTGCGGAAAACTTTGCCTTCGTCTGAGCGAACTGGAATGTTGTGCAAGTTTGGCTGGTCACTTGAAAGCCGACCAGTGCGCGCAACAGTCTGGTTGAATGTCGCATGTATCCGACCATCGGCACCAACTGAGTCAAGCAGACCTTGACCGTAAGTCGAACGCAACTTCTCAAATTCGCGATACTCCAAAAGTGGATCAATAAATTCGGGCCACTGATCACGGATCTTTTCCAATGTTGCGGCGTCTGTACTGAATCCAGTTTTCGTCTTTTTGCCCGGTGCAAGTTTCTTCTCTTCAAACAAAATCTCTCTCAACTGCGTAGGCGAATTGATATTGAACGGACGGCCAGCCAGTTCATGAAGAATTGTCGTCAGGCGCGCAACATGAGCTTTCAAGTTTTCATTGATGTTTGACAACTGCTTAACATCAACAGCTATGCCATCTCGTTCCATTCGCGCGAGAACACGAACAAGTGGCATTTCAACTTCTGAATAAAGCTTTGAGACACCCTGTTTGTCGAGCGCCTTCAGAATTGGGTCTGCAATCAAACTGACCGCCAACGCCTCGTCACAGATGCGCTGGGCATTATCTGAATTACTAGCGCCAAAATCGAGTTGCCCAGATTCCTCAGCCCCGCCAAGTTGAATAGTGAAACTTGTGTATCGCTCCAGCACTTGTTGAATACCAAACTTGTTATCACTGGGATCAAGCAAGTATGCAGCGATTGTCGTGTCCAAAGTTATTGAGCGAAGGTCTATCTCGCGTTCCATCATCCATCTGAATAGAGGTTTTGCGTGGTGTGCACGAATCTTGGACAAGGAGTGAAAAGCGCTGAGGCACGCTTTGTCTTGCAAAATATCCGCACCAATCCAAACAACGGCAGATGTGTTTGCATCTACGACAATTGCTATTCCATCCAAAGCGCTGCGGCCCGGTTCCCCAACCCAGCCAATTCCAATGTCGGCGCTCTCAAGTCTTGCGATCCTAACAAGAGCTGCCGTTGCGGTTTTTACACTGTCGCAGCGTTCAACCTTTGCTGCGATGCAATCCGAACTATCGACATTTTCGGAGAAACCGTTTTCGGCAGATGAACCAATAGCTGCAGTATTGGCTGTCGAATTGGTTTGCGACTTGACCGTAATTTTAGAATTTATAGCTGTTTTGGCTTCCGTGGATTGATCACTTTTGAAAACGGTTTTAGCCCGTGCGAACATCGACTTGAACTCGAGAGTCTCAAACATTGTTTTGAGCGCATCCATATTTGGTTGCGGCGCAGTCTGCGTTATGTCAATCGATACGGGTGCATCCCTGCGAAGCACCATCAGCTGTGCATTACGCAACACTCGCTCGCGGCTCTCAAGTAAACCTTGTTTCAATTTCGGTGTCTGCTCTTCAGCGGCATTGAAAACAGAAACAATGTCCTGATACTTCGTCATCAATTTGGCCGCCGTCTTTTCACCAACTCCGGGGACCCCATCCAAATTGTCGCTCGGGTCACCTCGCAACGCTGCATACTGCGAATACTGCGCAGGAGTTACGCCGGTGCGCTCGACAATTCCGGCCTCGTCATACAGTGCATAGTCACTCACTCCACGCTTGTTGTACAAAACGCGAATGTACGGGTCACGCACCAGTTGATATGTATCTCTGTCGCCAGTCACAATAAGCAAGTTCTCGCCCGCCTGCTCTGCTTTATCGGCGATAGTTGCAATCAAATCGTCGCCTTCAAACCCTGCAGCATCTATCGCAGGAATCCCCATCACGCCGAGCATCTCTTTAATGATGTCCATTTGTTGATACAAGATGTCTGGCTGCGCTTCGCGTTGCGCTTTGTACTCTGGGGCCGCTTCGTGTCGAAATGTTTTTTCTTTTCGATCAAAGACCACAATCACACCATCCGGTTTGTGATCTTTCATCAACGTCAACAACATTGAGCAGAAGCCGTAAACCGAATTTGTAACTTGTCCACTCGCCGTCGTCATATCAGTCGGCAACGCAAAGAAGGCTCTGTACGCCAACGAATTGCCATCGAGGACCATTATCTGCATAAAAAACCGGCCTGGATCATGCCACGACGATAACCGACAACTATGGAGCGATCTGTCCGTTCAATATCTGGTTGGCCACGTCCACCATCTTGGCTCGCGTAGACATCGCGCTCTTCTGAATGAAATCGAAGGCAGATTGCTCAGTCATGGAGTATTTGTCAATCAGCAATCCTTTTGCGCGGTCCAATAGTTTGCGCAGCTCAAGCTGTTCGCCGAGCGCGTCACGTTCACCACTCAATGTCATCATCTCGCGAAATCGACCGATTGCTAATTCGATTGCAGGGACAAGGTCGGTCTTTTGGAAAGGCTTCACCAAATACGCCAGTGCGCCCGCGTCTCGAGCTTGCTCAATCACCTCACGCTGACTAAAAGCCGTCAGCATTACCACAGGGCAAAGTTTTTCAGTACTCACCACCCGTGCTGCATCTAAACCATCAACGCCAGGCATTTTGATATCGAAAATTGCAACATCTGGTTTATGTTCTCGCACAAGTTCGATCGCTTCATCGCCTCGACCCGTATCGCCAACAACTACGTATCCCTCTTCTTCCAACGTCTCTCGCAAATCGAGCCGAATGATTGCTTCGTCTTCAGCAATAACTATTCGGGTACTTGGTCGAGTTGCGCTCATGGATTAACCGCCTAGTGTCCAAGCCTGTCGAGTAAATCATCTTGGCGTGTTTCCAATTCGACGATTGCTTCGCGAAGATAGTCACGGTGTTTTGTAATCGCCTGCATGTGGCGCATCGCATCCCGAGACTCGGCATCGGCAAGAGGTGTTTCAGACACAAGCGCACGCAATTCGAGATCGTGCACTTCCTCGGCAAAATGCTGCACTTGTTCCTCAACTACGCCGAGCTCGTTACGCAATGACGCGAGCGACTGTGTACCACGCCGCAAGCGACGCTCGGTAAGTCGACTGTTGATGCCTTTATTCGCCACGTCGATGAGTGTAGGTGTGTCCATGAAGTTGGTGCCCGAGGTGGGAGTCGAACCCACACGCCCTTTCAGACAACGGATTTTGAGTCCGTCGCGTCTGCCATTCCGCCACTCGGGCCCGAGTGAAGTGTTTAATTAATTGGCTTACTGCGAGGGAACATCGTACCCACCCGCAACAAGTTCTACGCTGTAGATATAGCAAAGCTGCAGACACGGGGTCAGACTCTGGCCGCGTCACCAAAACAGTCACAAATCGGTCAGAAAATTTGCCATAAAATTAGCCATTCTCACGGCAAATAAACGGGGTTACTTAGTCAATGCTCGCTTTTACATTTCCAGGTCAAGGTTCTCAGCGCACTGGCATGGGCGCTGCTTGGGTCGACCACGAAAGTTGGGAGCTGGTTGGCGAAGCATCTGAAGTGGTCGGTAGAGATGTTGCCGCCCTTCTTCTGAACGCAGATGCCGACGAACTCAAAGACACCCGTAATGCCCAATTGACCACATTCGTCATGTCACTGATGGTGCTCGACGCAGTGGAGCGCCTTGGTATCGAACCCAGTTTTTGCGCGGGTCACAGTCTTGGCGAGTACACCGCGCTCGTAGCAACTGGCGCACTGCGCTTTGACGACGGATTGCGACTTGTCGCAGAGCGATCGTCGGCAATGCATGAGGCAGGAATATCTCAACCAGGAACAATGGCTGCAGTACTAGGACTTGACGATGAGCAAGTAGAAGTTGCGTGTCGTTTGGCAGATGCAGATGTGTGGGTAGCGAACTTCAATGCGCCGGGTCAAGTGGTGATTGCTGGATCCATCGATGGAGTTGCCAAGGCAACCGAGCAGGCCAAAGCTCTCGGTGCAAAACGAGTGATGTCACTTCCAGTGTCAGGTGCTTTTCACACCCCATATATGTCAAGTGCGCGGGACAGACTTCGAGATGCCATCGCATCTGCTCGCCCCCGCGATACAGAAGTGCCAGTGATATCCAATGTTGATGCACTCGCCCACGACCACGGATCCGAATGGTCGTCGTTACTTTCCGCCCAATTGTCTTCTCCTGTCCGATGGAAGCATTGCCTTTTGACCCTCGGTGAGCTCGGTGTCCGTGGATTTATCGAACTAGGACCCGGCGGAGTACTCACGGGAATGGTTAAGCGCACCATAGATGGTGCAAAAACGATCAGTGTCGCAACTCCAGATGATCTCGATGCACTCATTGAATGGATGAACGATTTTTATGCGACGGCAATTCCACTGGCGACTCCTACCCACGAGGGTGAACATCTTTTTGCAATCGAACGACTTGTAGTCAGTCCAGCTGCCGGAGTGTTTATAAAGAAGATGTCCGTTGAGAATAATTCAAGAATTGATGTCGGTCATGTGCTCGGTCATATCGGCGAGACCGAAGTTCGATCGCCATTCGCTGGCATCTTGCAGAACTACATCGCAGTAGACGGCGAGCGATTGACAGCTCATCAGCCAATCGCTTGGCTGAGATCGCATTAGAGTAAACGTCAATGCCACAAATTCCTTCGGGTGCTCGCGGTGCAGTCATCACTGGTTGGGGACGTGCTCTTCCAGAAAAGATCGTCACTAACGATGATCTTTCAAAAACCCTCGACACCAATGACGCATGGATACGTGAACGAACTGGTATCCACCAGCGCCACATTGGTGGAACTACCGCAGGCCTGTCCGTACAAAGTGCGCGACTGGCTATGCAAATGGCAAAGGTTGACCCGCTCGAAATAGACGCACTGATTCTGGCAACAACCACCCCGGACCGCGCAGTCCCGGGGACTTCGCCTCGTATTCAACACGAACTTGGGCTCAAATGCGGCGCGTACGACATAAACGCTGCTTGCTCCGGTTTTATGTACGCACTTGTCAATGCACATGGACTAATTGCAATGGGCGCAGAAAAGGTTTTGGTAATCGGAACAGACACTCTTTCTCGTATTGTTGACTGGACCGATCGCAGCACAGCGATTTTGTTCGCTGATGGTTCTGGAGCATGCGTGCTTGAAGCGGTGGACGGACCTGGACAACTTCTTGCGTGGGACTTAGACGCAGATGGATCAGCAGAAGATTTACTCTTTGCCGAAATTGGTGGTTTCATCAAGATGGACGGCAAAGAGGTTTTTAGAAAAGCAGTTCGCATCATGGTTGACTCGGCACAAAAGTCGATGGCGATCGCGGGAATCACAGCCGACCAACTTGCTCTCGTTGTCCCCCATCAAGCAAATACACGAATCATCTCCGCTGCTTGCGATCGACTTGGTATTGCAATGGAAAATACATCCATTGTGTTGCACGAAACCGGCAATACATCGTCCGCATCAATTCCACTTGCCCTCTTTGACGCAGCCGACAAAGGACGCTTGAGTGACGGCGATTTAGTTTTGCTCGTAGGATTTGGTGCTGGAATGACTGCAGCGAGTGCAATCTTGCGCTGGCAAGGTCAGCGTTAGGAGATAGATCAACATGACTGAAACAACTTCACGAGTCGTACTCATCACAGGTGGATCCAAAGGTATTGGCCTCGCCTGTGCGCGCCACTTTGCCGCCCTTGGCGACCGCGTCGCCGTTACATACAACTCATCCAAACCTGCGTCAGAGTTTTTTGCTGTTAAGTGCGACGTGACTGACACCGATCAAGTCAATGCCGCCTTCGACGCAGTTGAAGCGCACTTCGGCCCGGTGCAAGTACTTGTCTCCAACGCTGGCATCACAAAAGACACATTGATCCTGCGCATGAGCGAAGATGACTTTGCGTCTGTACTTGACGCCAACCTCACTGCAGCGTTTCGTGTTTGCAAGCGAGCAACGCAGGGCATGATTCGTGCACGGTCTGGAAGAATCATTCTGATCTCCAGCGTCGTCGGGATGCTCGGCTCAGCTGGACAATCCAACTATGCGGCGTCCAAAGCAGGTCTTGTTGGTTTGGGTCGATCACTTGCTCGTGAACTGGGGTCCCGCAGCATCACTGTCAACGTTGTTGCACCCGGCCCCGTAGACACCGAGATGACCGCAGCACTTAACGAGAAGCAGATGCAACAAATCACCGACGCTGTTCCACTGGGCCGAACTGCATCGGTGGATGAAATCGCTGGCGTGGTTACCTTTCTTGCAAGCCCTTCAGCCGCATATATCACCGGGGCAATAATCCCCGTCGATGGTGGACTTGGCATGGGTCACTAGGTACTAAACCTTCAGCCAAAGTCCTTTCGTAGTAACCTGTGTTTTCACAAGTTCGTTAACACAAAGCCAGGAGCAACAACATGGACCAGCAACTATTTGACCGTTTCACAAAATGTGCAGTCGAGGTTCTTTCCGTCGACGCCTCAAAAATCGTCCCCACCGCACACTTCTCCGATGATCTTGATGCCGACTCATTAGACCTTGTTGAGTTAGTCATGGCACTCGAAGAAGAATTCGGTATTGAAGTTCCAGAATCCGATCTCGAAGGTGTCGACACAATCGGCAAAGCCTTCGATCTCGTCACCTCCAAAGTTAAGTAAGCGCCTCGAGCGCAACTAGTCATGCAGGGGGCCGGCCATCGCGTAGCCATTACGGGATATGGAGTTGTTGCTCCTTGTGGTATTGGCAAGGAACTTTTTTGGCAGGGTCTTCTTGGCCCAGGTTTTACTGGGGCCAACTCTGTTGAGTTTAAAGAATGGGATTCATCTCCCTATTTTGAGAGTCCAAAGGAATCTCGAAGAGCAGACCGTTGCGAGCAGTTTGCTTTAGCTGCTGCCGGCGAGGCAATGACCCAAGCAGGCGAACTTCCCTACAACCGCGAGCGCATCGGCACAATTTTGGGAACTGGCATTGGTGGATTGCGCACTCTTGAAGGCCAAGTCGAAGTGCGCATGGAAAAGGGCGAACGTCGAGTCTCCCCATTTCTTGTACCAATGATGATGTCCAATGCATCCGGTGCAGCAATATCGATGCGTTACGGCCTACAAGGCCCAACCGAAACGATTTGCACCGCTTGTGCGGCTTCAACACATGCCATAGGCAATGCTGCGCGTCTCATTGCATGGGGACGTTGCGATGCTGTGGTAACTGGCGGCACCGAGTCAGCCGCAACAGTCACCGCATTAGCCGGATTCACAAACATGACCGCCATCTCCACGACTTTGGTCTCAAAACCTTTTGACGAATCAAGAGATGGATTTATTCAGGGCGAAGGTGCAGCAATTTTTGTTCTCGAGCGACTTGATCTTGCAGTTGCACGTGGCGCAACAATCCTTGGAGAAATAGTTGGGGCCGCCAGCAACGCTGATGCGTATCACATCACCGCTCCATCGCCTGGTGGCGTTGGCGCAACCCGTTGCATGCAACTCGCGCTCGAAGATGCAGGTTTGGAGCCAAGAGATATCAAGCAAATCAACGCGCATGGTACGAGCACTCCACTTAACGACAAAGCAGAGTCGCAAGCAATCGCTGCTGTATTTGGCAACGATGGTCCTCCAGTTGTATCAATCAAAGGCGTGACTGGTCACCCACTCGGTGCTGCTGGTGCACTTGAATTGGCAGCAGTGATGTTGTCAATTGAGAAGAAGCTGATTCCTCCAACTTGCGGAACAACAGTTGTTGATCCCGAGATGTCAATCGATGTAGTTCTTGGCGAACCACGATCATGGGAGCCAGGTCCAACGATTTCGAACAACTTCGGTTTTGGCGGACACAACGGCTCAGTTATTGTCTCGCCATACGCCGGCTAAGCGTCACGTTTATCGTTGACTAAGCGTCACGCTTATTGTTGACTAAGCGTCACGTTTATCGTTGACTAAGCGTCAACTACCACAAACAGCAATTCACATTCACACGCAATCTCACCGTTGACGCGAGCAATGCCAGCACCCTTGCCAGCACGAGCCGACATTCGACTAATGGTCGCTGATAATTCCAACGTGTCACCAGGTGCGACCTGTCGTCTGAAGCGCGCTCCATCCAAACCACCGAATAGTGGAAGTTTCCCTGCAAATTTAGGATCACTCACAATTGCCAACGCACCAGTTTGAGCAATCGCTTCGCACATCAGCACTCCCGGGAGTGTTGGTCGCCCTGGAAAGTGTCCTTCGAAGAATGCCTCACTTCCAGTCAGTTTCCAAATAGCTGACGCCGAGATACCAGGAGTGAGTTCGGTGATCGCATCCACAAACAAGAACGGCGCGCGATGAGGCAACAATGAACTCGGCTCTGGAAAAGTTGTCATCTGCAACCGCCTTACTTTTTGAGCGACTCAAGCAATCGCAGTGGTGTGTCTTTAGGGGAAATTTTGTACCAAGCATGAACAATTTCACCCTTGCCATTGATCAGAAATGCTGATCGTTCGATACCCATGTATTCACGACCATACATTGATTTCTTCTTCCAAACCTTGTATTTTTTAGCAACTGCGTTGGTGTCGTCCGAAAGCAGAGTAAAACCGAGTGAGAATTTCTCGTCAAACTTCAACAATTTCGCTGGCTTATCCGGACTGATGCCCACGATCACAGTTTTACCAATTTGGTCTGCGATGTCACGCAGGCCGCAAGACTGCTGCGTACATCCAGGCGTATCGGCCTTTGGATAAAAGTAGACCAGCACTGTACGCCTTGAAAGTTTCTTGAGCGAAAACTTCTTCTCATGTTGGTCCAACAATTCAATGTCGGGGGCCAAAGCACCTTCTTTTAACATTGATCTACCGCCTTTCGCACTTCAGCTATGTAATCACCTACCGCGTCAGCATCTTCCTCGATCAATCGCCGCATAACCGAAGCACCCTGCACAACGCCATCGGCAATCGTGCAAGCCTCGGCGGCTTGTTGAGCATTGGATACGCCGACTCCGATCAAAACAGGTATATCGGTAATCGCCTTCAATCGTTTGGCAAGCGTCAGAGCGCTAGATGCAAGTGTGTCTCGCTCTCCTGTCACACCCAACAAGCCAACCGCATACACGAACCCTCTGCAACGTTCGATGATTCGAGGCAATCGTTCGTCAGGTGCTGTCGGTGCAGCGAGCATTACTGTCTCAATGCCGCTGGTATCTGCTGCAGCACACCACAAACCAGACTCTTCGAGTGGCAGATCCGGCACAATCGCTGCAGATACACCTGCTTCAAGCAGGGAATTCGCAAATCGCTCATGCCCCGCATGATGCACCGTGTTGTAGTAGCACATCACCGCAAGTGGAATGCCGACATCGACAGAACGTAGCTCGTGCAAAATAGAAATTGGCGTGGCTCCATCATGTAGCGCTGTCTCAGAAGCATGTTGAATTGTTGGACCGTCCATGACGGGGTCGGAGAATGGAATTCCGATCTCAATTGCATCCGCACCATTTGCTGCGGCGGCGCGGATGGCGTCTGTCCAACCCTTGAATCCACCCGTTATGTATGGAACTACGAGTTTGCGACCCTCGCTCCGCTTTTCGCGCAAATACGTTTCAAGTGTGCCGATTTCGGTCGACATTAAATCTGACCGTCCAAAATCTCCATCATCTGCGCCACGTCCTTGTCGCCCCGACCCGACAAGTTCATCAAAATAGTTTGACCTTGCATTTTGGGTGCTTCCCGAATAATCCACGCCATTGGGTGAGCACATTCGAGAGCTGGAATAATTCCTTCGCTGCGCGACATCACCTGAAAGGCGCTAATAACTTCTTCATCATTCACGCATGGATACTCCGCACGTCCGATTGATGCAAGATACGAATGTTCTGGACCCACGCCTGGGTAGTCAAGCCCTGCAGAAATTGACTGAGCTTCTTGCACCTGTCCATGTTCGTCTTGCATGAGATAGCTACGCATTCCGTGCACTACGCCCGGCATTCCCTTGCCCACTGCAGCTCCACCAGCTGGCTCCACACCAATCAGACGAGCTTTCGTGTCAATAAAGCCAGAGTAGATTCCGATCGCGTTGGACCCTCCACCAACTGCCGCCACAACAACGTCAGGATCTTCGCCGTCAAGTAGCGAATGGCACTGTTCACTTGCTTCTTGGCCGATCACACTTTGGAATGTACGCACCATCCACGGATACGGATGTGGACCCATCACTGACCCGATCGCATAATACGTGTCTTCAACCGTAGCAACCCAGTCACGCATCGCTTCGTTGACCGCATCTTTGAGTGTGCGACTACCCGAAACGGCTGGCACGACTTCGGCACCCAACAACTTCATACGAAATACGTTCAACGCCTGACGCTGCACATCAACTTCACCCATGTACACCTTGCAACTCAAGCCGAGTAAAGCAGCTGCCGTTGCAGATGCAACGCCGTGCTGACCCGCTCCAGTTTCGGCGACAATACGTTTCTTGCCCATGCGTTTTGCCAACAGAACTTGACCCAACACACTGTTGATTTTGTGCGATCCAGTGTGATTCAGGTCTTCACGCTTCAATAACAACCGAATACCGAGTTGCTTTCCAAGATTGTGACATTCGGTCAGAATCGAAGGACGACCTGCATAATCACGTAATAGATCATCAAGCTCTTTTCGAAATGCAGGATCCGTCCACGCATCACGAAACGCTGCCTCCAATTCCTGACAAGCTGGAACGAGAGTCTCGGGAACGAAACGTCCACCGAACTCGCCAAAGCGACCATCTGAACTTGGATCCTGCAGCATTACCCAAATCTACTAGTCGCTGTCTCCTATTTCTCGGGCTGCAGCCCGAGCATTAGCGATGAACTGACGCATTCTTATTGGGTCTTTGAGCCCGTGACTCTTTTCAACTCCACTCGACACGTCAACGCCCCACGGTCGTACCCGATCAATCCCCTCAGCGACATTCTCTGGATGCAAGCCACCAGAAAGAATGAGTCGCAGTCCGAGGGGAATCTCGTTCATTAAACCCCAATCAAAAACCTCTCCAGATCCAGGACTGAGACCGTCGACCAAAATTGCATCACAAGCAAATTCATTTGCACGCGCTGCATCTGGTGAACCGGCGACTACTGCCTTGATGGAAAAACGCACCGCAGATGAAACTTCTGCTGTAACCCCCATCGATTCGTGTCCATGCATCTGAGCGCCTTGCAGATGAGCTTCTTCCATAATGTCGACGATGCGCTTTGGTAGCTCATCCCGAAAGACTCCGACAGTTACGATTTCGGGAGGTATACGACGAACAATTTCGCGCACCTTACTCGGGGCAACTTGTCTAGGCGATGGTGCGAAAACGAAACCTAAAGCGTCTGCGCCAAGTGCAACAGCCAGCAACGCATCTTGCTCGTTAGTTATGCCGCAAATTTTGATGAACACAACAACTCACGCTAGTTCTTGGTAGTTGTCACGCGCAGTGATGCAATTAACTCTCCTGGGTTATCGCTGATCACCAGACTTTCGCCAACCAAGACCGCGTCGTAACCCGCATTCCTCAGCGACTGAGCATCGCTTGTATCTCGAACACCCGATTCGGCAATCTTGACAACCTCATTTGGTATCTCCGCCGCCATGCGTACAGCTCTTTCGTGATCCACCTGGAACGTCACGAGATCCCGTTGGTTCACCCCAATCATCGTTGCGCCAGCTAGCAGCGCCCTCTCCACTTCAGCTTCATCGTGCGTTTCGACCAAGACGTCAAGATCAATCTCTGTGGCTAACTGATGGAACGCAACCAACTCTGGTTGGGAAAGTGCGGCAGCAATTAACAGCACGCAATCTGCCCCCATTAGGCGCGCATCGCACACGTCTAATTCACTGATTGTGAAATCTTTGCGTAATACCGGTATTGCTGTGGCCGCACGAGCCTGATGCAAATCGTCTACCGAGCCGCCGAACGAAACATCATCCGTGAGAACCGAAAGGCAACTTGCAGACCCATGTTCGTACACACTTGCCAATTGCGCTGCGTCAATACCTTCGCGGAGCACGCCCTTAGATGGTGAGCGCCGTTTGATTTCGGCGACAACTGCAAGTTGATCCAAAGAGTCGAAACGCAACCTTTGGACGAATCCCCTGGCAGGACCAAGCGACTTGGCTTCATCAATCAACTGCGACACCCGCCGACGATCATCCTGTGCCGCCGCTCTATGGCGGTCCAGAATCTTGGCGAGATACAACGCTTAAAGTCCCTTGCCGCCTACAGGCTTCAAAAACGACATTTCAGGAGCACCATCGACGAATGGTGCAAGCGACTGCGACCACGTTGCGAATGCGGCACTACTCATATGCGCCTTGGATGCTGCGTCGTCTTCGTACAACTCATAGAACCAAACCACATTCTCATCGACTAGGTCGTGATGAAAGAGGTAAGTCAATGTGCCTGCTTCGCCTTGAGCCGTCGCGAGACCAGGCTGCACAGCGGCTGTCATCGCATCGCGTTGACCGGATTTAACTCGAATTTTTACAGCTACTGCAATTTTGCTCATAACAATCTCCTTGTTTATTTGTTGATTTGATAACTCTATTAGAAACCAATTTTAGTGCGCAATACATTTTCAAGATCGTTGATCGAAACGCGCTCTTGACTGGTGGTGTCGCGCTCACGAATGGTCACCGCTCCGTCCTCAAGTGAATCAAAATCAACTGTCACACAAAACGGGGTGCCAATCTCATCTTGACGCCTGTATCGACGGCCGATGGCTTGAGTTTCATCAAATTCACACATATATCGCTTCGCCAATTTAGAGTAGATCTCTTTAGCAAGAGGCATCAAGGTGTCTTTTTTGGAGAGTGGCAAAACGGCTACTTGATAAGGAGCAAGACGTGGGTGCAAACGTAGAACTGTGCGTGGTTCTTCGTTGATGACGTCCTCGTCATAGGCCGCAAGCAAAAACGCTGCCATCGTTCGGTTTGCACCTGCTGCTGGCTCCACAACAAACGGAACATACCGCTCGTTAGTGGCTTGATCGAAATAGTCGAGCTTCTGCTTCGAAAACTCCGCATGACGTTTGAGATCGAAATCAGTTCGTTGAGCAATTCCCTCAAGTTCACCCCAACCCCATGGAAACTTAAATTCGATATCGCTTGTGCCAGCGGAATAATGCGAGAGCTCGTCCGATGCGTGCGCACGCAAACGGAGCATGTCTGCAGGAATTCCGTACTCGATATACCAGTTCATGCGCTCTTGACACCAATACTCGTACCACTTTGTGCTTTCGGCTGGTGGTACGAAGTACTCCATCTCCATTTGCTCAAACTCGCGGGTACGAAAAATAAAGTTTCCGGGGGTAATTTCATTGCGGAAAGATTTGCC
The DNA here is from genome assembly GCA_044240045.1 of Ilumatobacteraceae bacterium. Classification (GTDB taxonomy): domain Bacteria; phylum Actinomycetota; class Acidimicrobiia; order Acidimicrobiales; family Ilumatobacteraceae; genus UBA3006. Next base: position 14,124 of record JBIIAC010000004.1, read on the forward strand.
TACTTGGGCAATTCCAAATGGTGGTTTGCTTCGCGATGTCTGCAAAACGTTTGCAAAGTTGACAAACATCCCCTGAGCCGTCTCAGGTCGCATGTACACATCCGTTCCTTCACCTTCAACCGGACCGGCATGCGTCTTGAACATGAGGTTAAATGCGCGAGCCTCTGTAAAAGTACAACCCTTCATCTTTTGCGGGCAATCTCTATCGTCTAGCTGGTCCTCGCGGAAACGCTTCTTACAAACAGTGCAATCAACCAAGGGATCGCTGAAGTTCGCCAAGTGTCCACTTGCTTCGAAAACGGCATGCGGACCCAAAATTGCGGCGTCAATAAGCATCACATCATCGCGTTCTTGAACCATTGCGCGAACCCAAGCATCTTTAACGTTGCGCAGCATCAACGAGCCGAGAGGGCCGTAATCATAGGAAGACCGAAAACCACCATAAATTTCGGCGCTCGGGTAGACAAACCCACGGCGCTTACAGAGGTTGACTATTTGTTCAAGATCGGACGCGGGCATTGATACAGACTACAACCCACCACATATCCAAACTAGTTACGTTTATCAAGAACGCTCTTTAGTTGCCTTTATTAACCTCGATCAAACATCGCGACCGAACGCAACCGTCGTTCAATGTGATGCTCCATCGACTGTGTAGCCAGATGAGTTATTTCAGCAGTTGCCGGCGTAGCTGCTTGAGCGAGAGCAAAATTAAGTTGTCCTCCCAATACCTGTTGCAAAAGTTGAACCGCCGCCGGGCTAATGGACACCCCCGTGCGGCATTCTCGACATTGCACTCCGCCTTGAATCATGTCAAATGCGACAAGCGGAGCTTCCGAGTTGCAAGTAACACACTTGTCCATCTGCGGGCACACACCCTCGGCCGCAAGCAACTTCCAATAGAACGCCGCGAGTACTAACGGAGAGGCATGCTGGGCAAGCGCGTTCAACGCCCCAACCAACATTCGATACAAATGCGGAGAAGGCTGTCGATCATCCGCAATCATGTCAACAGCTTCCAGCATCGAGAGCCCCTGAGTGAGTCTGTCAAGATCTGCATGCAGCGGTGCGGACGACTCGATCAACTCAACTTGATTGACCGTGTCGAGATCTTTTCCTTTGTACAACAACACCTCGACGTGACTCAATACCTCAAGCCGCGCCCCGATCTTGGATTTTGTTTTGCGCACGCCTTTGGCTACTGCTCTCACCTTGCCATGCTCTTTCGTCATAATCACGACGATGCGATCCGACTCGCCGAGTTTGTATGTGCGCAGGACTACACCCTTGTCGCGATATTGGTTCACGAGTCGACTCCGCCAAATCGACGATCCCTGCGTTGAAAGTCGCTGATCGCCATTTCTACATGCTCAACATTGCATTTACGCCACGACACATTTAAAAATACGAGCTCGCTGTAACTCAATTCCCACATCAAACTTGGAGGAATCTGAGTTGGAGAGCCAAAAACCAAAATCAAATCGGGATCGACGAAACCTGGCGGCAACATCGCGGCCCGCAATACTTCCTCGCTTAACTCCTTTTCCTGCCGGGCGTTAGCGCCCGCTCCTTTAATCTGATTCAGAGCATTTGTAAATCTCACCCTGCCATCTGCACAAAGATCAACAACAACGACCAGACCGTCTTTTGCTATGAATGAGATCCTGCTGCCGCTGCGTTGCCCTCCACACGCCTCTAACACAGTCGCAGCAATCTCGTCTTCAGACTCACTTGATCCTGCGTAAGGACACACGGTCAACCAACGCGCTCCAGATTCATGTAGGGAATCGACAAACGTGTCAAGTTGCAACTTCCATTCGCCAACGCTTGCCTGTCTCCATTCTTGCAATGTTCCACCACAAACCAATACATGGGAAAGACCGCCCTCGTTGGCAGTTTGGCCTAGCGATGTATTTGTAGTCTTCTTGGCCATCCTCCTATTGTCGCATGAAGCCTTACGATGGTGCTTCCAATGAATGCGAAATCTTCAACCCACGGTCCTCATGTGGCCTGCATCATGGATGGCAATGGGCGTTGGGCTAAACGCCGTGGCCTTCCTCGCACTGCGGGCCATACTGCTGGCGAAGAGAATCTCGCCGAAGTGGTACGCATTGCTTCCGCTCGTGGCGTCGGCTATCTCACAGTCTTTGGTTTTTCCACTGAAAATTGGGTGCGTCCCAAGGCAGAAGTTCGCCATATTCTGTCTTTGCACAAAAGACTTTTTGGTCGTATTGAAGAACTCAACGCTAACAATGTTCGAATCAATTGGATCGGTCGTCCATTCGACGAACCAGGAGCACGTACGCCAGCATTCGTACAGCGCGCAATTCGTCAAGCGATAACCGACACTTCAACCAACACTGGAATGGTGCTGACAGTCGCATTTGATTACGGCAGTCGTGCAGAACTTTTGCGCGCAGCCCAACAGAGTATTGCCGAGTCAAATGCTGCGGGTCCCATCTCACCTGCGACCCTGCAGTCACATTTGTATAGCCCCGAATTGCCAGATGTCGATTTATTGATCCGAACATCGGGTGAAAGTCGAATCTCCAATTTTCTGCTGTGGCAAATCTCTTACGCAAAGGTCTACTTCACCGAGCGCTCTTGGCCAGATCTCGATGCCACGGAGATCGATTTAGCATTGGCTTTAATCCGCAAGTGACTGACAAAGACATCCAGCGCAAAACACTGGCACTACTGCACACCGTTACTGCTGCCCTACCTCAGGCTGAAGAACGCCAAGGCCAAAATGAAATGGCGGTCGCTATCGCCCTCGCCGTGGACACCAAACGCCACCTCATTGTCCAAGCGGGTACCGGTACGGGCAAAACTCTTGGCTATCTCGTGCCACTCATCGCATCTGGAAAACGAGTTGTTGTATCTACCTACACCAAGGCCCTACAGGATCAACTTGCAGCAAACGATCTCCCCTTACTCACCGATGTTTTGGGCAAGGAATTAAACCGTCACATTTCGTGGGCTGTTCTGAAGGGGCGTAGCAATTACATCTGTGCTCAGCGAGTCGACGAGATTGTTGCGCCGAAGCACTCGAAGCTCGACCTTGAAACAACTCCCGCAAAAGTCACCAAAGAAATAGCGCAACTGACCGAATGGGCATCACAAACAGACACTGGTGATCAAGGTGACTTGACGTGGAGTCCAAGCGATCAAGCCTGGCGTATGGTGAGTGTTGGTAGCGACGAATGTCCAGGAGCTCAACGCTGTCCTGCAGGTTCACGTTGCTTCGCCGAACGCGCACGCGACAAGGCTGCAGACGCAGACGTCATTGTTGTCAACACCCACATTTATGGTCTCCACATTGCGACTGGAGGTGCGCTACTTCCTGAGCACGAGGTTGTGGTGTTTGATGAAGCGCACCAACTCGAGGACGTCATCAGCGCATCAGTAAGCACCGAAATTGGGCCAGGTCGAATCAACGCAGTTTCTACTTCAATTCGAGCCATCATTCGAGATGACGCTATGAGCGGTTCGCTGAATCAGATTGCGAATGATCTCCACACACAATTGGCCCCTTTCGTAGACAAGCGACTTTCTATGCCTCTCCCTCCTGAGATTCAGAATGAACTCATCACGTTGCGCCTGAAGGTTGACTCAGCATTGGAAATGCTGCGAAATCTCAGCAGTAAAGATGATTCGGTAAAGCAACGTGCACTTCGCGCGCAAACTCTGTCTACGAGGCTTATTGAATCCATCGATATTTCGCTTATGGATCTCAAGGGTCGGGTTGCATTCGTGAGTGGCACAAAAGATAGACCAATACTTGAAATCGCGCCGCTAGACGTAGGTCCATCGTTGATCGAGAATGTGTGGAATCAGCGAACAGCAATCCTCACAAGCGCCACCATCCCGCTCTCCCTTCCAAATCGCATAGGACTCGCGGAGGATTCAGTAGACGTCATAGATGTGGGTAGTCCGTTCGACTACGAACACAGTTTGCTGTACTGCGCAAAGCAACTGCCCGAACCAAATAGCCCGTTGCGTGATGCAGCGCTACATAACGAAATCGAACGATTGATACTTGCCGCTGGTGGAAGAACACTTGCTCTCTTTACGACTTATCGAGCCATGCATCTCGCAGCCGACGAAATGACTAAGCGCATCCCATTCCGGATCTTGCGACAGGATGATCTTCCAAAGATGGCGCTCATTAATGCTTTTTCGAAAGATGAGCCGACATGTCTGTTTGCAACTGCAGGTTTTTTCCAGGGTGTTGACGTTCCTGGCCGAACGTTAAGTCTCGTCATAATCGACAAAATTCCATTTCCTCGACCAGACGAACCACTGTTGAGCGCACGACGAGATCTCATCGGTCGTTACTACTTCAACGAGATTGACATACCACTTGCAGCAACGCAACTCGCACAAGCATCAGGTCGACTCATCCGATCACAAACTGATCGTGGAGTTGTTGCCATTCTCGATCCACGTCTTGCGACCAAGGGTTATGGAAAAACTCTTGTCTCAACACTTCCGCCGATGCCCCGCACAGTGGTGCTCGAAGAAGCTGAGTCGTTTTTACGCAGCCTCACGCAATAACACGTGAGCGTGTCTTTACTTTGCAGCAAGTTTGTACCCCATGCCGTGCACAGTCTGAATGATCGTCGGATTCATCGGCTGATCTTCAATCTTCACTCGCAGACGACGAATGTGAGCGTCCACAAGTCGAGAGTCTCCGAGATACTCGTACCCCCAAACACGCTCGAGCAACTGGTCTCGAGACATCACCATTCCCGGATGATCAGCAAATTCGCACAACAAATTAAATTCAGTTTTGGTCAAACTTAACTCGACGCCGTCTTTATGCACCACGTTGAGTTGACGATTGAGCTCCACATCGCCCAACCGCTGAATGATGACACCAACAACAGCACTCGGCTCAACCAAATGAGTCCGCCGCAAAGCCGCGCGAATCCGAGCGGCTAATTCTTTTGCAACAACCGGTTTCGTTACATAATCATCTGCACCAGCTTCAAGTCCGGCTACGAGGTCATGCGTATCCGTCTGAGCCGTAACCATAATGATCGGCACAATTGAGTGCTGGCGTAATTGACGGCAAACTTCAAAACCGGAAATATCCGGCAGTCGAAGGTCGAGCAATACGAGATCCGGATCCATCTCGGAAAACTTTGCAAGACCATCTGCTCCATCTTTAGCTTCGATAACCGTGTAACCCTCGTCCTCTAGGGCAAGGCGTAATGCGGTTCTGATCGCCAAGTCGTCCTCAATGAAAAGCAGCGAATGCATGCAAGCAGTCTGCCCGAACCAAGCAAATTGTTACCAAAAACGCACAAAATTCGTGCGTAGGTGTCAAAACCCTCAACAACAATAGAGAGATCGAACCGGTGGGTGATCATGCTCCCCCTTGATCCTCGCCGGTTCGGATCTCCCCTTCTTCCTGCCATGCTTAGAGCATGAACGAGGTGCGGCGTTTTCCTAACCTGTTTGGACTTCGCGGTCGAATGGTTTTGTTCTTCAGCCTCGGAGCGTTTGCCGCAGCTTTAGCACTCAGCATCGTGACGTTCGCAAGCACCCGCTCATACCTACTGAGCCAGCGAAGCGAAGTTGCCAAACGCCAAGCATTCAATAATGCACAACTCGTTCGAACGCTCTATGCAGAAAATCCTGCTGATGTGGACCAACTCATAGCCAATATACGTAGCGAACGTGGCGGTTACGCGGTTCTTCACCTTGATGCAACGGAAAGCGAAAGTGAATATTTCTACGCACAAGAGCCATTACGTTTCACGCAATCCAATTTGCCACAAGAACTTGTTAGCAAAACCCTTCAAGGTGGCACCGGTCGGCAGAGATTCACATTCGACTCGAGTCCTTACGAAGCAATCGGCGTTTCGATACCGTCAATAGGCGCTCAGTATTTTGAAGCATTTCCACTTGCAGACGTTGCAACAACTCTTGGAACTATTCAGACCACTCTGCTCATCGGTGTACTGCTGATTACTGTTGCCGCAGCATTCTTAGGTTCCACCACTAGTCGAAATGTTCTCCGTCCACTTTTGCGAGTCACAGGTGCGGCAGACAACATTGCGACGGGTGGTCTTGACACACGACTTGAAATCGAAAAGGATCCTGACCTTGAAAGACTTGTTACGTCATTTAATGACATGGCCGATGCAGTGCAGCAACGTATCGAACGTGAGCAGCGATTCGCTAGCGATGTGAGTCACGAACTGCGATCACCAGTAACCGCACTTGGCGCGGCGGTTGAAGTATTGGCCTCCAAGCGAGCGGAGTTCTCTGACCGTAATAAAGAAGCCATAGACATCCTCTCGTCTCAGGTGAAGCGCTTTGATCGCACAGTGGTGGACCTACTTGAACTTTCTCGCCTTGACGCAGGGGCGAGTGAAAATAATCTCGACAATGTGCATCTTGTAGATCTGATTAAACGAATCATGTCACGACACAGTTTTGATCACATCGAATTCTCCCAATCCCTACCCTTGCTGAGTGGTTCAACCGATCTCGACGATGCGGTGCTGGTAGATCGCAGACGAATTGAACGCATCCTCCTCAACCTGCTCGAAAATGCTCGAGACCATGGTGGTGGCGCGACACGAGTTTTGCTTGAAAACCGAGTTGGGTATTTCGTTCTTAGCGTCGAAGACTCTGGTCAAGGCATCGCGATCAGCGAACGAAATCGTATTTTTGAACGATTTGCACGAGGCACAGCAGCGCGCCTTTCAACCGGAAGTGGCCTTGGTCTAGCAATTGTTCAGGAACACGCTCGCGCCCTTGGCGGTAGTGCGCACGTTGAAGACTCGTCAACGGGTGGAGCAAAGTTCGTAGTCACCATCAAACGCATGGCTGCTCTATGAGATCCAAATCAATGACGTCAACGCTCCGAAGCCCGATACTGCTTGTGTTAATGGTTTCTTCATGCGGCGTGCCAAGCAGCGGCACTTACGAAAAAGTTACTTCGAACGAAATACCTTTTGGATTGAATGAGCCACAAACAACACTTCCCCAAACCACGACAACAGTTATGGACCCGATGAGCGCTGAGTCATTGCCAGCAGCAGTTTCCGAACCGGTTGACCTCTTTTTTATCTCAAACTCAAGGATCATCAAAGTGCAGCGCAATGTCGCAAGCCCAGCCAATCCCTCCCAGGCTCTCTCATCGCTCGTTGAAGGACCAAATAGCAGTCCGGAGTTTGTCGGGCTTCGTACTGCCCTTCCAACGACATTTAATGCAAGTGTTGATGTAATCCGTGGAGTGGCCCAAGTGGATGCGACCCGTGCCTTTCTTAATTCGCTATCGGGTCTCGATCAAAAACTAGCTATAGCGCAGATCGTGTTGACGCTGACGAGCCGTCCTGGCGTCGGACAGGTGCTCTTTAGTGTCGAGGGCAAACTTATTTCGGTACCACGTGGTCGCGGCGATTCGGTTGCAAGCGGAGTTGCTGTCACATTTGACGACTACTCGTCGCTCATCAATCAGCAGTAAGTCGTAACAAACCGAATTAGTAGCCCAGGCGCTCCACACGCTCAGGGCGCTGTTGCCAGTTTTTATCAACCACAACTGCGAGTTCTAAAAATGTTCCAGACGGTAATTGTCGACGGACATTTGTTCCGACGATCTTGAGCATTGAACCGTTCTTGCCAATAACCATTCCCTTTTGGCTTTCGCGCTCAACAACAATCTCACAACGAATTCTTGGTGGCTCGTACTCTGTTACTCGCGTCGCAATTGAGTACGGCAATTCCTCATGTGTGTTCTCCAGCAGCTGTTCGCGTACCAATTCAGCTATCCACACGCTGTCAGGGGTCTCAGTAATCATCTCGGCCGGATACAACAATTCACCTTCCGGCATCCGCGTAGCAAGATACGCGGTGAGTTCAGCAACTCCGTCACCAGTTTTCGCGCTAATCGGAAAATACTCGGCTGCGCCCAGCGTCGATAGTGCCTGCAACTGCTTGAGGATCTTGGCGGGCTCTGCTCTATCGATTTTGTTCAGTATGACAACTGCTTGAGACATGTCGATGTGATTGCTCACATACTTGTCGCCAGTACCAAAGGTCTGGGTTGCATCTATGACAAGACAAACCACATCAACATCTTTGGTTGACTCAATTGCGGTTGCGTTCACTCGTTCGCCAAGTGCGCTCACGGCTTTGTGAATACCAGGGGTATCAACGAAAATAAGCTGAGTTTCAGCAGTCGTAAGTACGCCTCGTATGCGGTTGCGAGTGGTTTGCGGCTTATCAGAGACAATGCTCACTTTTTTGCCACAAATTGCGTTCAGCAAAGTGGACTTGCCCACATTGGGACGGCCGACAAAAGAAACGAAACCGGATCGCATTGACTACAGGCTACGAGTAGATGAAGTGTCCACTCGGCTCTTGTCGCTGCCATAATGCAGAGATGCAAAATATCGATCCCAAAAAGTGGTTTGATCGGATGCAACCGCAAACACTGCAGATTGCCACTTGGTTACTCTATTTCGACGGCTTTTTTGCCTTGGTCAGCCTGATCGACAAATCTGGATATATCGGATATCTCAGATTTCAATTCCCGTTGGGGTCCTTGCTCGGCTTGATATCGGTGGGACTCTACGTTTTCGGTGGTTTGTTAATGGCCAACGAACTCAAGATTGGATACAAAATCAGCGTCATAGCTGCTGTTTCGCCATTCATACTTCGCTTTTTAGCAGTGCGATCCTTGGCTGCAAATTTTGAGACTCAAAACCCCATCGGATTTACCGACTATCTGACGGGACGGATTTTTGGCGGTTCAGTGATCAGTAGTGCGTTCGACTTTGCGGTTTTAGCACTTCTCTTGCACACTCAGTCCCGTGAACACCAGCGCATCTGGTATCGCTAAACTTCGACCATGACAAAAATTATCAAAGACCACGAAGATCTCAAGGCCCATGTCGGCCAACATTTGGGATACAGCGACTACATCACAGTCACTCAAGAACAAGTTCAACTTTTTGCCGATGCAACTGGTGACCATCAGTGGATCCACCTCGATGTCGAGAAAGCAAAAACTGGACCATTTGGTCAGACCATTGCACACGGCTACCTCACATTGTCTCTAGCCCCAGTATTGATGGCAGGCATTTGGCGTCAAGAAAGCGCCAAGATGGGTGTCAACTATGGAGCTAATAGAATTCGATTTATGTCACCAGTACCGGTTGGCTCAAAGATTCGCGCTGGAGCCAAGCTGATTCAGGTTGAAGACATTGCTGGTGGTGCTCAAGTTTTTGTTGAAACAACTTTTGAAGTTGAAGGTACAACGAAGCCTGCTTGCGTTGCAGAGCTCATCTTCCGTTACTACTACTAGTTAACGGTATTTCGCCATGATCTTGGCGAACTCGTCCATTGTGTGCGTGCTTGGATAATCTACACACCAAGGAATAAAACCTGTGCAACCCACCTTGATGTATTGCTCAATCTTCTCTGCGACCTGTTCGGGTGTACCGATGATGTTGGATCGCTGCCAAGCATCAAACTGATCACCGCGACCACTGGCAATCTGGAACTCGCGGCACTCTTGCTCGGTATCACGAATGAGAATTTCGGAAGAAATCGTCTTTCCAATTTCGTCCGCGTCCCTACCAACGGTAAGACAATGCCCTTTCAAGATCTCGACTTTTCGAGCGAAATCCTCGGGAGAACCGCCAAAGTTTGAATAGTCAGCATGCTGTGCCACAACTCGTAACGTCAGTTGCTCGCCACCGCCACCAATCCAGATTGGAGGATGTGGGTTCTGTAATGGTTTCGGATCACAGTTTGCGCGCGAAGTCTGGTAATACTTGCCGTCATACGTCGCTTCCTCTTGTGACCACATCATCTTTACGATCTCAACGGTTTCGCGCAACATCCCAATTCGATCTTTAGGTACAGGAAATTGAAACCCGTAACTTCTAAATTCATTTTCGTACCAACCTGCACCGATGCCCCAGTCCAAACGGCCACCTGAGATCACATCAAGAGTCGACGTGATTTTTGCGAGCAATGTTGGTGGGCGATACAACGCACAACCCACCATCTGACCAAGTCGAATCTTGGTAGTGATTTGACTGATCGCAGCCATAACCGTCCAACACTCAAAAACAGCCTCATGGGCTGGGCGCGGAACGTTGTGGAAGTGGTCGTAAACCCAAATTGAATCGAATCCAAGTTGTTCGGCCCGTACCGCAATATCTACCGATGCTTGCCATTTCTCGGCGGCTGTTGGAATCTTCACCAACTCCATCTTCCATCCCTGTGGAATGAAAACCCCGAACGTTATGTGTTGCTTCGTCATAATGGCAAATCCCCAGTGGCTTTCTTAGTTGAACCATGATCCTTGAAGGCCGCAATAGTGCGTTGTGCGATACGCATTTGATGAATTTCATCTGCGCCATCCGCAAAACGACTCCAACGAGCCTGTTGCAACATACCAGCAAGCGGTGTATCAGTTGAGTATCCCAATGCGCCATGCACCTGAATTGCTCGGTCAACGATTCGCCACAAACTGTTTGCAACAAAATGTTTGGCCATTGACACCTCACTCGTAAATTCGAGACCGTGTTCGATCTTGTACGCAGCGTGCAACACCATAAGTTTGCACTGATAAAGCTCCATCGCCGAATCTGCGATCAGCCATTGGATTCCTTGCTTCTCTGCCAAGATCGAACCGTGCGAGTACCTGTCAAGCGAACGTGCCACCATCATGTCAAGAGCGGTCTCAGCTTGACCTATCCAACGCATGCAATGCGCGAGCCGAGCCGGTCCTAGGCGGTACTGACCGAGCAAGTGACCCTGGCCGCGACCACCGAGCATGCTGCTAGCAGGTACGCGCAAATCCTTAATCAATATTTCGCAGTGGTTGTGTCCACCCGACATTGTTTCAACATCGCGAACCACATTCCACCCTTCACTCGGAATGTCAACGATGAAGCACGAGTTTGCGGCTTGGGGGAGATCTGGATCCTCTTCAGTACGGGCAACCAGTAAAGCAAACTGTGCGCCGCGTGCTCCAGAAATAAACCATTTATGACCGTTGATAACCCATTCATCTCCGTCTTTGTAAGCAAATGTTTTAATCAGCGTCGGATCGCTGCCCGCAACTTCCGGTTCGGTCATGGCGAAGCACGATCGCGCAGTACCTTCACACAACGGACGCAAATACTTCTCTTTTTGCTCTGGTGTTGCCCAATGCAACAGCGTGTGCTGATTACCTTCGTCTGGTGCCTGAGCATTCAACACGAAAGGTCCAATACTGACCTTGGCCGCCTCCGCAGAAACTGCCGCCATGGCGGTCGGTCCGAGACCCATTCCACCCCACTCGGCAGGCATATGCGGAAGCCATAATTTCCAATCTTCACGCGCGACTTTTCGCAGTTTCACAATTGTCTTCACCACCTGCGATCGATCATGTTGATCAATTTCATCCCACTGCGGACGGACCACGGTGTCCATGAATTCACGCACTTGCATCCGTACTTTCTCGACTTCGGGCGGGAAGGAAAAATCAATCATGATTCAAGTTTGCCTGATTACAAGCCATTGCCACGAGTCGGCTTCTGGTCGTAGCCTGATCGCTGTGAACAATGCCTGGGACTCGGTCGACTTGCCGCAGGGCCAGGCCAAAGTTCACGCCGTACGAAGTATGTTTGATGCAATTGCTCCGCGCTACGACCTCGTTAATCGAATCATGACATTTCGTCTCGATGTACGTTGGAGACGTAAAGCTATTCGCAGTCTCGGGCTTCCGGCCAACAGCGTCATTCTTGATTTGGCGAGTGGTACCGGCGACATGTGTATCGATCTAAGAAAAGCTGGCTATCAACCTCTCTCCATGGATCTCTCAATAGGTATGTTGATCGCAGACCGCAGTAATGCTCCTCGCACGCAAACCGACATCTTGCAGCTTCCTTGTGCGAACAGCTCTGTTGATGGCGTTACTTGTGGGTTCGCTCTTCGAAATCTGCTTGATCTCAATACGTTCTTTGGCGAAATCTCTCGTGTCACAAAGTCGGGTGGCCGTATTGCCTTGCTCGATGTTGGTATTCCGACCAACCCGGTCATCAAATGGGGCAACAGCATCTACTTCGGAAAGATTGTTCCACGCATTGGTGGACTGCTTTCCAATCGCGCCGCATACAACTATCTTCCGAAAAGCGTCGCTTACCTACCCTCGCCTCAAGCAATGGTCGAAATGTTGAATCAAAATGGATTTACATCTGTTGAGCACCGACAACTTTCGGGTGGTCTCACACAATTGCTTCTCGCGACCAAGGCATAGCTATGCGCGCAATCACGCGTCTACTTTCCGAAGTCTCTTCGTCGTACACAATCGACGAAGTTGACCTCAATGCTTTTGCAGGTTCAGACGGAATGCTCTTCGTTCGTAATGGCATTGGTTTCGCAACACGCGGAGTAGCGGCTCGGGTCCTATCTCGCGAAGCAAAATCCTTTCTTGCAAGTATCCAAGTTGACGACTCAGTAAAAGCACCTGGTAGTGGTCCGGTGCTCATAGGGGCCATTCCATTTGATTCACAGGAGCCTCACGACTTCGTTCTTCCAAAGGTTCTTGTCTGCAAATCCGACGATGGTCAATGCTGGGTCACCACTATCCAAGACACAGAACCCACGAGTTCAGATTCTGTCGATTTTGATCTCCTTGACATGTATACGCCAAGCACAACAATGTCGTCTTACACCGTGAAACCTGGGGTTGACATCGAAACATACCTAGATGCTGTAACTGCAGCACGTGACGCTGTGCGGAGTGGTTCGATTACTAAGGCAGTTATTGCTCGCGATGTAATTGTCACGAGCACTAAGCCCATAGACATTCATTCAGTTTTGCTTCGGCTTCGAAATACTTTTGGTTCGAGTTATCAGTTCTCTGTGGACGGATTTGTTGGTGCATCACCCGAACTGCTTGTCTCAATCCTCCATGGTGAGGTTTCTAGTCATCCATTAGCTGGCACCGCTCCACGCACTGGAGACCCAGATACCGATGCCCAACTGGCTAGCTCTCTCCTTTCATCATCCAAAAATCAAATCGAACATCGGATCGTGATCGATGCAGTCCATGACACATTGCTCCCATGGTGCTCGTATCTTGACTGGGAGCCTGAGGCAAGCGTCGTTGCGGTCGCCAATGTGCAACATCTTGGTACGCATATGTCGGGTCGTCTCTCAGAACCATTCCTCCACGTTCTTGACGCGGTGTACGCGCTTTCACCTACTCCTGCACTTGGCGGACACCCGCGCGACAAAGCTCTCAAACTCATTTCAGATGTTGAAGGAATGTCACGAGGGCGATACGGCGGTGCTGTTGGCTGGCTGGACTCTCAAGGCAACGGAGTTTGGGCTGTCTCTATTCGTTGCGCCGAATATTCAAATGGCAATTTGACTGCTCGCTTATTTGCTGGTGGCGGCATAGTTGCCGATAGCGATCCACTTTCAGAACTTGCCGAAACGCAAGCAAAACTGCAGGCAATGCTTGCAGCGATTATTCGGCCCTAAGCGCCTTCGCCACAGCGGCATAAACCGCATCGTGATCGGCGACGTTCTGGCGTCGGTTGGTATTCACGATGATCACCTTTGTGTCGGTCTGAGCAAGCGAATCATGTAGTTGTGCAACTGTCTTCACCGTGGTGCAGGGCAAGCCATGTGCTTGTACCAATTGCTCAATATTGACGTCGTGTGGAGTACCAAATAGCTGCTCAAATCTTTGTGGGTCCAAGGTTGTGGACTGAGGTAGAAAACTGAAGATTCCGCCACCCTTGTTGTCGATAACAACAATTTTCAGGTCAACCTTGCGTTGCATCAGATTGAGCAAACCATTTGTATCGTGCAATAGCGCTATATCACCTATCAAGAGAACTGTCGCTTGTCCGCTTTCGGCTGCCACGCCTACCGCTGTCGACACCACCCCATCAATCCCATTAACACCACGATTCGAAAGTACTCGGATGCCAATACGTGGAGCGCTAAACCACTCGACATCGCGGATAGGCATGCTTGATGACAACACAAGATTTGAATTTTGAGGCAGCGCCTTTACAACCGTCCTCGCGACCAATGGTTCAGTTAATTCAGTCGAAGCGCCCCACATCGATTCAAGAACAGAGCTACAAACTGTCTGCAACCTCGACCAATTTGTTATCCATGAAGTTGCAGTTTTCTGCTCTACCCGAACGCTCAGGCTCTCGCATACTTGCGATGCGCGTGCAACTATATGGTCGCTCACAATTCTGTCGGGATCAATGAGCTGTTGCGACTCGCCCGCCACAAAGTAGGTGCACTCGCTCGCCCGAATCCAAGTATTGACAACTTTCGAAACTGGAGGCTCTCCAAAACGGAGAATTACTTGTGGAGTGGTCGATTGCGCGGTACTCGGATCACGCAACAAAATATCGGCATTGCTTACAACTGTTGCACCACCGGAGTTATCAATGTCGACACGACAACCGCTTCGACTGTCAGCAATGATTGGCCAATGCAAGCGTCGTGCAAGCTCCAACACCATTTTGGGATTATCGATGCCATTACCTGCGACGATGATCCCCTTTTCCAGAGCGCACGCTGCATATAGCTTCTGCAAAAGTTCCTGCGAAACTATTTGCGGCTTATCCAACGAACTTTCGACTTGCATGTCGATGCCATTAGGCAAAGCGTCCGCAACGCCAACGAGTGGCTCCCTGAATGGCAAGTTGAGATGCACGGGACCAGGATCTGCTTGAACAGATGCACTCAACATTTCTTGAGCTAATTGACGCCAGCTTTCTTTCTCGGCATCGTCCGCAACACCAGCATCAACAAATAGTCGAGTGGATGCTCCATACAAATTCTGTTGATCAATTGTCTGCGGTGCCCCAACTCCCTGCAATTCCGGTGGTCGATCTGCGGTGCACACCAACATTGGAACTGAGGCATAATGCGCTTCAACTACTGCTGCGTGAAACTCAACTGCCGCGGTTCCGGATGTGCACAATAAAATTGCAGGCATCGATCTTTCGCTCTTGCTCGACAAGCCAATTCCCAGTGCCGCGAACGACGCCGAACGCTCATCGTGAAATACATGGATTTTTAATTCACTTCGAGCTGCAATTGCCAAAGCCATTGGGGTGCTTCTCGAGCCAGGTGCTACAACCGCATGTTTGATCCCGCACCGAATCCACTCATCCACGAGCGTGGCGCAAAAGGTTGCCGTGATTGCAGAACTACTCGTCATCCCCTCTATCGTGGCACCTATGCGCGTTGAAATCTTCTCCGACGTGGTCTGCCCCTGGTGCTACATCGGGAAACGCAGGCTGGACACGGCTGTGGCTAATCTTCGGGCCCGTGGTGTCGATGTGGATCTGGACATTTCCTATAAGCCGTATCAACTAGACCCCACAGCCCCGATTGGGCAGTCAACGCCAGTAGCCGAGGCCTATGCAAAGAAGTTTGGCGGTGCCGAAAAAGCATCGCAAATTCTAGCGCATGTGACAAACATCGCCTCCCAAGATGGCATCGTCTTCAACATGAACATTGCCCTACGCGCGAACACTCTCATGTCCCATCGGCTTCTTGTCATGGCCCAACGTGATTACGGGAATGAGTTACAAGCAAAACTCAAAGAGCGGATCATGCAGTCGTACTTCACCGATGGTGACGATATTGCAGATCCAGATGTTCTATCGAAATGCGCATCCGAAGTCGGCGTACCTCGAAATACAGCACTGCAGTTTCTACTCAGCGATGAATGCGTCGACGACGTACAAGATTCGTTACAGATGGCAGCAGAGAATGGCATCACTGCCGTGCCAACTTTTATCTTCAACGATCAGTGGTCAGTGCCAGGAGCGCAAGACGTAGAAATGTTTGAACGGGTCATACAACGTCTCAGCGAACGAACGCAACCGTGAAACTCAGCAACGACCGGCTGGGCAACCAAGGCGCTGCACAGACAATCGCACTCTTACATGGCTTCACACAAACTCGCCGCTCCATGCATGGGCTCGTTAACGAAATGAGTAATTTGTCAACACTCTTTTCGGCAATTGCAGTAGATGCACCGCTGCACGGAGAATCACAAAACATTGCAACAGATGTAGCGGGCGCAGCAGACGCACTAGTCGACACATGCGGTTCAGCGGTCTATCTGGGCTACAGCATGGGGGCCCGCATCTGTCTTCATGCTGCAATACAACACCCAACCAAAGTTCAAGCTCTCGTCTTGATCAGTGGTACGGCTGGCATCATTGATCCCATACAACGTCAGCATCGCCAAGACGCTGACAACGAGCTCGCCGACCATGTTGAGAAAGTTGGTACACGAGAATTCATTTCCGAATGGCTATCGAAGCCTATGTTCGCATTACTCCCCGACAATCCGCAGGACATCGCACAGCGATGCACAAATACTGCAATCTCTCTAGCCACGAGTTTGCGTATGTGTGGCACTGGCACTCAAGAAAGTCTTTGGGATAAATTGCCAACGCTGTCCATTCCAGTACTTCTGCTCGCCGGGGCGCATGATGAGGCGTTTTGTCAGCACGCTCGACGCATGCAGGAACTTATTGGTTCAAACGCCATAGTCCACATCGTTCAAGATGCTGGCCACAGCGTCCACCTCGAACAGCCCCAAATAACAGCACAACTCGTTTGTGACTGGCTTGCGACTCTTTAGAGCAAAAGACCCAGCGACAAAAGAAGTCCGGTTGCCATTTGTGTTTTACCAGTAGTTGCCAATACCGATATAAGGTCCCGCCCAATCGCACCACTGCGCACCGTTCGAATTGCAGGCACTGCAACAACGAGACCAAGCAAACCGACAATCGCGCCACGGCGAGATACAGCACAAAGTACGACCGCCGCTCCGCATGCTGCAAATAACAGATTGAACAAAATACGCGTTTTGCTGTCGCCTAGGCGTACCGCCAGAGTTACTTTGCCCACCTCGGTGTCACCAGGTATGTCACGTAAATTATTGATAACGAGTAACGCAACTGATAAACAGCCCACCGCTACAGATGCGTACACACACACCAATGTGATGTTTTGTGTAATCGCGTACATCGTTCCACAAGTAGCCACTAATCCAAAAAACACAAAAACAAAAAGTTCACCAAGCCCCATGTAACCATATGGCTTTGGCCCTCCCGTGTACAGCCATCCTGCACCAATGCATGCAGCACCGATAACCACTAGCCACAATGAAGTTGAAAGCGCGATGAGCAAACCAGCCAAAGCCGCTATACCGAAAGCCATGAACGCGGCCCGCTTGACAATTTCTGGCGCAACAAGTCCTGAGCCAACCAAACGCAAAGGGCCAACGCGCTTTTCGTCAGTTCCACGAACACCATCCGAATAGTCATTTGCATAGTTCACACCAATCTGCAAAGCAAGACTCACAACAAGAGCCAATAACGCAAACGTCCATCGCTTATCGCCACCACCTTCAAACGCTCCAGCACAGGCACTCCCCACCATCACAGGCATAATCGCCGCAGGAAGCGTGCGCAGTCGAGCTCCGAGTATCCATAGCTGTACACCACTAGGTTGCGAATTTGACATCACACCAGTGTTCCACGCTTACCAACAGCAACGGATGACCCTCAGACAATCGCCCTATCCTGTTGTAATGGCTCGCCTTATTGCCCTCGACATGCCTGCCAGCAAAACGTTTGTCGATCTAGTGCAGCGCGCATGGTCCAATGGTGACGCCGTTCTGCCCATTGATCAGCGTCTTCCTCAATCTGGAAAGAGGTTGCTCCTCGATGCGTTGGCTCCTTCAGAGGTCATTGATGCGAGCTTTACAAGTTCATCACTACCCAATGGACGTCCGTTGCAAGTAGGTGACGCTCTTGTCATTGCGTCGAGTGGTTCAACAGGTTCACCAAAAGGGATTATTCATACCCATTCATCGCTCCTCGCAAGCGCACAGTCAAGTGCATCTCGCCTTCAACTCACCAAGGGTGATCATTGGCTTGTCTGCATTCCCGTTTCCCACGTTGGAGGCTTTTCGGTCATATCTCGAGCGCTTCACACTGGTGCTGCGCTGACACTTCACCCAGTATTTGATGCAGCAATGGTTCAAGAATCAATTGCAAGCGGAGTGTCGCATACATCACTAGTTGCAACCGCGCTTTCACGCATTGACTCCTCATTGTTTCGTGCCATCCTGCTCGGTGGAAGTAGCGCGCCAGCCAATTTGCCTAGCAACATAATCACCACATACGGAATGACCGAGACTGGTGGAGGTGTTGTGTACAACGGCAAACCACTAGACAATGTAGAAGTCAAAATTGTGGATGGTGAAATCCTTTTGCGATGCCCAATGTTGATGCGCGCATATCGTGACAACCAGACCGACACCCTGGAGGACGATTGGTTCTCAACCGGTGACATGGGCGAAATCAACGCGGATGGAAAACTTTCTGTTCATGGCAGACGTACAGACATGATCATCACAGGTGGTGAAAACGTGTGGCCGTCAATAGTCGAGCAATCTCTCGAATTGCATCCAAGTGTTCATCAGGTGATTGTGCGCGGCACGCCGGACGCAACATGGGGTCAGCGAGTCGTTGCCTATATTGTTCCCAGAGATTCCATAAATTCGTCGAAAGCAACGTTGCTGGCCGATCTACGCGAACACGTCAAGCAAACTCTTCCTGCTTTTTGTGCCCCGCAGCTAATAATATTGCTTAAAGAAATTCCACGTACAAGTCTCGGAAAGGTTGACGTACAAGCTTTGCCTAGCATCAAAAGTTAAAATCTACATTCCGCCAGCAAAGACTCCTGCGCCCCCATCAATCAAATAAGTTTCGCCAGTCATCCAGCTCGCCAGGTCCGATGCCAGAAAGGTCGCAAGGTTTGCGATGTCCTGGGGCACTCCCAGGCGTCTAGTGGGTAAACGCTTCGCGAGCGCATCACCATAATTATCAACCAACATTTGCGCAAAATCTGTTTGCACTAATCCTGGAGCTATTCCAACAACTCGAGTGCGTCCGATTTCGCCGGCAAGTTGTTTGGTTAAGTGGATGAGAGCAGCCTTTGTCAGGTTGTAAATACCAAGATCTCTCTCCGCGCGCAGACCGCCTACAGATGCGATATTGATGATGACTCCAGGGTGATCGATCATCCATGCTTCCCAAACTGCCTGACACCAGAACAAAGGGCCACGGAGATTGACTTGGAATGTCTTGTCGTATCTAGCCGGATCAATGCCTAATGTTGGACCCGAATACGGATTAGTGGCCGCGTTGTTTACAAAGATATCGATCTTTCCAAACTTCTGGATCGTCGCCGCAACGCATGCTTGTGCGGTATCAATATCCCCTGCGTTACCTGCGAATATTGCAGTGTCTCCGCCAATCTCATCTGCTGTCGCGCGCAACGAATCTTCCTTGCGCGACATCAGCATGACTTTCGCGCCTGCTTCTACATACGACTTCGCAATTGCTTTGCCAATTCCGCGCGATGCGCCAGTTATAAGTGCAACCTTGCCGTTCAGTGAAATTTCCATGTCGGCGACATTAGCCGTCATTCAGTAATGGTGCTGACTCGCACTTTCTGCACTCGCCGACCGTCCAACTCTTCAGTTGAAAACTTCCAGCCCTGGTGTTCTACCGAATCCCCAATCACAGGTACTCGACCAAGCATTCCAAAGATGAAGCCACCAATGGTGTCGTATTCGGTTTCCGGGATTTTCGTAGAAATCTCATCGTTGAGTCGAGCAATTGGCATCGATCCATCAACCAAAAGGTCTCCATTTGGTAGCAATATCAGAGAGTCATCTTCATCATCGTGCTCGTCAATAATTTCACCGACTAATTCCTCTAAGCAATCTTCTAACGTCGCAAGCCCCGTAACGGTCCCATATTCATCGGCAACGATGACCATGTGAAATTTCTTTGCTTGCATTCCACGCATCAAATCGGCAACCAATTTGGTTTCTGGCACCACCTCTACTGTGCGCAACAAATCACGCAGAATATTGTCACCCTTACCCGAGCGTTCTGCAATCACCAAGTCTTTGACGTACACAACTCCCACGACGTCATCCACATCGTCGTCATCCTTTCTAAACACTGGCAACCGACTGAAACCTTCAACCACAGCTTTGTCAAGAGCCAAAGTGACCGTCATGTCATCATCTAGAAATACGACGTCGTGGCGGGGCACCATGATCTCGCGAACCATGGTGTCGCCAAATTCAATCACCGACTCAATAAGTTCGCGCTCTTCGTGCTCGATCACACTGTCTTGTGCAGCGGCTTCAACAATTCCTAAAAATTCCTGTTCACCAATGAAAGGCCCTTGTGCAAGACCTTTGCCCTTGACGATGACGTTTGTAAGCCGGATAAGTAGTCCGGACGTAATGCGGAGCGGCCAGAAACGCACAACAAATGCAATTGGGCGAGCGGTGATCGTTGCTCCCTTGATCGGGTTGAGCAACGCGTAGGTCTTTGGTACAGCTTCAGCGAGCACAAAGAACAAGACGACGTTCAGCGCAACACCAACCGCAACTCCGGCTGGGCCAAACAAACTGTTGGCAACAATGCCAGTCAACGTTGCCTGCACAGTTTGTGAAACGTTGATGAGGAGCAACAATGGGTTGACCCACATGGCTGGTTGAGCCGCCAAGCGCACAAGAGCCTTGCCAGATTTTGCTCCCTTTTCGGCAAGCGCAGCCGCGCGAGGTTTGGTCATTTGCGACATACTCATCTCGGCAAGCGACAAAAAGATCAACACAAACAAGAGCACCACAATCACCAGGAGCATCCAGAGATCCAAAGTTGTCGGAGCCTTGGCGAAAATTGAACTCATTGTATTACCTCGGGAATATGTCGAAATTTGTCTGGTGCAGCTGCATGCCAGTGAAATGCTTCGAGATGTTTACGCTCAAATGCCTGCATTACTACTGCAGCGTCCGGAGTGTCGTGATCATTGCCAAGCACATGCAAAATTCCGTGAACTAACAACAACGCAATTTCATCTTCCTCAGTGCCTGCATGCGACGGAGCTTGCTTCACTGCTACCGCAGGACAAATCACCACATCACCAAGAAGTAATGGAAGGTCGGCAATATCAAATTCATTCTTGTCTGGACCCTTCGTGAGAGCACCAGGCCCTGGTGTTCGCGTTGCCTCAACGGCATCCAAGGGAAAGGCAAGGACATCTGTTGCATAATTATTGCCCATGTATTGTGCATTGAGTTGCTGCATGGTGCCTTCGTCTACAAACACAACTGTGAGTTCGGCAGCTCCCCGCACACCTTCGGCTTCCAAGACGTCAAGGGCCAATGTCTGCCACCTACCCAAATCAACCGGCACGGTAACTTGCTCATCCGCACAAAACACTTCGGGGCTTCCATCTCCGCCTGTACGACGCGGTCTAGACAGGCCGGGGCGAGTCTCAGCCATCGCGCTTTTTCCAACTTGTGTCCGAATTAATGCGCGCATTGGTCGCACTTTCATAGGCGGCAACAATGTCAGCCACAATGCGGTGGCGTACAACATCGGTTGCATCTAAATGCACAAACGCGAGATCTGGGATGTCTGTCAGAACACGCTCAAGACCTAAGAGACCACTGCGTCCATCCGGGACGTCAACTTGTGTTGTGTCACCGGTGACAACAACTTTTGTGCCAAACCCAATTCGTGTCAAAAACATCTTCATCTGTTCGGGAGTCGTGTTTTGGGCTTCATCCAAGATTACGAAACTGTTGTTGAGTGTTCGTCCACGCATAAAAGCTAACGGAGCAACTTCAACCACTTGACGCTCGAGAAACAACTTTGCTTGCTCCGCACCGACCATGTCATGCATCGCGTCATACAGAGGTCGAAGATACGGATCGATTTTGGCAGCAAGATCACCTGGCAAAAAACCCAAACGCTCGCCAGCCTCAACTGCTGGTCGAGTAAGAATTATTCGTTGGACACGCTTCATCTGCAGTGCTTCGACGGCCATCGCTACTGCAAGCCAACTTTTACCGGTACCAGCTGGCCCAACACCGAACGTCACCACATTGTCGCGAATTGCCTCGACATACCTTCGCTGCCCTGCTGTCTTGGCACGAATAACTCTCCCACCGGTCGTGCGCAGAATTTCTTCAGTCAGAATCCGACTTGGGCTTTGATTGGCGCGCACCATCACTATTGAACGAATCACAACTGAACGGTCGAGATTCTCGCCACGTTGCAGGAGCTCGGTGAGCTCTTCAAATAGTTTGCTCACCAAGGACGCATCGGCACCACTGATTGAAATCTCATTACCACGGACATGAATCGCACAACTTGGAAATTCATCTTCGATATAGCGCAAGTGCTCGTCACGTACGCCGAGAAGTCCTGACATCAAGTGGGCACCAGAAACGACGAACGAAACTGTTGGAACAGACAGGTTGGACACGCTCATCGAAGGTTCATGCAGAGAAGCTGCAAATCAGATTCATGACTCTGTAAATCTAGCGCATGAAGCGAATTATTGTTTGTGCTGCATAGCCAAGGCTTGGCTCTCTTCCGGAACGCCAAGACCCAATATTTCAGGGCTTTTGGCAGACTGAAAATCGAGCGCGTAATAACGCTGCACGGTAAGAGGCAGCAACTGTGCCTCACCAACCATTCGTGCCATTCGCCGCATCAGTTCGGCAGCCCCACCAGTTGCGTTCGGTTGGTTGTCTTCTGGCATGTCAAACACGAGCAGAGCGCCCTCTCGCGCTTCTACTGCCATTGCTTGGCGTGCCATAAAAATGCTTGCGCCACGAACCACATAACTTGGGTCAACCACAGCCCACACCACGTAGTGCACTAGACCAGCCTTGAACTTCTCGGGAAAGTTGCGTTTGAAGTATTGCTCACTGAGCCAACGCGTTCGCTTCACGTCTGTAGCCACGAGCGACATAGCAACCGGCATCGAGTCTTCCCACACAACCCAGGCACGATTTGTTGGGTCGGTCAGTTGATCATTGAACTCCAGGCGATCCAGCATCTCATGGGTCACTGAATCTTCAGCCGTGCGGAGGTAAGCGCGCGAATACAACGTCCACAGTTGATCCTTTAACGTTGGGTCGGTCACTGGCGAGTGACGAGTCACAAACATTTGGGCGGGTCCTTTAGAACAGTTGACTTCTTGGGTGTTTTCAGGCGCCGCAAAGCGACGACCTAACTCCTCCGCCTTGTCCAATATTAACCCATCCATACAGACAAAATCGGGATGTAGTACCGTTTTGCCAGTGAAAGCCGCGCCAGTTGCACGAATTTCATTGGGTCTTATCGGCGCCGGCTTTATCCTCGCCATCACCAATTCCTTGATCAATTCTGTTGACCTCAGCAACAAGATCTATCTCGTAGCAACTGTGCAACTTTCCGTCGCTCTCGTGTTTGCAGTACGTGTTAACAAACCAAACCGTTCAGTCTGGCCAGTCTTGCTGTTGATCGTTTTTTGTTCGGCAATTGCACAAATATTCGATGGGTCATTCTCGAACCAACCGAGTTTGCAAGCAATTCCTGAGGCGCTTTTTCTCGCTGTACAACTCTTACTTGCTGGCGGATTGGTCTTTGTCGTAAGCAGCCGTTTAGGAAGCGACCCCCTTTCCGTGTTGGCTGACGGACTCATAGTTGCACTCGGTGCATGGTTCTTTATTTGGACGGTGTTGTTGCAACCAACAATCGGAACGAAAAGTATCACTCCGTTAATTGCCGCGATTCAGGGTTCAACACTTGGCATCAGCGCAATTGTCTTGTTCACACTCGCAACCCTTTTGTTTGGTGACACAGCAAGAAGCGCATCCGTTTGGCTTGTTGCTGGCGCGATCACCTTCACATTGATTGGAGATTTTTTATATTCAGCGAATGATGCTGGTCGCATCAACATCACATCTACATATTCTTCGTCTGCCTACATTTTGGGTTTATTCTTAGCCTCAGCCGCATTTGTTCATCCGTCCATCTCGACCCTTACCGAACGCGGCCCGATCCTGACACAACGACCCCTCATGGGCAGACTAATCGTGACCACTGCAGCACTTATTCTGCCGGTACTAGTTCTCGCACTCACCAATCCAGTTGATTCAACGGATCGTGCTGTGCAGACAATTTCAATTTTCGTGCTCACCGCCGCGGTGACATCACGTGTGATTCACTCGGTGCGCGCCAATGCGGCAACTCAACACCAACTTATTCACTCGGCCCAAACAGACGCTCTCACTGGTTTGCCCAATCGCAGCTTGATGCTCACCTTCGTAAATAATTCGCTACTTACCGCCTGGACGGAAGGACGTAAGCCGACAGTTTTGTTCATCGATGTGGATCGCTTCAAAAATATCAATGACTCACTCGGCCACCAAGCTGGCGATGCCGTACTGATAGCGGTTGCTCAGAGGTTACGCAATGCGCTTCCCCATCGTTGTGTTGTCGGTCGCATCTCCGGTGACGAATTTGTAGTGCTCGATCCAGACACACAGGATTCCAGCGATGCCATGCAATTGGCTGACAAAGTTCTCAAAAGTTTCCATGAGCCACTCAATCTTCGTCAGGGCGATGTATTCGTATCATCGTCGATCGGCGTCTCGTCATATCACCCAACCATTACTTCTACAGCCGACGACCTATTGCGTCACGCTGATACCGCCATGTATCGCGCGAAAGACGCAGGGCGCAATTGCGTTGCGGTTTTTGATGAGTCCATGCTCGAGCGCGTCACACAAAGACTTGCGATAGAGACCGCGCTTTACCGTGCGCTAGAACGCCGAGAGTTGCGCCTTGTACACCAACCAATTGTTGACATCGACATGGGTGATGTTGTTGGATTCGAAGCGCTAATGCGCTGGCAACGCGACGATGGCACAATAGTTTCACCAGCTGAGTTCATTCCCATTGCCGAAGAAACTGGCACAATAGTTCCGCTGGGCGCATGGGCGCTGCTCGAAGCGCTCACACATCTACGGGGATGGATCACGCAAGGAATTTGCCGCAGTGATGCAACCATGTCGGTCAATGTGTCACCCCGACAGTTACACGACCCGAACTTTGTTGCAGTTGTTAATGAAGCATTGCTGCGAGCGCACGTGCCACCAGAACAACTTTGGCTCGAAGTGACCGAGAGTGTCATGATTTCCCAACCCGAGCAGGCCCTCGACGCGCTGAACGCGTTGTGTGATCTTGGCGTTCGTATTGCTATCGACGACTTTGGTACTGGATATTCAAGCCTTTCGCTTTTGCAGAAGTTTCCAATTCAGCGTCTCAAGATTGATAAGTCGTTTGTGAGCGGCGTTGCTCAAGACGAAAGCGCTCGCTCACTCGTCCGCACAATAATTGCGATGGGTGAATCGCTTGGACTTGACATGGTTGCTGAAGGAATCGAGAGCGTTCAGCAGTTGCAAATACTCGCCGAGATGAAATGCTCAAAAGCGCAGGGCTTCCTCATTAGTCACCCCGTGCAACCCGAATCGATGGGATCGACGATTGCTTCGCTCGATTCCTTCGGCGCCTGGAATAAGTTGCGCGGAAAAAACTCCTAAAAGCTATTTTTTAGGAAGTCTTGGAAAGAACGAGCTAGTACGGCGCTGATACTCCTCGTAACCGGGTCGTCGCTTGTTGATTGACTTCTCAAGTATCGGAACTCCCGAATACTTCAAGAGTAAAATATTCATTACCAATGCGCCGAAGATTCCGAACAAGCCAACACGAGATTCGGCTGCGATGAGTGCGATCCCCCACCATGCGCACGCGTCACCAAAATAATTAGGGTGTCGCGTAAATTTCCACAAACCTTTGTCCATAACCTTTCCTGCATTTGCACTGTTCGCTTTAAAACGTGCCAGCTGAATATCGCCTATCGATTCAAAGGAAAACCCAATTGCCCAGACCGCGATGCCTACAAAACCGATGATTCCGACATTGGCATTGTTGGTCATTTGACCCAATTGAACCGGCAATGAAACGATCCACATCAACGCACCTTGCAAACCAAAAACAATAAACAAGCTCTTCAACGCGAACTTCGATCCATAGTGCTTCCTCATCGCCTGATATCGAAAATCTTCACCCTTGCCATGATTACGCCACCACAAATATCCGCCGAGTCGCAAACCCCATAATGTGGTGAGCACCGCGAGCACTGTTCCTCGTTGCGAATTGGCATCAGACATTTGCCACGAAGCCCAGCCAACCATTACAAAACCGAGTCCCCAAAATATGTCGACAATTGAGGCGTCTTTCTTAATCAGGCTCGCGACCCACAACGTCAGCATCATCGCGACGATACATAAAGCGGTTAAAGCAAGCACTTGTGGAGTGGTGTTCATAACGAGTGATGCTAGTTATTCGGCAACTGGCCTGTTGTATGGGAACAGACACACCACTGCCAACGTTGACAAAACCAGCATCACGATCGTTGGCCAAAAACCAATTACTGGGTTCCAAGCACGATCTTTAAACATGTCCATCGCATTATCTCCATTTATGCCCACGGTGTAACGGCGCATTGCACCCAAACCCGCCCAGACCATCACAAGTCCCCAAATAGAAGCAACAAACACTTCCAACTTACGGTTCCACTCAAATGCGGCAGAAGCGATAATCGGAAGACCAACAAGCAGCGGAACAACGTGCCGACCCTGAGATCCAAAATTACGCAACAACGAGTAGTAGTTGATATCTTGCGCGACAACGAGCAATACCGTTGTAGCCGTAAGGACAGACAGCGCCATCAACTCTCTTTTTGTCATAAACCACAAGCTTCGCCCAATCACGAGCGACACCGAGAGGGCAGTTACCACAAGAGCACCGCGCGGCATTGGTGAGTCCAACCAACCAAAATTACCAACCGCTTGATCAAGCAATGTCGGAATGTGTTTCAATGCGCTTTCTATTTGACCACGAATTGAAATGCTCGGTAAGTCAGCACTCACCTTCGACGACAAGTGAAAGCTATAAATAGTTAAATACCACCAAGCTGCAAACAAAACAGCAAGGAGATGCACACTAAATACACGCCAGTGTTGAGTTAAAAGCTGAATTAACTTGACCCTGCGGGGCGTTGCGACGTAACACAGAAAAAGAATAAAAACATAAAATGCGGGACCAAGCGGACGAGTCAAAATCAATAACGATCCTGATATCCCGAAGATAAGCGTCGACCACTTTTCCAAACTGTCGGAGACGACTAATGGTGCAACTGCCCACATTGCAACTGCTGCACAAATCTCGATAGCGCTCGGATTCATTGTTGATGCCAAAAAGATCGTTCCTGGAACACACGAAATCAAAATTCCTGCAACTGACTTACGTCGTTTCAAAACCGCCAGAACTGCTGCCGCACAGAGCAAGGCAGACACCAAACAGGTCATCACTCGTGCGACTCGAGCCGATACATCATTTGGACCCAATAACGTGCCAACGCCCGAAAAAATGAATGGCAAAACCGGGTATCTCCCCATGTTCGTCCATGTTGGAACATCGTTAGCAGGAGCATCTTCAATAGCTATGTCATATCCAGGACGATCTGGAAATGATGCGAATTGCCAAGGGATCAAATTGGGCGTGCCAAATTGTGGATTGACATGTACGTAGGTCGTCCAATACGACATCTGCATCGATGGAGAGAATTCACTTCCAACCCACTCCCCACGAATGGCAGCAGCTGACTTGATGTAATTTGCCGGCTCGTCAGGGCCAGAGAACAATGGCGTCATAAGTGACCATACGAACATCAACGAAAACAACGCTGCACCGAAAAGTATGCTGCGTTTCTTCATCCCAAGAGGTTAGATGAATCACGCGCTGAGATCGCCAAAATGCTCATTTGAAATGGCGAAAGCCTGAGACGCATAACATGTGGCAAGTTCTTCAACATAGGGGCCGACCATGCGAGACGACAACGAGTCATCCATCAATCTCGAGGATGCATACGCACTTGTAACGCCCGAAGACAACAAAGCCTTATATCGCAACTGGGCTTCGACCTATGACTCCGACTTCGCTCTTCGCAATAAATATGTCTACCCAAAAACTATTGCGGCCATTTGTGCTGAGCTTGTTGATACGAGTTCCCCACAGACAATTCTCGATATTGGATGTGGCACCGGCATTGTTGGCACCTGCGTGAGTGAGTTGATTACCGCGAGCATCATCGACGGTGTCGACATCTCTCCCGAAATGCTCCATGTTGCGTCAACAAAATTCCGCGTTGATTCCAAGCCTGTGTATAGCCAACTGTTTGAAGCCGACCTCACCGAACCAATTTCATTTGCCAAATCCAAATACGACGTCGCAATTTCGGCTGGCACGTTTACACACGGTCATTTGGGGCCGGATGCACTAATCAATGTGTTGAGTGCACTTCGACCGGGAGGTCGCATGGTGGTCGGTATCAACAAAGAACACTTCAGCGCAAACGGATTTGAGACTGTATTGCAGCAAGCAACAAAAAGCCAACTCATTAGTGCACCAGCGTTTACCGAAGTGCAGATCTATGACGAAGGCAGTCCCCATTATGGAGACTTGGCACTCGTTACTTCTTTTCTCGTCCTGTCCCCAGCTTGAATCCCGGGCTTCCAGCCGCGCTCCATTCGCCAACGAACTCCATAAATTCTTCACCAAATGGATCAACACCTCGAAGCGGCATATTGCCTCGCTTTATTGTCCAATCATGAGGCGCAAGTTGTTCGGCTTTGTCCATGTACTCCAACGCACCGATTTCATCGCCATGCTCGCGTAGCGCAATTGCGATTCGTCGATACAAACGTGCTTCTTGCACTTCGTTGGTTGGTAGCACCTGAAACGAACGCACTTCGTCGGCATCCATAGTCAATTCGTTGTTACGAACCCATCTGCGAAGCAAATCATGATGCACAGCAGAGTCAACACCACTAAATGACCGCCACATGTCGCTGGCTGGCGTGCTGTCCGCTGGACGCACAATTGTATTATTTTCGTCTATCCACAAAGCGGCTGGCACATTGACGATTCCGTACAGATCAGCAACGATGTGCATCGTGTCGATCAACACTGGGTATGACAATGGCTCCTTGGTCGCCCATTCCTTCACTGCTTCTACATCTGCATCAAGAGCGACAGCAATGATGACGAAACCAGAGTCAGCTAATTCGGTTGCGAGTTGCTGCCAGACCGGCAGCTCGTAGCGACAGCCTCACCAACTCGACCAGGCAAGTATGAGTTTCTTGCGCTTGTCAAAATCACTCAGAGATACTGGTTTACCGTTGATGTCGGGCAACGTGAAATTTGGTGCATCAAGCGTCGCCATGGATGCTGCCCTGTTTGAAGCCTGTTCTCCCATAGCCACCACATTGCGTGCCGAGTCAATAACAGTTTTTCGTCCGGTTACTCGCGCGAACTCGGCCACATCAATAGACACGCCGTCACTCAACGCGACTGCATCACGCACTGGCACACATATCTCGTCCTTACACAATCCTTCGACTTTGAGAGTCCAACCGGTAGCACGTTCAAAGTCATTGGCACTCACGCCCAAATCACCGAAGCCCACCCTTTCAAGTGAGTGCGAACCACTTTCATCTATTACCGTGAGTTGAGTCATAGTCGGCAACAATATCGCAAGCCTTACTCGCAAGACGATCGCAAGGAAATACTTCACATGGAAAAATCAGTTCTTATCACCGGTGCCGGATCGGGTTTTGGAAAAGGCACGGCATTGGCTCTCGCCGCAAAGGGCCATCGAGTAATTGCAACAACCGAGACTCAAAATCAAGCAAGCGCATTGCGTGAAGAAGCACCTCAACTCGAGGTCATCAAGCTAGATATCACCAATACCGATGATATTTCCCAGGTTGAAAATCTCACAATAGACGTACTCATCAATAATGCGGGTGCAGGTCAAACCGGACCAATTGCGGATGTTCCAATCGACCGTGTGCGCCACCTTTTCGAGGTCAACGTATTTGGCACACTCGCCATTACACAAGCAGTGCTTCCCCAGATGGTCGCACGCGGTAGTGGGCGCATCATCATCATGTCGTCAGTTGCAGGCGTAATATCCGGGCCATCATTTGGTCCTTACTCAATGACAAAGCATGCATTGGAGGCAATGGGAAAGGCATTGCGAGCAGAAATAGCTGGTCAAGGCGTAGACGTCACGCTGATCAACCCTGGCCCTTACAACACCGGTTTCAACGACCGTATGGCCAACTCAATGTGGGAATGGTTTGATGACAAGTCTGTCAATGCGCCAGCAGCCGAATTAATGCGCATTGTTGGCTCAATGGTCACGACAGGACAACTCGACCCGGCTGATGTGTACAACCGACTCGTTGAACTTGTCGAAGCAGACACAACTACGGAGAATAACTTTATGCCTCCAGAAATTGCGTCCATGCTTGCTGCGCGCCTCTAGGGCTTCGAACAAACTTAGTGCGAGAAAAACGGCGAATTAAGCCTTCTTTTTTTCGGCCTTCTTGAGGCGCTTTTCCTTCAACGACAACTTTGCTTCTTTTTTGTTGTTTGAGTTGCTCTTCTGTTCTTTGTTAGCCATGGTGTCCTCTTTCGTGGTTTATTTCAACACTAGTCGTGCTGGAAGTGCGGGGTGATTATGGTTTGTTCGGTGGCTGAGCAGCAAGCCCGCCGGTCAGACCGCCCAAAATACCTCGCTCATTGAGCTTGTCGAAGAACTCAATCGAATACGCGCCTTGTGGGTCTTGACGAACCATCTCATCCAAAATCTTTGCGTCCTCTCCTACGAGTATGCGCCACTTGTCGCGACGCACTGCTTCCAAGATCACTGCAGTTGCATCTTTTGCAGTCATTGGCGCTTGATCCCGGAATCCCTCTGCAAGTGCCTGTAGCCCTACGCGAAGATCCTCGTCACTTGCCGAACTGACGTCTAATCCAAATTTGGTTAGACGCTCTCTCTCCAAAAGCAACTGCTCGGCATCCATCTCTTTTGGCTCACGACCGAAAATTTTGTTGGCGTTAAGAATGATCGAAGTGCCAATATGTCCAGGCATCACTACTGAGGCATGCACGTGAGGTGCGTTTAATCGCAAGTCGGTGATCAGTGCCTCAGTAAAACCCTTCACTGCAAACTTTGCCGCGCTGTATGCGGTGTGCGAACGAGCAGGTCCAATCGAAGCCCAAAAACCATTGATCGAACTCGTGTTAATAATGTGCGCGGCAGGTGCCGCAATGAGCAAATCAAGAAACGCTCGCGTGTTGTAATAGACACCGAACCAGCAAACAGCAAACGTCTTGTCCCAATCCGCGCGCTCGCCGGTCACAAAGCTGTAGCCCTGGGCAATGCCTGCATTATTGAACAGCAGGTTGACATGTTGGCGCCAACGGGCGACTACATCTCGAAACGCCAACACATCCAACTCAACGGAAACGTCGGCTATGTATGTAATGATTTGACCCTTGTTACCCGCTGCGGCACACAATGCGGCAGTCTCTGCCAGATTCTCTTCACTGATATCGCACGTTGCTACGTCGCAGCCATCTGCTGTGAGTTGCAACACCATCTCACGACCCATGCCCGTGCCACCACCGGTAACCACCGCAACACGCCCATCGAAACCATTCTCGAATCTGCCGCTCATTACTTCCCCCGTTTGACTATTTCCAATTATTGCGTATCTCGATGACGAAGTCGTAACGACTGCCAGGAACCATCAGCTGTCCAACCACCATCAACAGGCAATGAAATGCCATTCACAAAACCAGACTTATTTGCGTCGCATAACCAAGCAATGGCCTGAGCAATATCATCAGGCCGAGCAAAGCGACCCATCGGCACATGATTCGTAATGTCCTCATCCGAGTAACTTCCACCTGCTTGGTCCTTGTGATCCATTTCAGTCTTTACCCAACCTGGACACACCGCGTTTACGCGAACACCTTTCCCTCCCCACTCAACAGCAAGTGTTCGCGTCAAACCGATCAGACCGTGCTTGCTTGCGTTATATGCAGATCTATCGGCAACGCCTTGCATGCCAGCAACTGATGCCACGTTGACAACCGCACCGCTACCCGCATCGATCATGACTTTGCCAAAAGCCTTTGCGAGCAGAAACGGCGCAACAAGATTGACATCAATCACTTTGCGGTACAGATCAGCCGGCGTGTCGAGCGCGGCGCTGATACATGAGATTCCTGCGTTATTAATGAGTGCATCAACGCGACCAAAACGCTTCATCGTGGCCTGCACCGCAGAGTTCACATACGCCTCGCTCGTAATGTCGCCTACCAGTGACATGGCATCGTTATATATAGTCACATCAACTTCTTGTAGGTCAAGCAGCACCAACGACCAACCCAAATCATTCAGCACTTGTGCCGTTTGCTTTCCGATACCTTGCGCACCGCCTGTAATAACTGCGACTTGTGAGCCCATGAACCAAGACTACGACTCGTAAGGCATGCCTACAGAATTGCGAATTTCCATGTAGTTTCGGACTTCAGTCACGATCACAAACGGACTACAGATAATCACTTCGGATTAAGATCGTCTAATGCGTAAACACCCTATTATCACCTCCCTTTTTGCCCTCACTTTCACAGCTTGCGGCTCATCATCAAGTACCACTTCAGAGACATCAATGCTTGTAAACGAAGAAGGAACAATGGATGCAACGGCATCAACAGTCGTAGCTCCAACTGATGCAGTTGTGAATGCAGACGGCAGTGTCAGCATCAATGTGATTGTGGGAACAGACGATTACGAAACACTCGCCGGAGAACGAGTTGTCAAAGTAGCCCTTGGATCAGCAGTCACTATTAGCCTTACCGACCCAAACGAAGACCAGGATTACCACCTTCACGTGTATGACGTTGGAGTCGAAGCAAAAAAGGGCGAGCCGGGCGTAATGAGTCTGGTCCTTGACCAGGCGGGACAGTTTGAAGTGGAGAGCCACACGACTGGCCAGTTATTACTGTTATTGGTTGTTGGCTAAGCCCAAACCACTACCAAACTTCACTCACGATTAGTCTTGCCTCGTGATCACGAGCGCAATGGGTATGAACTAGCTGGTGTCGCGTCAACCACGTACTCTTGGTAAAGATTTTCGGTTACTCATTCTCTCGGTGTGGTCGTCATGCACCGGAGATGGAATGTTTCTCACTGCCTTCCCTCTACTTGCAGCACTACTCACCAGAGACCCAGTCCTTATTTCGGGCATCACCATTGCAACCAAACTTCCGTGGTTGTTGTTCTCCCTGTTCACCGGCGCCATTTCAGATCGGATGGACCGTCGCCGACTGATGATCGGTGCCGACATCACACGCTGCGCAATCGTTGCTGCGCTTGCTTTAACAATCGTCTCTGATCACTCAAATATCTGGGTGTTGTATGCATGTGCTTTCTCGCTAGGCATCTGCGAAACATTGCACACCAATTGTGCTCAGGGCATTTTGCCCGACCTCATTACGCCAGACCAACTTATGGATGCCAATGCGAGATTTACAAGTGCTCAAGTAACGAGTGCTCAATTTGTGGGTCCATCACTCGGCGTCGTACTTTTTAATACGGCTTCTTCGCTGCCATTCGCTGCCAACGCAATTACATTCGCCGGTTCGGCTGCACTGATCAAGGCAATTCCTAACGTGCATGGCGTTGAAGCACCAACCACAAAACTACGAGACGACATGCTCGACGGGCTCAAGTTCTTACGCGATAACCCCGTGCTACGCAGACTCACTGCGATACTCACCATCCTCAATTTCTTCTACTTCGCAGCCGCCGCACTGCTGGTTTTGTACACAACCGATTTGCTTCACAGCGGCGAACTTACATTTACCGCTCTATCCGTTGGCGCTGCACTAGGCACGGTCGTAAGTCGATTTATTATCGGACCGCTGTCCAATCGCTTTGATTCATCCGGGATAATCACCTTCGCACTTTGGGTATGGGCTGTCTCGTCTATCGGCATCGCCTTCACGTCCAGTCGATACGTGGCGGTGGCCAGTTACATCTTGCTCGGGGTTGGAAACGGTCTTTGGATGATCGTCAACACCACACTCCGACAACAACTCACCCCTGCTCGAATGCTCGGACGTATGAATGCCGCATTTCGCACCGTGTCATGGGGCGTAGTGCCATTCGGTGCAGCCTTTGGTGGCGTCGCTGCTCGATACCTCGGTCTGAGAGGCCCTTTCATAGTTTTTGCTGTTGTCATGGTCGGTAGTGCTGTTTTCGCACGACCCATATTGAAGCCGCTAGGCAAGGACGCAATTGGTACTACAGTCCCTACATGAACGTCAATGGCTACAAGATTGAGAGTGGTGCCGATCTACAAAAAGCCAATTTGAAACATGCATATCTCAAAGGTGCCGAACTTTCTGGAGCAAACCTTTCGGGCGCAAATCTTGTTCTTGCAAATCTGTTTGAAGCAGATCTTTCTAATTCAAATTTGACGAACGCCGTTCTCGATCATGCCGATTTATCGGAAGCAGACCTTTCAGAAGCTGACCTCACTGGGGCCAACTTGCATAATTCATATTTGCGGCACACGCACATGATCTTTTGCAACCTGACCTGTGCAGTGCTTGATCACGCAGATCTCTCGCATGCCGACCTCACAGGTGCAAACCTGACCAACGCAGTGATAACAGGCGCAAACATGACTGGCGTCGAACTCACTGGGGCAACAATGCCCGATGGCTCGCTACACGAATAACCGGCAGTACTCGCCGGCTAAGATACACCACTGCTAGTGAGCGACCCTTTCTATTTATTCACTATTTTTGCAAGCGTGATAGACGTAGTCCCCACAGAATAAGTGCGACTCCAATTACTGCGGCTGCGATTATTGGCGCAAATGCTCCCGTTGTCAGCGTTGCCGCCAACACCACGCCCCAAACACCAGTCGAAATAGCAGCCACAGATGCCATGAGCGCTTCGGAGCGCTTGTAAGCAAGCAAAAAAAGCAATGCGGATATCGAGATGCCCATTACTGCAACGAACTTGCCGCCATAAGAATTTTGCATAATTGATCCGACCCCGATCACGATGAGTGACGCAGTGAGGGGTGGCAGACTTGGACGGATTCGACCGAGGATTCCGCCCACCGAACAAACGATTCCAAACACACAAAGCAATATGCCAGCATTTTCTGTGCCGAGACCAGCAGAATCGCTGACCAGTCCGATGAAAACTGCAATTTCGCCAATCATCACAGCGACGGGGATACCGCCCTTGGTACGCCTAAACCACAGCAACGACCACAGAGCGGCAATGCACGATCCAACTGCGCCATTTGTTGCACTGGCGTCGTTGGGCAACAACACAACGACCGCGATTCCAAGTGGAATGCCTGCGAACGAACCGATAATTCCAGCCAAAAAAGTAAGAGGCTTTGCGCGCCGCACCAAGAGAGCAATACCTTCGGCGATTGCACTGAACACCAATAACACAAGCGCAATCAACAGCTGGGATGGATCAGGGCCAAGTACTCGTACCGTCACCGCAACTAAAGGAATCAGCAACACGATTGATCCCAACAACATGAGTGCGATCCGCATGGGAAAACCCTGTTGCTTATGCTCGCGATCAAACTCAAGCGTTAGAAGGCGATTTCTCAACTCTTCGTCGATGATCCCGCGATCCCTCGCTACCCCAAGGCCGTCTTCCCACTCACCCATTGACCACACACCAATCTTGTTGAACAGATGGGGCAACGGTAATACATTCGAGGCGACGCCGGGAATCGAAATCCACGAAAACCCTCACCCACAATCCCGTTCGGCTTTAAACAGTCGGATCGTCACTCGATTTCGGCGTCCACCGTCCCGCCTATCCCCCAGTTTTCAGATAAGCGTTCACGGGGTCGTACCAAATCCGTACCAATGGACAAAAAATCAGAAAGCCCGCACTGGACGCACGTAGTACGTGACGTTCTTGCCGTCGCTGCTCTGCATGCCGTTGACGAAATACTGTTGAATCGCGTGTGAGCTGCCGTACTCAGAAGAAGTCCAATAGCCGCCATCCC
>JBIIAC010000019.1:0-14588 GCA_044240045.1 Ilumatobacteraceae bacterium
AAAAGTTCAGCCTGAACGAAGTCAGCTGAACCTAGTAGTCAAATAGGACACGACGACGATGCAACAATTGATGCCGCCTGCAAGCGGTTTGTACGACCCACGATTTGAACACGACGCTTGTGGCGTCTCGTTTGTCGTTGACATTAAGGGTCGCAAGTCGCATGACATCGTCGCAATGGGAATTGGCGCGCTGTGCAGCATGGAGCATCGAGGTGCCACTGGAGCGGAAGTAGAAACCGGAGACGGTGCAGGTGTCCTCATTCAAATTCCACATCGGTTTTTCTCCGAAGTCGCGAATTTTGTTTTGCCGACAGTGGGTAGCTACGGAGTTGGGATTGCCTTTTTGCCGGCTGACAAAAACCTTCGCGAGGTAGCAGTAATTGCTGTTGAGCGAATCGTTGCTGAGCAGAACCTAGATGTTTTGGGATGGCGTGAAGTGCCAGTTGATCCAAGTTGTCTTGGGAAAAGCGCGCGAGACGTGATGCCGGCATTTTCGCAGGTGTTTGTCGCGGATCGAGAAGGCGCGCGGGAGATCGAGTTAGATCGCAAGTTGTTTATTGTTCGCAAGCGCATTGAACACGAATTGCCAACAGAGTTGCAAACATACTTTCCGTCTTTGTCGAGCCGAACTCTGATCTACAAAGGCATGTTGACAACGCCTCAGTTAGCAATGTTTTTCCCAGACCTCACCGATTCACGAATTGAGTCAGCGATCGCTCTCGTGCACAGCAGATTTTCTACCAACACATTTCCATCGTGGCCGCTTGCTCACCCGTACCGATTTATCGCCCACAACGGTGAAATCAATACAGTGCAAGGCAATCGCAACTGGATGCGTACTCGAGAGTCTCTGCTCAGCAGTAACTTGCTGCCGGATCTCGAACGAGCTTTTCCAATCTGCGCAATGGGTGGTAGCGACTCTGCAAGTTTTGATGAAGTGCTCGAGTTGCTGCACCTGGGTGGACGAAGTTTGCCTCACGCAGTGATGATGATGATCCCCGAGGCGTGGGAAAACAACAAGACGATGACCGCAGAAAAGCGTGCCTTCTATCGATTCCATGCTTCATTGATGGAGCCTTGGGATGGACCAGCCTGTATTGCGTTCACTGACGGCACTCTGATTGGGGCAGTGTTGGACCGTAACGGACTCCGACCCAGTCGCTACTGGGTGACCGACGATGACATTGTGATCATGGCCAGCGAGGTTGGAGTTGTCGAGATCGATCAAGCCAAGATTGTGCGCAAAGGTCGACTGCAGCCAGGTCGGATGTTGTTGATTGACACGCATCTTGGTCGCATTGTTGAAGACGAAGAGATTAAACAGCAACTGAGTGAAGCCGCGCCGTATCAAGAATGGCTAGACGCTGGACTTGTAGAACTGGGCGACTTGCCTGCCAGAGAGCACATGGTATTTAGTCGCGACAGTGTGCTGCGGCGCCAGCAAGTATTTGGCTACACGCACGAAGAACTCAAGATCATTTTGGCGCCAATGGCCAAGAGTGGCGGCGAGCCACTTGGTTCGATGGGTACGGATACGCCTATTGCGGTGTTGTCGGCACGGCCGCGTTTGTTGTTTGATTATTTTCAACAGATGTTCGCCCAAGTCACGAACCCACCGCTCGACGCAATCCGTGAAGAAGTCGTCACTTCGATTGGAACCGCAGTCGGACCAGAGAGCAATCTGCTCGAAGCAGGCCCGGAACATTGTCGGCAACTTGTGCTGCCATTTCCAGTCATCAACAACGATCACTTAGCAAAAATTATTCATATCAACGATGACAATGCATATCCACAATTGCAATCTGTTGTGGTGAGTGGCTTGTACAGGGTTGCCGATGGAGAACAGGGACTGCGCGATGCGCTCGATGCGGCACGGGTAGCTGCTAGCGAAGCAATTGATAGTGGCGCTCGCATCATTGTTATTTCAGACAGAAACTCTGATGAAGTTTTTGCCCCGATTCCGTCACTGTTGCTAACGAGCGCGGTGCATCATCACCTCATTCGTGAAAAGAAGCGTACGCAAGTTGGTTTGATAGTTGAATGTGGCGATGCGCGCGAAGTGCATCACATGGCATTGCTCATTGGTTATGGAGCGGGTGCGATTAATCCGTATCTTGCATTTGAGTCGATTGAAGACATGATTGCAGCGAATGATGGGACTGGGGCCAATGGGCTCGGTGGTATTGATGCGAAAAAGGCAATCAACAACTACATCAAGGCTGCGGGCAAGGGCGTTCTTAAGGTGATGTCGAAGATGGGAGTTTCAACCGTCGCTTCATATACCGGCGCGCAAATATTTGAAGCTCTTGGTCTTGGCAAAGAACTTGTGGGTGAATTTTTTACTGGAACTGTGTCGCGCTTAGATGGCATCGGGCTGAGCGAAATCGCTCAGGAAGTTGCTGCACGTCACGCCATTGCGCATCCGCTTCGCCCAGATCAGCGGATGCATCGCAAACTTGAACTAGGTGGTGAGTACCAGTGGCGGCGAGAAGGTGAACATCATTTGTTCAATCCAGAAACTGTGTATCGATTGCAGCACGCAACCCGCGAAGGCAGATACGACGTTTTTAAGCAATACACCAAGTCGGTAGATGATCAGTCGCGCGTGTTGTCCACATTGCGCGGGCTATTCGAATTCGCGGCGGACCGTAAGCCAGTGCCAATTGAAGATGTTGAGTCGGTGGCAAGTCTTGTCACGCGTTTTTCTACAGGAGCAATGAGCTACGGATCTATTTCTGCCGAGGTTCACGAAACTCTGGCGATTGCAATGAACCGAATTGGTGGCAAGAGCAATACGGGTGAGGGCGGCGAAGACGCAGAGCGTAATATTCCGTTACCGAACGGCGACTCAAGGCGATCGGCCATCAAGCAGGTTGCATCCGGTCGTTTCGGAGTGACGAGCGAATATCTCGTGAACGCTGATGACCTGCAGATCAAAATGGCTCAAGGTGCAAAACCGGGCGAGGGTGGACAGTTGCCTGGTCACAAGGTGTATCCGTGGATTGCTAAAACTCGATATTCAACTCCTGGTGTTGGACTCATTAGTCCACCTCCTCACCACGACATCTATTCGATCGAAGACTTGAAGCAACTCATTCACGATCTCAAGAACTCCAACCCAACGGCTCGAGTGCATGTCAAGTTGGTGGCCGAGGTTGGTATCGGCACAGTTGCTGCAGGCGTGAGCAAAGCCAAAGCTGACGTGGTCTTAATTTCGGGACACGATGGTGGTACTGGCGCTTCACCCCTCACTTCTCTAAAACATGTTGGCGCGCCGTGGGAACTTGGATTGGCCGAGACCCAACAGACCTTGTTGCTCAACGGCTTGCGTGACCGCATCGTGGTGCAAGCTGACGGTCAAATGAAAACTGGACGCGATGTAATTGTGGCCGCGCTTCTCGGTGCAGAGGAGTTTGGTTTTGCGACAGCACCACTCGTAGTGAGTGGTTGCGTGATGATGAGAGTGTGTCACCTCGACACCTGTCCGGTCGGGATTGCAACACAGAACCCAGAACTGCGTAAGCGTTTTAATGGCAAGCCAGAGTTTGTTGTCAACTTCTTTGAATACATTGCTCAAGAGGTGCGTGAGTACCTTGCGCAACTTGGTTTCAAGACCCTGCAGGAAGCGGTCGGGCGTGTTGAGGTGCTTGACACGCGTCATGCTGTCACGCACTGGAAGGCAAAAGGTCTCGACATCTCGCCAATTTTGGCAGCGCCGCAGAATCCGTATAGGCAGACGCTGCATCATTCGGTTATGCAAGACCACGGTCTGAGCGATGCATTGGATACGCAATTGTTAATGCAATGTGCCAGTGCAATCCAAGATGCTCTGCCAATTGAAATCGATTTGCCAATTAGCAACGTCAATCGCACCGTGGGCACCATGCTCGGGAGCGCCGTCACAGAGAAGTGGGGCAGTGAGGGCTTGCCGCACGACACAATTTCGTTGCGCTTCACTGGTTCGGCCGGACAAAGCCTTGGTGCATTTTTGCCTAAGGGAATAACCGTTTCGCTATTTGGTGATGCAAATGATTATCTAGGAAAAGGTTTGTCCGGTGGACGCATTACCTTGCGACCAAGTCTTCGTGCCACTTTCCGTCCAGAAAATAATGTGATCGCTGGCAACGTAATTGGATATGGCGCGACTTCGGGTGAGATTTTTATTAACGGACTTGTCGGCGAACGTTTTTGTGTGCGCAACTCGGGAGCTCTTGCTGTTGTGGAAGGCATCGGTGACCATGGATGTGAGTACATGACGGGTGGGCGGGTTGTTGTGCTTGGGGCAACTGGCCGAAATTTTGCGGCCGGCATGAGCGGCGGTATCGCCTATGTATATGACGAAGATGGATTGTTTGGGTCGCGAGTCAATGTTGAGATGGTGGATGTGGTGGAACTAGATGCACAGGATGCATTGTGGTTGCGCGAAACATTGGAGCAACACGTACGGTTGACTGAGTCTCCTCTTGGTGCGGGGATGCTTGCGAAGTGGAATGCGACATGTCAGAAGTTTCGCAAAGTGCTGCCGCGAGACTATGCGCGAGTCATGGCCATTATCGATCAAGCAAAAGTTGATGGTGTGAGCGAAGAAGAAACTTCTCGTCGAGTGATGGAGCCGGTCAATGGGTGAGCCAACAGGATTTATTAATTGGAAGCGCACAACGCCAAAGCGTCGTCCGATACCCGTGCGTGTCGCAGACTGGCGCGAGGTTTATGAAGCGTTTCCTGCTGTCGATCTCAAGCATCAAGCAGGAAGATGCATGGACTGCGGTATTCCTTTTTGTAATAACGGATGTCCGCTTGGCAACTTGATTCCAGACTGGAACGACCTTGTGTATCGCGATAATTGGCGTGAGGCACTTGACCGATTGCATGCAACAAATAACTTTCCAGAATTTACGGGTCGGCTATGTCCTGCACCATGTGAATCGGCATGCGTTTTGGGGATTAATCAAGATCCGGTTGCAATCAAGCAAGTTGAAGTTGAAATAATTGATCGAGCATGGAGCGAAGGTTGGGTAACTCCTTTCGTTTCTGCACAAAGGACTGGTAAGCGTGTTGCAGTGATTGGCTCTGGCCCAGCCGGCCTGGCAGCCGCACAGCAGCTCACTCGTGCCGGACATGATGTCGTGGTGCTTGAGCGCGACGATCGCATCGGCGGATTGTTGCGTTACGGCATTCCGGAATTCAAAATGGAGAAGCGTCATATCGATAGGCGCATCGAGCAGATGACACAAGAAGGAACTGAGTTTCGCGTCAATGCTTCTGTTGGCGACAATGTCGACATTGATGTATTGGTTGCTTCACATGACGCAGTTGTGTTGGCCTGTGGTGCGACTCAATGGCGCGATTTGCCGGTGCCCGGCAGGGAGTTGAAAGGCATTTATCAGGCGATGGAATATTTGCCGCCGAGCAATCACGTGCAACAGGGCGACATTGCCGAAACATCGATTAGTGCACATGGCAAACATGTGGTGATCATCGGTGGAGGAGATACCGGTGCAGATTGTCTTGGGACAGCACATCGACAAGGTGCGCTTTCCGTGACTCAGCTCGAGATCATGCCGCGTCCTCCCGAAGTACGTGCTGACTCGAATCCTTGGCCGCAGTGGAGTCTGGTGTTTCGCACCAGTTCGGCACATGAAGAAGGTGGTGAGCGAATATTCAGTGTGAATACAGATCGATTTATTGGGAATTCGGAAGGTGTCGTACGTGCCCTTGTTCTCAATGAAGTGGAACTAGTTGACGGAAAATTTGTGACAGTGCCGGGCACTGAACGCGAATTGCGGGCCGACTTGGTGCTGCTTGCGCTTGGGTTTGTTGGTCCGGAAAAGAAAGCATGGCTTGAACAACTGGGTGTTGAACTGGATCCACGAGGAAACATTGCCCGCACCGACGATTACGCAACAAATATTCCTGGAGTGTTTGTGGCTGGTGACATGGGTCGTGGACAGAGCCTGATCGTGTGGGCGATTGCCGAGGGTCGATCTTGTGCGGCAGCCGTTGACAAGCGATTGATGGGCTCATCAACACTTCCCGAACCAATCACTGCCTCTGCTCGCCCAATGGCATAGTGCTTTATTATTCAGTGATTAATCGCTGATTAAAGATCTTTGCGTCTATTATTGGCTTTAATGACGAGCAGTACAAAAGCAATCCAACACGCGGCAGTAATTTTGATGAGCCTATTTTTTGTTGGCGCATGCAGCACGACTATTGCTGGTACCGCGACAACAATTGTTCCTGTTGGGCCTACAGATTTCGCAACAATCCCTCCAGTGGAGTCAACGCTCCCCAATATCGTCACAACATTGCCTATTGGTGCG
This sequence comes from Ilumatobacteraceae bacterium, assembly GCA_044240045.1. Taxonomy (GTDB): domain Bacteria; phylum Actinomycetota; class Acidimicrobiia; order Acidimicrobiales; family Ilumatobacteraceae; genus UBA3006. The sequence continues at coordinate 6,324 of JBIIAC010000019.1, forward strand.
GTTGGTGTTGAGCAGATATACACCGTTCGAGCGGGCGACTCACCGAGTTTGGTGGCCAACTTGTACGGGATCATGGTGGCCGAGTTGTTGTCGTGGAATGGACTCGTTGCAACGAGTCAGTTTCCGTTTCCAGGATCAATTCTTAAAATTCCACCAACCGCAACGGTGAATAATCCTCAGATCAACGTGGCACCGGATGTTGCTGCCGGCCCAAGCCAACCTGGTTGCGATCCGCGCCCCGCAGGCACATACAAGGTTGCAAAGGGTGACTCGATGTACATCATTCGCAAAAAGTTCTGTGTGTCGCTTGGATCACTACTCAGTGCTAACGGTTTCAATAGCTCAAGTGCGTTGTTGTATCCAGGCCAGATTCTGAATATCCCCGCATCGGGAAGCTAGACGGGTTGAATTAACGAGCCGTATTGCGTCGGCGGCGTGAGTGGCGTTCGAATGCCAACTCAATAAGTTCATCGAGAAGTTGTGAGTATGAGACACCAGATGCTTGCCACAACTTTGGGTACATCGAGATTGGCGTAAACCCAGGGATTGTGTTGATCTCATTGCAGAGGAATCCTCGTCCGCCTTCTTCATAGAAGAAGTCGACTCGGGCCATACCTTCCGCGCGTAAGGTGTGAAAAACAACTGCCGCAAGTTTTTGTACTGCTTCAGTTTCGATCGCAGAAAGTGGCGCCGGGATTTTGAGCTGCGCGCTATCGCTTACGTACTTGTCGTTGTAGTCGTAGAACTTACTGCTCGGGATGATCTCTCCTGGGAGCGATGTGCGTACGGTGAGGTTGCCAAGAACCGCAACTTCAATTTCTCGACCAACGATTGCTTCTTCTATGAGCACCCATTCGTCATACGAAATAGCTAGAGCAATTGATGCTCGGAGTTCATCTATATTGTGAGCCTTAGTTACTCCAATAGATGAACCCATGTTGGCGGGTTTCACAAACACTGGAAGTCCAAGTGTGTCGATCGCGTGTTGCAGGGCGGCATCAGTGACATGCTGTTCGTGCAGTGAAACGTACTTTGGTTGGGGTATTCCGTTGACTGCCAGGAGTTGTTTGGCAACACCTTTGTCCATTGCGACAGCGCTTCCAAGAACACCCGAACCGACATATGGAATGTTTGCAACTTCGACAACGCCTTGAATCGTGCCGTCCTCGCCAAGCGGTCCGTGCAAGAGCGGCAACACAACGGCACGTTCGTCGCTGCGAATTTGACCAACAATTTCGGTAATCGAGGTAGGTGTTCCTGCGACAATGAGTTTGTCGGCTGCATGTTCGGAGACGAGAAGCCACTGACCGTTGCGGCTAATGCCGACCGTGGTGATGCGATACTTCTTGGCATCTAAAGCTTGCAGCACGTGCGCTGCAGTAACGCAACTGACATCGTGTTCGGCGGATTCTCCACCAAAGAGCACGATGACATGAATGCGTTGTGTCGAAGTCATTGAAAACACGGTACTAGTAATTGGCCGGCAATTGGCACGTCACTGCATTATGGCAATGCTGTTGCTCGGTAGGATTGCGTTATGCGCTTGATGGCCGCCGATGTGGCGAAAGCGACCAATGGAACACTCGTTGGTCAAAATGCTCATCTCTCTGGTGTCAGTTTTGATTCGCGCAGCATTCGCCCAGGGCAACTTTTTGTGCCAATTGTGGCTGAGCGCGATGGACACGAATTTGTTTTGGCAGCACTTACTGCAGGTGCCGGGGCGTATTTAACCACTGGCAAAACATTTGGTCGCACATCGATTACGGTGCCAGACACACTCGCGGCACTTTTGCAATTGGGTGCTTGGGGCCGAAACAAACTTGATGCACAACTTGCTGACCGTGTGGTTGGTGTAACTGGATCTGTTGGCAAGACAAGTACTAAAGATTTTATTGCCGCTGCACTTGGCTCTTCGTTGCGAGTAACCGCAAATGAGCGATCCTTTAATAATGACCAGGGTCTTCCCGTGACTATTTTGAATGCCACAGATGATGTGGAGGCGCTCGTACTCGAAATGGGTATGCGAGGTTTTGGAGAGATAGCTCGACTGTGCGCGATTGCTCGGCCAAACATTGGTGTTGTTACAAGGATCGCATCAGCGCATACCGAACGAGTAGGGGACATTGACGGAGTTGCTCGCGCAAAAAGTGAACTCGTTATGTCGCTTGATGCGTCGGGCTTCGCTGTTCTGAATGCTGACGATGAACGAGTGGTTGCAATGCGATCTCTGACCGACGCAAATGTAATCACCTATGGCGTATCTTCTTCGGCCACAGTACAGATGACTAGTTGTGTTTTGGACGAGCGCGCATGTGCGTCGGTGTCGATTGAATCACCGTGGGGCAAAGCATCTTGGAAGATGAATGTGCCGGGGGAGCACATGGCGCACAATGCAGTTGGAGCCATTGCCGTTGCCGGAATCTTAGGACTGGATGTTCAGAGGGCGTCTTACGCAATAGAGACGTCGATCCTGTCGGAAATGCGAATGCAGCACCGAACTGCACGTAGTGGCGCATTGATCATTGATGATTCATATAACGCAAACCCAGCGTCAATGGCGGCTGCGCTTCATGCATTGAGCGCAACCGATTCAAGTCGTCGTATTGCTGTGCTTGGCGTGATGGCCGAGTTATCTGATCCAAAACAAGAGCATTTAATGATTTCTCATCTTGCCAAACAGCTTGGTATTGAAGTTATTGCGCTTGGAACAGATCTGTATGGGGTGCAATCGCGAACAATCGATGAAGTTGCGACAACGCTTTCAGCAGTAGAAAAAACTGCTGCAATTTTGGTTAAGGGTTCACGCGTTGCCCAGCTCGAGAAACTTGTGTCGCTCTTAGCCGACTGAGTGTTGACTATCGAGTTGCAGTTGTTTTTTATCGAGTGCTGCAATATTGCATCGCCAGGCCAGGAATAGAGCGGTCGCAGAACTGATGAGCAGCATTCCTCGCGAACCATAACGGTCAATGAGTGGGCCGAAAAATATATTTCCTATTGGGACGAGTCCACCGAAAGACATGAACCACAATGCGAGCACACGACCTCGCACTTCGGGTTCGAGTCGCATTTGTACGACTGTCATCATTGCTGTAGTCGTGGCGAAATATGCGAATCCTAAAAAGAATCCAGAAATAAAAGCCGGTAGAGGCGACTGTGACAATGCAAAGAAAAACATTGCAACAGAAAATGCCGCGAATCCCCATTGAATGAGTCGACGCATGTCTAGATGCGAAAAGACAGTACCAATGGCGAGACCGCCAAGGCATGCACCGAAACCCCAAGTTGCGTATAGCCACTTGTATGTTGATCCGCTTTCATCAATTTTGAAAGTGAGTCTGGCAACCGCGGGAAACAGACCAACATACGGTAGAGAAAGAAGAGAAAATGTGGCGAGTGAAACTATGAGTCGACGCACGACTGGTCTGTTGCGCGCGATAGAGAGCCCGACTGTAAAGCGACGCCAACCTTGCGTTGGATCCGGCACCAATTCAGGCACTGTCACCCTGAGTAAAGCAAAGATTACAAAGAGATATGTTGCTGCGTTGAGATAAAAGAATTCTGCAGTGGTTACACCCCATTGCGAGAAGACCGCAACGGTGATTGGACCCACGACGCGCGAACCATTAATGACGGTGCTGTTCAGTGCGATCGCTCCCGATAAATCTTCTGGGCGCACGAGTGACGGCAATAGAGCCGACCATGCCGGGGCGTTAAGTGCGTTGCCGATGCCCACGCCGAATGCGGCTGCAAAAAGTGCCCAGATGGGTGGAGTTCCTAGTGCGAGGGTCGCGAGGGCGACCGAAAATGAAAGCTGAACGATCTGCATTGAGATGAGCCATTTTTTGCGATCAAATCGATCGGCGATAACACCCGCTGGGATGGATAAGAAAAGTAGTGGTCCGAGTTGGGCAAAAATGAGCAAACCCACAACAGATGCCTTGCCTGTTCGGTGGTACACATAGGCAGGAAGCACCACATTTTGCATCCATGTGCCGATGTTTGAGCCCAAGGATCCAAACCACACCAGGCGGAAGTCGCGCACTCGAAGGGCGGCTCGGGCGCTACCTCGTCGGGGTTGATTGATGGGCGAGTCGTTGGTATCAGTCATGGTTGTCGTTGGATCGGCAATACTGTGGATTATGGATCAATCAGTCAATATTCAACTCGACCTTCACGCTACAACAGCGGAACAATTGGTAACGAGCGCGGCTACGTGCAATTCGCCACGCGGTATTTTTTCGGAGTGCCAACAATGTGGCTCTGATCTGTATGCCGAGCATGCGCACTTTCGTTGTGCGTCGTGCGGTTGGCGCGATAGTTGCTGCGATTAGCTATTGCTAGCTAACGCATATCAACTCAGTGCGTCAAGGGGACTGACATAGTCAGTCGAAAGTTCGCGCGCTACTGGCTCGCTCGTAATGTGTCCATTCGCAGCGTTGACTCCGAAACGTATTGCCTGACTTTGTAGTGCTGCGTTACGTGCACCGAGTGTTGCAATCTGAATCTGATATGGCAATGTCGCGTTGGTGAGTGCGTACGTGCTGGTGTTTGGAACTGCTCCTGGCATGTTGCCAACTGCGTAATGGATGACGCCGTGAGTTTCGTACACGGGGTCGGTGTGTGTGGTCTCATGCGTAGTTGCTATGCATCCACCTTGGTCTACCGCAACGTCAACAATTACTGAGCCACGTTTCATGCTGCGAACCATGTCATCACTGACAACAATTGGTGCGCGGGCACCGGCAACCAGCACTGCGCCAATCAATAAGTCGGCATCAGCGAGTACGCGCTCGATCGCACCGCGGTTTGAAGCAAGTGTGGTGGTGCGACCAATGCAAATTTGCTCGATGTAGCGCAGACGGTCAAGATTTTTATCAAGGATGATGACTTCGGCTTGCATGCCCGCTGCAATCCATGCCGCGTTGTAACCAACATTGCCTGCGCCAATGACCACAACTTTTGCGGGACGCACTCCGGGTGCACCACCCATCAGAACGCCTCGACCACCTTGTGGACGTTCGAGAAAGTGTGCTCCCGCTTGAGTGGCAAGTCGACCAGCAATTTCGCTCATGGGCGCAAGCAGCGGTAACGAACCGTCATCGAGCTGCACCGTTTCGTAGGCAATGGCTGTTGTCTTCGACTTTTGTAGTGCTGCAGCAACCGCCGGATATGCCGAGAGATGTAAATACGTAAACAACGTAAGGTCTGGCCGTAAGAAACCAAATTCTTCAGCCTTTGGTTCTTTGACCTTGACAACCATTTGCTGGCTCCACGCATCGGCCGCAGTAGGCACAATCGTGGCACCCGCTGCCACGTATTCGGCGTCGCTAATGGAGGCACCCTCTCCGGCGCTTTTCTCAACAAATACCTCAATGCCAAGTCGCTCAAATTCGCGCACACCGTCGGGGGTGAGTGAGACACGACCCTCTAAAGTCTTGATTTCTTTAGGCACTCCGAGGGTCTTAACGGTTGATGTCATAAGCCGACACTACGCCCAAATGGGCGCTGCAACTTGTTGTCTAGTCGTTTGATCACTCACTATTTCATGCAACTTGCCGTCGCTGGTTAGTGTTGTCCTATGAAATCGTTCAATAACTACATCAACGGCAAAGAAGTTGCAGCCCAAGACGGTCGCACAACGCCAATTATCGATCCTGTAACCGGCAAACAGTATGCAACGGCAGCATTGTCCGGCCCTGCAGATGTGGATAGCGCGATGAAAGCAGCTGCAGAAGCATTCGATTCGTGGAAACACTCCACGCCTTCGGTTCGTCAGAAAGCAATCAATGACATCGCCGATGCGATGGAAGCAAATATGACCGAGTTGATCGAAGCCGAAATCGAAAACACTGGAAAGCCACGAGCGATTACGTTTAGCGAAGAAGTGCCGCCAATGATGGACCAGATTCGGTTTTTTGCAGGTGCTGCGCGCATGCTCGAAGGTAAGAGCGCGGGCGAATACATGACCAACTTCACTTCATATATTCGTCGTGAGCCAATTGGTGTGTGCGCGCAAGTTGCTCCATGGAACTATCCACTGATGATGGGTGTGTGGAAATTTATTCCCGCTATTGCGGCAGGTAATTCAACTGTGCTGAAGCCGAGCGATACGACCCCAGCGTCGACTGCATTGATTGCAAAAATTGCTGGAGAAGTATTGCCTCCAGGCGTACTCAATGTCATTTGTGGTGATCGTGACACTGGACGCTCAATGGTTACGCATGACACGCCTGGAATGGTTTCAATCACGGGTTCAGTTCGTGCAGGAATGGAAGTGGCGGGGGATGCAGCGAAGAGTCTGAAGCGCGTGCATCTCGAGCTGGGCGGAAAAGCACCTGTAATCATTTTTGACGACGCCGATATCGAACTTGCGGTTGAGACAATTGCCATGACTGGGTACTTCAATGCGGGTCAAGACTGCACTGCAGCAACTCGCGTAATTGCCGGACCAAAGATTTATCGCGACTTTGTTGACGCACTGACCGAAGCTGCAAAGAAGACAAAGACTGGCAAGCCAGGCGATGATGTGCAGTACGGTCCGCTCAACAACGAAACTCACTTGAGCAAAGTCAAGGGGTTTGTTGATCGCACACCTAAACATGCACGGATCACAACAGGTGGCTCGCAAGTGAGTGGTGCTGGCTACTTCTTTGAACCAACAGTGATCTGCGACCTCAAGCAGCAAGACGAAATGATTCAGAATGAAATGTTTGGACCGGTTATCACAGTCCAACAGTTCAGCGACGAAGAAGAGGCGTTGAAGTGGGCAAACGGCGTTGAGTTTGCGCTTGCCTCGTCGGTGTGGACTCGCGACTTGGGTCGCGCAATGCGCATGACCAAGAACCTCGATTTTGGATGCGTCTGGGTGAATACCCATATTCCAATGGTTGCCGAGATGCCTCACGGCGGATACAAGAAGTCGGGTTATGGGAAAGACTTGTCTGCGTATGCTTTGGATGATTACACCCGCATCAAGCACGTGATGATCAATCTCAACAGCTAAAAATCTCGAGAGCAAAATTAGGAGCAACATGGGGGAATTGGCGAATCCAAAAAATGTGATCGAACTCGATCACATTTCGAAGACTTACGGCGACTTTGTCGCTGTTCACGATGCCAATTTTTCAATTGCCACTGGTGAGTTTTTTGCGATGCTTGGTCCTTCGGGTTGCGGTAAAACCACAACGCTCAAGATGATCGCAGGTTTCGAGCAACCGACAACTGGTCGCGTCATGCTCGACGGGGAAGACGTCTCTTCTGTGCCGCCGTATAAGCGAAACGTCAATACCGTGTTCCAACAGTACGCACTTTTCCCGCACATGACGGTGTTCGACAACGTCGCGTTTGGTCCTCGAAGTAAAAAGATTGACGAGAAAAAGATCAAGGCGAGCGTTATGGAAATGTTGGAGATCGTGCGCCTTTCCGAATTTGCCGCTCGAAAGCCAACGCAGCTTTCCGGTGGTCAGCAGCAACGCGTTGCGCTTGCTCGAGCACTAGTCAACTATCCAAGCGCATTGTTGTTGGATGAGCCGTTGGCCGCACTTGACTTGAAGCTTCGCGAAGCAATGCAGATCGAGCTCAAGCGCATTCAGCGCGAAGTCGGAATTAGTTTTATTTTTGTTACGCATGATCAGGGTGAGGCGCTCACCATGAGCGATCGCATCGCAGTAATGAGCCAGGGTCATGTCGAACAAATCGGAACGCCAGAAGAGATTTATCGCACGCCGTCATCGTTGTTTGTCGCTGGATTTATTGGCTCAGCCAACTTGCTTCCAGGCACTGTGCAGTCACGTGATGGAGACGACGTTGTTGTTGCGTTGCGAGTGGGTACAACCGTTCGCGCGGGAGCCAAAGGCACTGCATTTTCCGTTGGCGACAAAGTTTCTGTAATGCTGCGACCGGAGCGCATAAAGCCCGCGGCAACGGTTGAAGTGCAGGGCAGGGGAATCGAAGGCCTCCTCACCGATCTGGTGTTTCAAGGTGCAACGGCCCGTCTTATCGTCCGGCTAGATGACGGGACAGAAATGACGTGCTTGGCTGACTCGTCTGCAACGATGCCGCAGATTGCCCCTGGCAAGCGCATTGCCATGACGTGGGACAGCGACTGCGGCTTCGTGCTTGCCGGATGGCCCGATAAAGCAGGCGCAACGACAACTGACATCGATCACATCGAGTCAACGCTCTAAGATCTCATCAGTAACCAACGAAGGGGAGAACCATGAATAACCGCCCAGTGTCCCGCAATATGACCCGCCGCCAATTCTT
>JBIIAC010000065.1:0-5589 GCA_044240045.1 Ilumatobacteraceae bacterium
CTGCAAACCAGCGAGACTTGCAAGCTCGTGTGCTCGCGGGCGGATTCGATGTTGGTCTCGCGTTTGATGGAGATGCTGACAGAGTGTTTGTGGTGGACGAAAAAGGCCGAGGCATGTCGGGCAGCACGACAACCGCGCTTCTTGCTACACGGTTCCTGCGCACACACCCTGGTGCAACTATTTTGTACAACCTCATCTGTTCGCGCGCTGTGCCAGAAGTGATCGCGGAGCTTGGTGGAAAAGGCATTCGAACCAAAAATGGCCATAGCTTCATGAAGCAAATCATGGCCGAAACTGGTGCGGTTTTCGCTGGCGAGCACTCTGGTCATTACTACTTTGCCGACAATTATCGGGCCGACAGCGGACTTATTGCGACGATGGGTGTTTTGGGGGAGATGTGCCACACCGGTAAGTCGCTTTCACAAATGCGTGAGCCTCTCGAGCGCTACGCATCTAGTGGTGAAATCAATACAACTGTCAAAGACATTGATGTAGTGATCGAGCGAATTGCGCTCGACTACTCGTCGTACTCACAGGATCGAGTGGATGGACTGACCGTTGACTGTGGCTCGTGGTGGTTTAACGTGCGGGCTTCAAATACTGAGCCGCTATTGCGACTTAATCTTGAGGCATCTACGCGCGATGAGTGCGACAATCATGTGGTTGAGTTGCTCGCCAGCATTACTGCTTAGCTAAGCGACTATAGAATGAGCGTTATGTCACTCGATGCAAAGTTGCTCCAGATCTTGGCCTGCCCGCAAGACAAAGGTCCACTGTTTTACTTTTCGTCTGACGAGTTTTTGTACAACCCACGCTTGCAACGCAAATACAACATTGTTGAGGGCATTCCCGTGATGTTGATTGACGAGGCAACGAGTGTTGATGCGCTCGAGCACGAGGGTCTTGTGCAGCGAATTGCCCAAGAGCACATCGCCCCAACATTTGGCTAACGCAAGTCGTTTGACTTAACCAGATCAGGGTTTTCGTCTAGTATCAAAGTTCTAGATGGGCCAAACTAATCCCGTGCCAGCTGGCCAGGGCTCATCGACCTTCATTCATTTACGTACACATGTACAGATACACATAACAAAGGAACCCGTATGACTTCATTTGCCCAACGACGTGATTTTCGCGTCGCCGATATTTCCCTCGCACCATTTGGTCGCAAAGAGATTCACCTAGCCGAACATGAAATGCCAGGTCTTCGTGCCTTGCGCAAAGAGTACGGCAAGACAAAGCCGCTCAAGGGCGCACGCATTTCAGGTTCACTGCACATGACTATTCAGACTGCAGTACTCATCGAGACACTTACCGAACTTGGCGCTGAAGTGCGCTGGGCGAGCTGCAATATTTTCTCAACACAGGATCACGCTGCTGCAGCAGTTGCGGTTGGACCTAATGGTTCGGTTGAAGAGCCAAATGGAGTTCCAGTGTTTGCATGGAAAGGCGAAACTCTCGAAGAGTACTGGTGGGCTACTGAGCAGATGATGACTTGGCCAGACGGCGACGGACCAAACATGATTTTGGATGACGGTGGCGATGCAACCATGTTGATGCACAAAGGTGTTGAGTACGAAGCGGAAGGTGCTGTTCCGGATCCAACGACTGCATCAAACCCAGAGTTGGCAATCGTGCTTGGACTATTGCAACGCTCGCTCAAGTCTGAGCCGAAGAAGTGGACCACGATGGCAAAAGGCATCAAAGGTGTTACTGAGGAAACAACAACTGGTGTAAAGCGCCTCTACAAGATGGCCGAAAAGGGCGAGTTGCTTTTTCCTGCGATCAACGTCAATGACAGCGTCACCAAGTCAAAGTTTGACAACTTGTACGGATGCCGTCACTCATTGATTGACGCAATCAACCGTGCAACCGACGTGATGTTGGCTGGCAAGTTGGCAGTTGTCTGTGGTTATGGCGACGTAGGCAAGGGCTGTGCACAAAGCTTGCGCGGTCAGGGTGCTCGCGTTGTGGTGACCGAGATCGATCCGATCAATGCGTTGCAGGCAGCGATGGAAGGTTACGAAGTCAACACACTTGAAGCTCTCGTTTCAACTGCAGATGTTTTTGTAACGGCAACGGGCAACGAAGCAATCGTGACTGTCGATCACATGGCAAGGATGAAGCACAACGCAATCGTGTGCAACATCGGCCACTTCGACAATGAAATTGACATGGCCGGTCTTGCTCGAAGCGGGGCAACTCGCGACGAATTGAAGGCAGGAACCGACTTGTGGACGTTTCAAGACGGTCATGCGGTGATTGTGTTGGCAGAAGGACGACTCGTCAACTTGGGTTGTGCAACAGGACACCCAAGCTTTGTGATGAGTTGCTCGTTCACGAACCAAGTCATCGCTCAGATGGAACTGTTTAATCACACCGACAAGTACCCACTAGGTGTTTACGTGTTGCCAAAGGCGCTCGACGAGAAAGTTGCGACGCTGCACTTGGGCGCTCTTGGAGCTGTATTGACAAAACTTTCGGACGAGCAGTCTGACTACTTGGGCATTCCACACAATGGTCCGTTCAAGTCGGAGAACTACCGCTACTAAATTACGGTTTTAGTTTTTAACCTACGAAGTAGATGTTGCAGCTCGGATCTGTAGAAGCGGAAGAGTTTTCGCGACTATTGGTCCGATCAAAACAGCAAATGCAATCGTGCCGATTCCTATCGAGCCGCCCAATGCAACTCCGGCAAGTAACACTGCAATCTCAACGCCTGTGCGCGCTTTGCCAATATTGATGCCGCGTTTGGCAATACCAACCATCAAGCCGTCCCGTGGGCCAGGTCCAAGACCAGCACCGATGTAAAAACCAGAACCAATTCCTGTCACCACAATTCCGCCAAGCATCAAAAATATTCGCAGCCACATTTGAGTATTTTCGGTTGCTTCGGGAACAATCGAAAGAAAGATGCCGGCTGCAACGCCAACCTCAATTGCGTTCAAAATGGTGCCGAGCCCTGGTGCTTGTCGCAGTGGAATCCAGAGCAACATAACGAATGCGCTGGTGAGCACAATGGTTGTGCCAAAAGATAAGCCAATGATCTTGCTCACGCCATCATGAAACACGTCCCACGGTGGCAAACCCAGATTGCCAGCCTTTTGCATGCCAATCCCGGTTCCGAAAAGCGCAAGCCCAAACACACATCTGGTGAGTCGTTCGATCGGGCGATCTTTGAGCGGTGCAAGAAAGTTGTTTGCCACGCGCAAACACTAATGGTATGGAGGTGTCAATGTTGTTCAGACAGCGTTGCGAGGCGTGTGGCTGTTTGGCCCAGTTGTTGTGCGCGAGGTGTCGGACTCAACTGTTTGCGATGGCGCAACCTGGGTGCGATGTGGCAGTAGTGGCTGTTGCGTATGAGGGCATCGCACGTCGATTGATTTTGAATCTTAAGTATCACAATCGCCGACAGGTGGTGACGGTGCTGGCAGAATTATTGGCGCAACGGATTTATCGACAAGTGCCGAGTGACTTCACTGATTTCGATGTGGTGACTTGGGCGCCGACTAGTAGGGCACGAGTTCGTCGACGTGGCCATGATCAGTCCGAATTACTTGCGCGACGATTGGCCAGAGAAATCAATGTCCCGTGTAGGCGACTTTTGATTAAGAACTCAACCAACGTTCAAACCGGGGCATCGCGTGAACTGCGCTTGCGGGGCTCAGTGTTTTCAGCGCTCAAACTGGGGGTTAACTGCCATGTAGTGGTTGTCGATGATGTGATCACTACAGGCGCAACTCTGCGGTGTGCTGCAGACGCATTGCGCACAGCGGGCGCTCGGCAGGTGACCAGTGTGGCGGTCGCAAGCGCTCTCAGGCACGGCCTCCGAGGGTAGGATTCAGGGTCTTATGGCCTTACTTAATCGTATTCTTCGTGCCGGTGAGGGCAAAAAGGTCAAGGCTTTGGCCGACATCATTCCCGATATCAACGCGCAAGAGCCAGAGATACATGCGCTGTCGGATGAGGCACTCAAGGGCAAGACCACCGAGTTTCGCTCCCGCATCGAGCGCGGTGAAGACACCGACGACTTATTGGTCGAAGCATTTGCAGTAGTTCGTGAAGCTTCGCTGCGTGTAATCGGTCAGCGCCACTACGACGTGCAAATGATGGGTGGAGCGGCGCTTCATGCTGGCTGGATTTCTGAAATGCGCACAGGCGAAGGCAAGACGCTCGTTTCAACTTTGCCTGCATATCTCAATGCGTTGCCGGGCAAAGGTGTTCACTTGGTGACCACCAACGATTATTTGGCGCAGCGTGACTCGGAGTGGATGGGTCGTATTCACCGTTGGCTCGGTCTCGAAGTCGGGCTCGTGATTCCTGGAGTACGTACTTCTGCAGCAGAGAAGCGCATTGATTACATGGCCGACATAACGTACGGCACGAACAACGAATTTGGATTTGATTACCTGCGCGACAACATGGCTGGAACCAAGGAAGACAAAGTTCAGCGTGGTCATTACTTTGCGATCGTTGACGAAGTTGACTCAATTTTGATTGACGAAGCGCGAACTCCGTTAATTATTTCTGGTCGCATTGCCGATGCGGCTAAGTCGTATTACCAATTCGCATCAATCGTCAGGTCGCTCAAGCGAGATGTTGACTTTGAAGTCGAAGAAGACAAGCGCATTGTGGTGCCGACCGAGGCCGGAATCGAAAAAGTAGAGCAGCAACTTGGCATCGCCAACCTGTACGACGAAGTGCAGCAAAACTTGGTGCACCAATTGCAAGTAGCTCTCAAAGCGGCAGTGTTGTATCAGCGCGATAAGGATTACATCATCCAAGATGGTGAAGTCAAGATCGTTGACGAATTTACGGGCCGAATTCTTGAAGGCCGTCGTTGGAGCGAGGGTATTCACCAGGCTATTGAGGCCAAAGAGGGTGTCAAGATCAAGGAAGAAAACCAAACACTTGCGACTGTGACATTGCAGAACTATTTCCGCATGTACGACAAACTTTCTGGCATGACTGGTACTGCACAAACAGAAGCAGCCGAGCTGATGAATACTTACGGGCTGCAGGTTGTGCCCATCCCGACCAATCGTGAAATGGTGCGAATCGATCAAGCCGACCTCATTTTCAAGACCGAGGCCGCCAAATTCAAAACAGTTGTTGCCGATATCGAAGAGAAGCACAAAAAGGGTCAACCAGTGCTGGTGGGTACTGTCAGCGTTGAGAAGAGCGAATTGCTGTCGCGCGAACTCGACAAACATGGCATCAAACACGAAGTACTCAATGCCAAGCAGCACACACGTGAAGCTTCAATCGTTACGCAGGCCGGACGCTTGGGCAGTGTCACTGTTGCAACCAACATGGCAGGACGCGGTGTCGACATCATGCTTGGTGGAAACCCAGAAGGGCTTGCTCGCGCCAAAGTTTTACAAGAGGGATTTGATCCAGACACGCTGATTGATGAATTTGCCTTGGCGATGCCACTCGCGCAAATGCCAGATGAATATCGCGAGGCTCGCTTGGCAGCCCAAAAGCGTTACGCCGATTTGTTGGTTGAGTTCACGGCTTCATGCAAGATCGAGGGCGACAAAGTGCGCAGCGTTGGTGGTCTCTATGTGCTTGGCACTGAGCGTCATGAGT
>JBIIAC010000012.1:0-17670 GCA_044240045.1 Ilumatobacteraceae bacterium
TCCCGTGGTTTCGGTAAGGCCGTACACCTGCATGAAGTTGGTCTTGAATGTTTTGATCGATGCAGCAAGCACCTCTTCCGAGATCGGCGAAGCACCATACGCAATTAATTCAAGGCTCGAGTAGTCGGCCTTGTCTACATCTGGCACCATCAACATGAACTGCAACAGCACCGGCACCAAAAATCCGTGCGTGATGCGATGCTTGCCGATAAGCGTCACTATTTCGGCAGGGTTGACGTCACGAATAATGATTGACTTGCAGCCAAGTGCCATACCCGCAGTTGCCCAACCGCCGCCGCCAATATGAAAGAGTGGCATTGCAACAAGGTTGACCGTACGGTCGGTGAACTTCCAGATTTCTGCAGCAAATGGAATGAGTGCAAAAAAGTTTTTGTTGGTGAGCATGACACCTTTTGGTCGGCCCGTTGTGCCGCTCGAGTACAACTGAAATGCCACATCACCAGGTGCGGACTCAACGCCTGGGTCAGTTGCATCGCCGCTTGCCGAGAAATCAGCAAACGATGGGTACTTGCTGTGACCACCAATGACAACGATTGTTTTGACATTGGGAAGATCGCCGGCAATTGCATCGAGCACCGGAACAAAGTCAGGGCCAACAATGAGCACCTTTGCCTCCGAGTCATTGGCAATGAACGCCACTTCTGGTGGTGCAAGTCGCCAGTTAATGTCCACGCTGACGGCATTGAGCAAACCGCACGCATAAAAAACTTCAAAGTGCTCGATGCCGTTCTTGTCTAGAAATGCAACGCGGTCTTGTGGGCCAACGCCGGCCATCTTCAATGCGTTTGCAACCCTGCATGAGCGCTCGTACAACTGCCCCCATGTTTGGGTTTTGTCACCTTGCACGAGGGCGACTTTGGTGGGCTGTGTTGCTGAGTGTGAGCGGACGATGCCTGCGATGTTGTTGATTTCAATTGTCATGGCCAAAAACTAGCAACTTTGCCGAGATCCTTCAAGAGAGCAATTACCCATATATTGTTGGGCATAGAAAAGAAGGCCCGTGACAACCCCATCAACACACCGTTCGTCTGAAGACGTTCAACTTGCGGTCTATGACTACTCGCCGAAGTCACAGAAGCAACCTGTACTTCTTTCACACGCGACCGGATTTCACGGTCGAGTGTTTGACCCTGTTGCCGAGCACTTGGACGCTTCACATCACTGCTACTCATTCGATTATCGCGGACATGGTGACTCGAGTTTGCCTCAAGACTGGAAAGCAAACTGGAGTGGTTACGGAGATGATGCGCTTACAGTCGCACGCGTAGTTTCGGCTTCGCATGCAGCTGCACCGATCATCGGTGCTGGACACTCAATGGGAGGAGCAGCACTTGTAATGGCTGCACTTCGTACGCCAGAGCTCTTTCGCGCTCTCGTTCTCTATGAGCCAATTATTTTTCCGCCTCAAGTGCGGGTTGGCATTACAAATACAGGAGTCCCTAGCCCGCTCGCAGATGGAGCGCGCCGCCGCCGAAGCACGTTTGCTTCGTTTGACGAGGCGATTACCAATTACTCGTCAAAACCACCTCTCAATGTGATGCGCCCCGATGCATTGCGCGCATACGTTACGCATGGTTTTCGCGCACAACAGGACGGCATCTCCATCAAATGCACACCAGAACACGAGGCCCGTACTTATGAGATGGGCGCAATTCACGAAACCTGGAACGACCTGCCCAAACTGCGGGTGCCCGTGTGGCTAGTTTCGGGAGAAGTGATTCCACATACTCCAGGTGCAATTGCCGCCCTCATCGCCAATGAAGTTCCTGGCTCAACACTGGTGCAATGGAGCGACCTCGGACACTTTGGGCCAATGCAGGATCCGCAGCGATTTGCACAACTCATCACACAAGTAGATGCAGCTACACAGTGACAGAAGAATTTGCACTTCCAGAAACTTTGTCACCATCAGGTACTGGCACATATCAAAACTGCCCGTTGCAATTTCGATTTCAAAACATTCAAAAACTTCCACAACCACCCGGCGTAGCAGCGGTAAAAGGCAACGTAGTACACCGCGTACTGGAGCTACTTTTTCAACTCGATGCCCCACTTCGCACGCACACAGCCGCACACGATTTTTTGGTAACTGCTAAATCCGAATTTGAACCCACATACGACATCACTGGTCTCAACCTGACACCCGAACAAGCCACCAAGTTTTGGGCCGACTGCACCACACTCGTCGACAGCTACCTGCGCATGGAGGACCCAACGACAATCAACTCAATCGACACCGAAATGTGGGTGACTGCCCCACTCGCCAAAGTTGCGTTGCGCGGCATCATTGATCGCATCGAACGCGATGCAAATGGCGGCATCATCATCAGCGACTACAAAACAGGTAAAGCACCGCGCGAGATTGATGTTGAAGGCAAAATGATGCAACTACAGATGTATGCATATATGTTGCGCGAGATGCGAGGCGAATTGCCAGTATCACTGCAGTTGCTATACATCAAGGACGGCATTCGTCACATGCGTACTCCTACAGAACAATCAATGCGTTTTGTGCATACGCGCACCAACGCGCTGTTTAATGCGATCGAGAAGTCTTGCGCCACTGCGTTCTTCCCCACCAGGAAGAGTGGACTTTGCAACTATTGCAATTTTAAATCTTGGTGTCCAGAATTTGGTGGAGATCCGTCCAAGGCGGCCGCCGAAGCACCTCTCAAATATCCGCGGCCGCCAGAATGAACACAGAACCAAACGCACCACGTAAGTTGCTTCATCTACGAATGGATGCAGCCGTCGACAACGCACTCGAACACATTCGCGACAATAAAGTTGTCATAATCATTTTCTCGATCGCGAGTGCTGTCGGTGATTTTGGTCTGCTCTGGCACATCATCGGCCTCGTGCGCTCGATCGGGAGTGTTGACCGACTGCAACAAGCACTCGTTTTTTCGATTCTGATTGGACTTGAAAGCCTGATCCTCAATCAGGGCATCAAGCGTCTATTTAGGCGCTCTCGCCCAACCGAAAGAGGTGATACGCGGTTTGCCCTGCGCAAGCCGCGCACCTCAAGTTTCCCCAGCGGACACTCTTCATCGGCATTCTTCTCTGCACTTGTACTCACGTATTTCACAACGTGGCCATGGTGGTTGTTGTTCTACACATGTGCACTCATCATTACAACGAGTCGCGTTGGTGTGCGCATTCATCATGCAAGTGATGTCATTGCCGGTGCATTTGCCGGAACGCTCATGGGCGTAGTTGGTTTACTCGTGTTACGCCATTACGGCGTCTGACAATTTTGCGATTTACGCTTCGCTGGAAGAAGCAGCGTTTGCAGTCAACAACAATCGAACATCGAGCAACAAGTCAGATACTTCCATTGTCGATACCAATTCGCGGTGCAGCATTTCGGCCAGTGCCTTGTCGATGACGGTAAGGGCTTCGGTGATAACTGCAGTTTCGCGTGAATCGGTCATGGCATGACCATACCTGATCGGTGTCACAAAATCGTGACACTGTGCGTAACATCACATGCATGGAACTTGCGGGAAAAATAACTGTTATTACAGGTGCTGCCGGCGGGATCGGCATGGCTCTGGCAGAACGATTCCACGAAGAAGGGGCCTCAGTCGTGCTGGCCGACCGCGACCAGGCACCACTTGAAGTGATTGCATCTCGTCTAAATGCACTACGTCCAAATTCGGCACTTGCGGTAGCTGGAGATCTTGGTACCGAGGAGGCGAATGCCACTCTGATTTCAACCGCTGAAAAAGCATTTGGTCCGATTGATTTGTTTTTCGCAAACGCAGGCGTGGGGTCGGGCACTGATCTCACCACCGAGGAAGACGTTTGGAACACAGCATTCGATATCAACGTGAACGCGCATCGTTGGGCAGCAAAGTATTTAGTTCCCGGTTGGCTGGCTCGTGGTGAAGGATATTTCTGCAGCACTGCATCCGCTGCTGGCTTACTCTCACAAATTGGTTCTGCTCCTTATTCGGTTACCAAACACGCTGCGCGCGCATTCGCCGAATGGCTCACGATCACTTACGGTAAGCGCGGCATCAGAGTCAGTTGCTTATGTCCACAGGGCGTCAACACCAACATGCTCAAAGGTGGCGACAACCCTGCCGGCGGTGAAACCACCAATGTCGTACGCGTTGCTGGTGTCGTGCTCGAGCCAGCTGACGTGGCTCAAGTGGTTGTCGACTGCATCCGAGCAGAAACATTCTTGATACTTCCCCATCCCGAAGTTGCACAGTATGCAACTCTGAAGGCTTCGGAAAACGAGCGTTGGCTTGCCGGAATGCGCAAACTACAAATGCGAGTATTTGGCGTTTAGTTTTTGAATTCGGGAATCAATGTGGCGAGTTCGCGCCACTCGGCACTTGGCAGCGAAACAAAATCTTCGGTCAGTACCTGCACACAAACATGTGACGCACCAGCGTCGTAGTGCTCTTGAATACGTTTGCGAATGGTGTCAAGCGTGCCCCACGTGCAAATCGCATCAACCAATCGGTCACTTTGCACACCGTGTTCATTCTTGATGTCTGCTTCGGTAAAACCAGAGCGCAATAAATTGTTGGCGTAGTTGGGCAACCGCGTATAGGTTCCCATGTAGTTGCGCGCAATCGTTCGTGCCTTAGTTGCATCGGTCTCAAAAATCACCGCAATTTCCGGCGCAAGAGTTGGGCCAGCACCCATGATCTCTCGGGCAACTGCAGTGTGATCTGGCGTCGTGAAATATGGATGCGCACCATCACTTCGCTCACCCGCCAGCTTGAGCATCTTTGGTCCGAGTGCCGCAAGAATTCTGTGCGTCGGCATCGTCGGTTGAGCCGCCATAAACATTCCGGAGTCCATCGTGTCGAGGTATTCAACCATGGTCGAGTAGGGCTTTTCGTAATTCCTTTTATGAATTGCCTTTGCCAAGTTGCCGTGGCTCGTACCAATGCCAAGCAGAAAACGGTCGGGAAATGCTTCGGTCAATGTTTTTTGTCCGGCTTGCATCGTTGCCGCACTGCGTGCCTGCATTGACGCGATGCCCGTACCAACTATCAGTTTTTTTGTTGCAGCAAGCAACAAGCCTGCATGCGCAAACGGCTCGCGGCCCACTGCCTCAGGTATCCAAACTGTAGAGAAGCCAAGCGATTCAATCTCACTCACTGCTTCAAGCGATTTCGACATCGGTTGCGCATCAAGCGTCCATGTCCACAGACCGAGGCGACCAATATCGAGTGGTTTTGTCATACAAACCACCATAACTGCAATCAAGACTGCACAACTTGCACTTTTGGCAAAGAGCCGTACACATGAGTCACGCAATGAGCAACAGAACCACAGCAGTTATATATCCAGTGAGTTCTATCTTTCTGGTTCTGTCTCTGGCTCAATTACTTTTTGCATGCGGCACAGGCACAGGCATTGGCGCATCAAAAAATCAGCTGGCACAGAACTCTGGACCCGCAGTTGTCGTGCCAATCGTCAAAGTGGTCGATGGCGACACCGTTGATATCAAGATTGATGGGCACACCGAGCATGTGAGGCTCATCGGTATCAACACGCCAGAAACCAAGCACCCCACAAAGCCGATCGAATGTTTTGGTCCGGAGGCAAGTGCATACATGACCCAGCTCCTACCAAAAGGTACATACGTGCGAATTGAGCGCGACATTGAAGCCCGCGATCGATATGGCCGAATGCTTCTCTATCTTTATCGCGACTCAGACAATCTCTTCATCAACCTCGACCTCGCATCGCGTGGATACGGCACACCGATGAGTATTGAGCCCAACACATTCCACCGCAACGACTTCGTGCGTGCGGCGGCATTGGCTGAGGCCACAAATGTAGGACTATGGAAGGCGTGTCGCTAGTAGCGTTTGAGGTGTGAACAACAGCCAACAATCCCTTGTCGAACGACTTGGGTACTCTGCTTCGTCCAAGCTGGTCATCATTAGTTGCGACGACTTAGGCGCGTTTCACGCAGCCAATGTTGGTGTATATGACGCATTACGCAAAGGCGTTGCGACTTGCGCTTCACTGATGGTGCCGGCACCATGGGCTCGACATGCTGTTATGGCATACGCAGGTGAAGACATCGGCGTGCACCTCACACTAAACAGCGAGCACGAAATGTACCGCTGGGGTCCGATTACGCATGCTCCTTCCCTCCTCTCAGGTGAAGGTGGCTTTCCTCGCACCATTGATGATTTATGGGAACACGCCGATTCGGCGGAAGTGTTGCGGGAGTGTCGCGCGCAAATTGCGAGCGCACTCGAGTGGGGTATCGACGTCACCCACTTGGCACCACATCTCACTTCGATCACACTCCGACCAGAATTTTTTGATGTGTATATGGAACTTGCAGTGGAATATAAATTGCCTGTGAGACTGCCCTCTACGATCACCGAGCAGCAAGCCGGTTTTCCATTTCGCACACTCGCCGCAGAAGAAGGCGTGCTCTTCCCCGACCACTTCAATCACGATTGGCGTGAGGGTAGCCGCGAACGCGTTTTAAATTCGTTGCGCAACTTGCAACCTGGTGTCACAGAGATCCACGTGCAGCCATGTATTGACACTCCAGAAATTCGCGCGCTTGGCGATGCCTCAACTGGTTGGATGGACGACTACGAACTTGTTGTTAATGACAAGTCGCTCAAGCAAGCGCTGGTCGACAGCGGAGCAACATTGATCGGTTATCGCGAATTACGCGATGCAATGCGAAAAATCTAATTATCTCAACGAATCCCGCGAAACATATCGCCCTCATATTCGCCTGGCCCCAGTGGCGCAGTACGCACCAATGATTTTGCCAAGATCCAATCTTCAAATGGGTAGACAGCTGCAAGTTCATCATCGCTGAGGCCAAACCAGAACAATGCTGTTTCGTCAACTTGCGTTCTGTGTGCACGTAGTGCACCAGACCTCGCCCACAAAAACTTTCCGATCTCGAGCTTGGTTGTGATTCTTCCATCTAGATCTGGTCGACTGAACCAGTTGTCGTCATAAGGAGATTCGCCGCGCAGTCTCAACAACTCTTCGTGCACGGCAACAAGACGCTGCCTTGACCACGCCGAGTAATACATCTTGATCGGCTGCCACGGTTCACCATGTTCTGGATACCACTCATCGTCCCCCGCGCGATCAAATGCCAACACGCTGATCTCGTGCACTTTGATGTGATCTGGATGCGGATACCCGCGTTGATCATCGCCATAAGTGACGAGCACCTGTGGCTTCTCGCGGCGAATAATGGCAACGAGTCGTCCAACTGCTTCATCCATATCGGCCATATGAAAACACGCTGGGTTGTTGTTCGTTGGCGAATCAACCATTCCGGAATCGCGGTAGCCAAGCATCTCTACATGATGGAAGCCAATTATTTTTGCCGCAGCATCAAGCTCACTTGGTCGGATCTGCTCAAGCAACTTTTTTTCAGCTGCAGCATCAAGTCCATGAAATGGTTGACCAACTTCCTTGAGTGCAGGATTATTGATGTCGCCTTCTTCTCCTCCGGTGCAACATACCAATACGGTGCGCACACCCTTTGAGTTGTACCACGCCATTGTTGGCGCACCTTTTGAGGCTTCGTCATCGGGATGGGCATGCACCGTCAAGATGCAGAGCGGCTCAGACCCAAGACTCATCCCGACAGGCTAATAGTCGTAATCTAGGGTGATGCAACCGCGACACTTTCGAGCAATTTTCGCACTGACCTGCGTCACATTGTTCAGCGCCTGCTCGCGCGATGGACGCGACATGCAAGAACCTTCGGCCGATCAACGAGAATCAATTGCGGTCACAACAACCGCAGGTGCGGTGATGACACCGGTTGGAGGCTTTGCTCTTACACCGCAATGGGCAGAGGGTGCGCAACTCGATGCGCGCTTCACATGCGCTGCCGGAATCTCGCCAAGCCTTACGTTCCAAAATGTTGCGCCCGATGTTGTCACCTTGGCGCTGAGCATTGTCGATGAGACCACCAATAATTCGGTGCAATGGATTGTGGCCAACATTCAGCCAACGGAAACTGCGATAACAGAGGGCTCAGTCCCAATTGGAGCGATAGAGGCCACCAACTCACTCGGCACAATCGGTTTTGGCGCCCCTTGCCCACCTGCGGGGGAAACCCACACGTATCGCTTGACGGGTTACGGACTTTCGCAGCAACTGGAGCTCGAAAACGGTGTCGACAGCGCAACGCTCATTCAAGCCATTGAGCTCGCCGCACTCGATACGCAGTCAAGTTCGTTCATCGTTACATCGAACTGACTAGCAATCCGATTCGGTGCGTCCAACTTCGGACTATGGGCTGATTTGCCCCTCTCGACCTGTAAAGATATGGAGATTGACCGTTCGATAGCTTCCCTCCCCATTGGGGTATTTGAGACCGATATCAATGGTCGTCTCACCGGTGCAAACGATGCCTTTCGCGTGCTCGCCCTCGGTGGTGGGAGCATCACTCAAGGTGCGGCGCCATGGGTCAACGCTCAACCCGCCGAACGCTCACTTGCCGAAGCGGCTTGGCAACGCGCACGTGAGAATGCGACTCCGTTCACGTTTGAATTTCGATTGTGGAAGCCAGATGGCGAAGTGATGTGGTTGCACGTTTCGACACAACCGCAACTTGGCGCAAGCTCCACGATCACTGGTTATGTCGGCACCGCGCATGATGTAACAGACGCTGTTGTCAAGCGAGTACTGAGCGAACAACTTGTTGGCCTGCTCGATGTGACAGCAGATGCTGTTTTGGTGTTTGATCAACACGGCGTGCTGATGTTTTGCAACGACGGCGCACGTGAACTCATTGGCGTCAATGAACAGACCGGTCTCAATGACGCAGCAGCACAAATGTTTATTCAAGCAATTCGCGACCAAGTGCCACGTGAAGTCACTACATCGTCCACGAGCAATCGCTGGGAGGGTGAACTTGGTTTTAGAAGCCCGGATGGCATCATGCGCACGCTCTCGATCGTGTTACAGATTGTGCGCACCGCAGACGGAGTGATCTCGCACTACTCCGCAATTGCCCGCGACATCACTGAGGCAAAACAATTGCAAGATGAACTCACTCGTCAGGCAACACATGACGCAATGACAGGACTACCAAATCGGGTGTTGTTCTTGCGCAAACTCTCCGAAGCATTAGAGCGCAGTCGCACACTCAAGCGTGGCGTCACAGTGCTGTTTGTAGATCTCGACAAGCTCAAAGATGTCAACGACAACATCGGTCACGGAGTTGGCGACCAGTTGCTCAACACCATCGCCAAACGTTTGGTCAGTGCAACTCGCCCATCAGACATTGTTGCCCGCATCGGTGGAGATGAATTTGTGGTGTTGTGCGACGGACTTGGTGACGAGCATGTGGCAATGGATGTTGCAGAACGCGTGCGCCAGGCAATGACAGGCCAAGTTATTTTGCAAGGCATCGAGATATTTACCAGTGCATCTATCGGTATCGCAATGGCCACACCAGCATTGTTGGCAGAAGAATCGCCAAATGATGCAGCGGTTACATTGCTGCGAAACGCAGATACAGCCATGTACAGGGCCAAGCAGCGCGGACGCGGACGATGCGAAATGTTTAGCGAAGAAATGCGCAAGACCGACCGCGAGCGAGCTGCTCTCTCGTCAGAACTCGAACGCGCGCTTGCCACCAATCAGCTTTTTGTTGTTCACCAGCCAATCGTTTCTACACACACAGGGCGTGTCGCTGGCACTGAAGCGCTATTGCGCTGGAATCACCCAGAGCGCGGAGTGCTCACACCTCCAGTGTTTCTAGAAATGGCGGAAGAGTCTGGCGCCATTGGACCAATTGGTGACTGGGTCATTCGCCAAGCGTGCACCGATGCGCGTTCATGGATGGAAATACATGTTGTGGACGGATCATTTGTCGTCCATGTCAACGTGTCGTCGCGGCAACTCAGCGACGCTGGATTTGTAGAGCGCGTAATGGGTTCACTGCGAGATACAAAACTCGAGCCATATCATCTTGCACTCGAGATCAACGAAACCACAATGTTGAACGACAACCCTGCGATCATGCGAACGCTTAATGCACTAAAGCGCCTTGGTGTCAAACTCGCAATTGATGATTTCGGCACCGGATACTCATCGCTCGCCCACCTTCGTGATTTTCCAGCAGACTTCCTCAAACTTGATGGAACGCTCGTGCGTGACATTGGTTTGCAGGGATCAGATGATCCGATCGTTCGCTCAATCATTCAATTGGCGCACTCGCTCAACATGTCAGTGATTGCCGAGTGGGTGACGACCGATGATCAAACACAGCGGCTTCGACTGTTGGGCTGCGACTTCGTCCAGGGCAATCGCATTGGCGAACCTGTTGTCGCTTCGGAGTTTGCTCCGCTTTTAGCCCGCCGCATTTAATTCGGGTCGTGGCCCGCTGCCATTAAAAAATGCGAGCAGAGGTGCGGCATCTTCAGCCAGTTGCAACACTGAGTTTCCATTGATCGTGTCGCCATAAACCGACAGCGGAAAGGACGCGACATTGCCGCTCGCTGCCGGCCTCATCTTTTTTGCAAATTCAATCAGGTTCAGTTGTTCATCAACAACGATCGCACCTAAGCCGCCGTCCATTACCTTTCCAACCGAAAATGGGTTGGCAACGATTCCAAGTACTGCGCTTTTTGCAAGTGCTTCAACAAATGACCGCTGTCTTGCAGTTCGCCCAATATCAGATGATCCATCAATCTGCCATTCACCGTCAACCTTTTGCTCGAAGAACCGGCTTCTGGCAAATGCAAGTGCTTCCACTCCATCCAAAGTTGAGCAACCTGGTTTCATAAATAGACCGGTGTGCTTATCACGTGATGGATGATCGACACAGACCGACACGCCACCAACTGAATCAACAATCTTTTTGAAACCCTGAAAATCTATTTCTACGTAATGATGTATTGGCACTCCAAGAGCGCTCTGCACCGTTCGCACAAGCACATCAGTGCCAGCTTGATAAGCGGTATTGATGCGTTGGAAATCTTCCCCGCCACCAATTGCGACCCATAAATCGCGAGGTACTGACAGCAACGACACCGAACCAGACTCTTTTACGTAGTGCATGACCATCAACGTGTCGCTGCGTTGCCCGCCAATATCGCCCTCTGCCCCAACGGCGTTGAAGTCTTCATCAGATGGGTCCGCACCTGCTCGAGAGTCAGATCCAACGAGCAAATAGTTTTCAAACAATGGATCGGGCGGTGACAGTGCGCTAGTTGCAGTTGTCTCACGTTGAATCCCATCAAGTTGGGCATTCACATTGCGCACGATCCCAAAAGAACCTGCCACTGCTGTAACAAGTGCGGCAACAGCAGTGATTATTAATCGTGTTGAGCGTTTGCCACGAGTTCGTGTTTCAGGACGATGTACCACCACGATTAGACGCTAATCGCTCAATACAAGTGACTCGCGATTTGTGACTCTTCACTGTGCCCGTAAGTGCACCACGTCACCGGTGTCAATCTGATGAGTCTGACGTTCACCGTCAACAACCTCGAGCCGACCGTCCATCAGCACGTTTGATGCGCGGCCTGTCACCACTTGCGTGGCCAGCTCAACTCGTACTTCTTGACCAAGAGTCGAAAGTTGCGCCACATATCTCTCATGCAGTTGTGCTGGGTCAAGCGCTTCGAGCACATCGATGTGCCCCAACATTGCTCGCAGCAAATCAGTCGGTGTGGTTTGCGCGTTACTAGATGCAGCGTTGAGCGAAACTGCATCTGGCGGAGCCCACCCAACGTTGACACCGATACCAACGACCACAAAATCGACAGCGCCTTGCGCCAAGATTCCAGAAACCTTTCTGCCCTCGATGAGTAAATCATTTGGCCATTTCATCTGCGGCTTCACAGCGACAAGTTGCTCGCTTGCGAGTGCAGCAGCCATTCCCACTATCTGCGTAAATTGATGTGTCGGTCGTTCAATCGTGTCCGAAAAACGAAACAGGAGCGAGACAAGTAAATTCGAACCGGGCTCAGCAACCCACGTGCGATCAAGCCTGCCTTTTCCCGCACTCTGGAATTCGGCCATCAAGACACTGTGGTGAGCGGCACCGCCATGCGCACTCGCCAGCAAATCTGCGTTAGTGCTGCCAGTTTCAGCGACAACCGAAACCCACCAACCATTGGGCCATGAGCTCGAGTTTTCGGGCAGGTTGGGAGACGCGAGGTTCATCAGGTAAAGATAGTAAGCCGTGTTGAAAAAAATCCTGATAGCCAATCGAGGCGAAATCGCCGTTCGTGTAATCCGAACCGCCCGCGAAATGGGAATCGCCACGGTTGCTGTGTATTCCGAGCTCGATCGCAATGCTCTCCACGTGCGACTTGCCGATGAGGCCTACGCCCTCGGTGGCCAAACCGCCGCAGAAAGCTACCTCAACACCGAAGCCATTTTGGATGCCATTCGTAAAAGCGGCGCCGACGGTGTACACCCCGGATACGGATTCTTTAGCGAAAATGCCGACTTCGCTCAGGCGATCACCGACATGGGCGTGGCATTTATCGGACCACCTCCAGCAGCAATTGTTGAAATGGGAGACAAAGTTTCCTCACGCAAAGCTGCACTCCGCGGTGGCGCACCAATCGTGCCCGGCACTACAGAGTTCACAAAAAGCGCCAAGGAAATTACAGACTTCGGAAATGAGTTTGGTTGGCCAGTAGCAATCAAAGCCGCCTTCGGTGGCGGCGGACGCGGAATGAAAGTTGTGCAGTCTGCAGACCAAGTGCAAGAAGCAATGGACTCTGCTCAACGTGAATCAAAAGCCTTCTTCGGTCGCGACGAAATTTATGTTGAGCGCTACCTCACATGGCCGCGCCATATTGAAGTTCAGCTCGTCGGTGACCAACACGGCAATGTCGTGTGGGTTTCTACGCGCGACTGCTCGGCCCAACGACGTCACCAAAAGCTGATCGAAGAAGCTCCAGCGCCTGGTTTGCCAGACGGCATGGAAGAAGCAATGGGAGCAGCTGCAGTCAAAGCCGCCAAAGCGGTTGGCTACTACAACGCTGGCACCGTCGAATTTATTTATCAAGACAACGATTTTTTCTTCCTCGAGATGAACACTCGTTTGCAAGTCGAACATCCAGTCACTGAAGTGATCACAGGCATCGACTTGGTGGAGTGGCAAATACTTGTTGCCTCTGGTGAAAAATTGCCGATGACACAAGAACAAGTCGCCGCTCGTCGCAATGGTCACGGCATCGAAGTGCGCATCAACGCTGAAAACCCAACCGCCGGAAAATTCTTGCCATCACCTGGCACAATCACCGCTCTCACCACACCAGATGGTTTCGGTACTCGCTTCGACGGTGGCTACGAAGCCGGCGACACTGTCAGCCAGTACTACGACAATCTCGTTGGCAAGTTGATCGTGTGGGGTAAAGACCGCGACACCGCAATTGCTCGTACTATTCGCGCACTCGAAGAAATGGTGATCGTTGGAGTGCACACCACCATTCCTGCTGACTTAGCAATTTTGCGCCACCCCGATTTCAGCGCAGTAACACACTCGACAAAGTGGGTTGAAGAAACGCTTGACCTTTCACAACTCGTCTCCCACGCGGGCGCAGCACCAGCAGCCGACGATCAAGATTTAGTGGAGCGCTCGACCACAGTTGAAGTCAACGGCAAGCGATTTGACGTCAAGATGTGGGTGCCCGAGTTTGCAATTGGCACTGCTAAAAAGTCCAAGAAGCCAACTCGTGGCTCGGGTGGCGCCGGTGGTGGCGCGGCAAGCGGTGCTGTAACTGCTCCGATGCAGGGAACCATCGTCAAAGTGATGGTTGAAGTCGGCCAGACAATTGCGGTTGGCGATGCAGTTGTGGTGCTTGAGGCGATGAAAATGGAAAACCAAATCACCGCTGAAAAGGCAGGCAAAGTCGCCAAAGTCAATGTGGCCGCAGGCGACAAAGTTGGCTCCGGTGACGTGCTCGCCGTTATCGAATAACAAACCAGTAACCACACGTCTCGCCCGCGCGACTAGTTTGTGAGCGTGACATCTAGCCCTGAATCAGCCGAAAACGGCGACAATCTCGATCCAATCCAAACCTCGAGTGGACTCGCCGCCGAGATGGCTCGACGTCTCGACAACATCGCTGCCCTTCGCGCCCAGGGCACCAACCCATATCCATATCGGTTTGATCGCACTCATACTCTCGGCGAAATTCGCACAGCACACGGCGCACTCGAAGCAGGTAACGAAACTACCGAGCACGTCACCATCGCGGGCCGCATCATGCTCAAGCGCGATCAGGGAAAACTCATTTTCTGCACTCTTCGCGATCGCACCGGTGACATTCAGCTGTTTGTGTCAAAAGCGATAGTTGGAGACGATGCGTTTGATGCG
The DNA here is from genome assembly GCA_044240045.1 of Ilumatobacteraceae bacterium. Taxonomy (GTDB): domain Bacteria; phylum Actinomycetota; class Acidimicrobiia; order Acidimicrobiales; family Ilumatobacteraceae; genus UBA3006. The sequence goes on from JBIIAC010000012.1 coordinate 14,345, forward strand.
ATCAACAATTTTGATTTAGGCGACTGGGTTGGCATAAGCGGTTTAGTAATGACAACACGCAAAGGCGAGTTGTCAGTCAAAGTCGATACTGCACAGTTGTTGGCAAAAGCCGTGCGCCCGATGCCCGACAAATGGCACGGTCTCACCGACGTTGACACGCGATATCGCCAACGCTACGCAGACCTCATCATCAACGAAGAGGCGCGTCGTACGTTCGAGATCCGTCACGCAACAATTGCGAGTTTCCGCAAGACTCTGCACGACAATCAATTCATTGAAGTTGAAACACCTGTGCTGCATATGGAAGCTGGCGGTGCTCACGCTCGCCCGTTCATCACACACCACAACACGCTCGACATGCAGTTGTTCTTGCGCATCGCTCTCGAGTTGCACCTCAAGCGCTTGATCGTTGGTGGTATGGAGCGTGTGTTTGAGATTGGTCGCGTGTTCCGCAACGAGGGCATATCTACGCGCCACAACCCAGAGTTCACGATGATGGAGAGTTACCAAGCTTTTGGCGACTACAACGAAGTGATGGCACTCACAGAGCAACTCATCACCAATGCTGCGCGTGAAGCAACTGGAAGCACGACAGTGATGATCAATGGACACGAGTTTGATCTTGCTCAACCATGGCGCAAGGCGCGCATGATCGATTTGGCCGGCGAAAAAGTTGGCGAAACATTGCACCCATCAATGGACGTCGAAGTCGTTCGCAATATTGCTGCCAAACATAAGATCAAAACCGACAGTCACTGGGGGTCGGGACGCATCATCGAAGAGATTTTTGCCGAGCTCGCAGAAAGCGAACTGCAAGAGCCAACCTTTGTAACGGGACACCCCGTCGAGATCTCCCCACTTGCACGAGCCGACCGCAATGACCCGCATCTCACCGAGCGTTTCGAATTGTTCATCGGAGCACGCGAACTCGCCAATGGTTACAGCGAATTGAATGACCCTGTTGAGCAACGCTCACGCTTTGAAGAGGAGCAAAAAGCAAAAGTTGCTGGCGACAACGAGGCTGGCAGCATGGACGAAGATTATTTGCGCGCACTCGAATTTGGAATGCCACCGACTGCTGGCCTTGGTATCGGTATCGATCGACTTGTCATGTTGCTGGCCGCAGCTGGTTCAATTAAAGATGTGATCTTGTTTCCGACACTGCGCCCCGAGGCAAAATAGTCGTGGCCGCTGCATCTTCTACTCCAACCAGTGCATGGGGCGTTGGCCTTGCAACGATTGCTGCCGATGGCAACACGCTCGACACCTTCTTTCGCCATCTCGGTCTAGGAAATGCCGTGCCAACCGGAACGCCAGCCGAAACTCAGTCAACGACTGATGAGCGCCGTGGGGTTGCCATTGTTCCCACATCTCTTGTCATCGACACTCAGGCCGAACCGACAAGTGCATCTGATGTCTACTTACGCTTGCATCTGCTCTCGCACCGCTTCGTTGAGCCACGCACGATCAATCTTGACGGAGCATTTGGATTACTTACCAACGTTGCATGGACGTCTATTGGCCCTGTAGCCATCGACACGCTTGAAGATGTTCGCTACAACCTGTTGCGCCAGGGTCAGCACCTCGTGGTTCACGGTGTTGACAAGTTTCCTCGCATGACCGATTACGTGGTGCCATCTGGCGTGCGTATTGCGGATGCCAGCCGTGTACGCCTCGGCGCACATTTGGCAAGTGGCACCACTGTCATGCACGAAGGATTTTGCAACTTCAATGCCGGCACACTCGGTGCGTCAATGGTTGAAGGCCGCATCTCGGCCGGCGTTATTGTCGGCGACGGATCCGACATCGGTGGCGGAGCATCCATCATGGGCACACTCTCTGGTGGTGGCAAAGAGATGGTGACTGTTGGCAAAAAGTGTTTGCTCGGGGCAAATAGCGGACTTGGTATTTCGCTTGGCGACGAATGCATCATTGAAGCCGGCCTCTATATCACCGCCGGCACGCAAGTGAAGTTGCCAGACGGTTCTGTGGTGAAGGCACGCGAACTCTCCGGAGCAAGCGGCTTACTATTTCGCCGCAATAGCCAAAGTGGTGCAGTCGAAGCCGTGCAACGCACAGGCAACTGGGGTGGACTCAATACCGCCCTCCACAAAAACTAAACCATGAAGTTTGATGACTTTGCACAGCTTGTGCGCACCCGAAGGTCGCAATTAATTGTCGATCAAGAACGTGACGTCGAGATTGATCTGATCAATCAGTTGTGCTCGATTGCGACATGGGCTCCCAATCATCAACAGACGTGGCCATGGCTGTTTGGCGTGTTTACTGGAGAGTCGCGTCGTGGACTCAGCATCGCAACTGCAGACGCGATGCAGCGCAATGGTGATTCAGAAATGAAAGTAACCAAAACGCGCACCAAGTATTTGCGCGCGCCGGTCATTGTGGTCGTCGGTTCTGCCCCAGGTGAGTCAGCCCTTCAGAAGGAAGAAAACCGTGATGCTGTCGCTGCAGGTATTCAAAACATGTTGCTGGGTGCGACCGCTCTTGGACTCAGCAGTTTTTGGTCGAGTTGCCCAAAGGGCTGCAACGATGACGTTGCACGCCATTGCGGGTTTGCATCAGGCACTCATGTCACCGCAATGCTGTATATCGGTTGGCCGACCAAAGCACTGCCAGCCATTGAGCGCCCAGCGCCTGCAATCACCTACTTCAACTAGGTCGATACACACCAAACACGTCGCGTAGCGCGTCGCTGACTTCACCAAGAGTTGCATTGGCCCGCAATGCAGCTTTCATTGGGATCAGCACGTTGTCAGTGGACTTTGCTGCAGCTCGCAAGTCATCCAAACATGCAGCAACAACTGCCATATCTCGACCCGATTTGTATTGTGTCAACCGTGCGACTTGTTCTTTTTCGAGCAAGGGGTTTGCTGGGGTTATTTTTGGTGCTGGCTCGTTGTCAACAGTGAATTTGTTGACTCCAACCAACACGCGCGACTTGTCATCAATCGACTTGGTATACGAATATGCCGCATCTTCTATCTCGTCCATCTGGAAGCCGGCCTCAATTGCTTGCACTGCCCCACCCATCTCGTCGATGCGGGCGATGTATTCGTAGGCCAATCGCTCAACTTCATTTGTCAGCGACTCAACGAAGTACGAGCCTGCGAGTGGGTCTGGTGTGTCGGTGACACCACTCTCAAAACCAATGATCTGTTGAGTACGCAAAGCAATTCGCGCCGCATCTTCTGTTGGCAAACTTAAGGCCTCATCAAATCCGTTCGTGTGCAAACTCTGCGTGCCACCCAGCACCGCTGCCATGCTCTGTATCGCCACACGCACAACGTTGTTGAGCGGTTGCTGAG
>JBIIAC010000066.1:0-5427 GCA_044240045.1 Ilumatobacteraceae bacterium
TAGCGAGTTGTTCTTCAACCGAAGAAGTCGTTGTTGACTTAGTTGTTGGCGCATTAGTTAGCTGCGAAGGATCTACATCTTCAAACACTGCTTCAGCGATCTGTTCGTCGGTTGCAACAGGTGCCTTTGCGCGAGCAGGTGCAGCAGTACTCGGTTTGGCAGCTGGCGCACTGAAGGCAATCGTGATCTTGCGCCCAGTAACTGAAGAAAGTTGAGCTTCAACAGCCACTACATGTTCTTGGGCTTTACGTTGGTGAGCATCATTTGGTGCACTCACTGTCAGCACACCGTCGACACAACTCACAGCACTCACCGCGCTAAACACTGCCCTCGCTAATGCCTTGAAACCCGACACCACATCGGCCCATTGGCTCACGAGCTGATCATCAGATAATGGTCCAGCACTTGGTGCGGCAACTGCAACTGTTGCTTTGCCGCCTAGTTGGACTTTGCCGGTTGCAGCATTGATTGGTGCGGGTCGCACCATTGGCGCACTTGCATCTCGGGTGATGCCAGCCTCAAGACGCTCGATGCGTGCGATCAGCGACGAATTGTCATTGGCATTGTTGACACTGGTGAGTTTGACGAGCGCAACCTCAATCAGTAGTCGCGCGTCTGGAGCATGTCGCATCTCGATCAAAATTTCTCCGAGCACCTCGATGGCTCGAACCACTGTGCTGGCGCCCATGCGGCGCGCTTGCTCGGTAATCTGGATTTTGCGTTGCTCTGGCAACTGCACCAAGTCGGGTGCCATGAGCGACAAGAAACATTCTCGAAGTTGGCGCACAATTTCTTCAGCCAACATGCGTGGGTCGGCTCCGCGTTGTATCGCAGCAGCAGTTGCTCCAAGAGCGCGGCCTGGGTCTCTGTCAATTATTGCTTCAACAAATTCATCTGGAGAAAGTTGTTCATCTGCTTCGCCACCACCCGCAGCCACAAGTTCGAGTGCCGACAACGTGTCGCGCGCCGAGCCACCACCCTGTGTAAGCACTTGCGCAATTGCGGCTTCGCTCACTTTGAGATTGGCGTCTTGAATTACCCATCTCACATGCTCATCAAGATCGTGCATTGGCAACAAATGAAACTGAAGGTGCTGCGTGCGACTGCGAATTGTCTCGCTTACTTTCTGTGGGTCGGTGGTGGCCAACACAAACACCACGTGTGGTGGTGGTTCTTCAAGTGTCTTGAGTAGTGCGGCTTCTGCCGGCTTCGAAAGCATGTGCACTTCGTCCAAAATAAAGACACGGTGTCGGCCAGGGTTGCCGAGCGACGAACGCTCAATGAGGTCGCGCATGTTCTCGACGCCGTTATTGCTCGCGGCGTCAAGTTCAAGAACGTCGTAACTGTTACCGCTGTCGATCGCCCCACATGAATTACAAATGCCGCACGGTTCTCCGTTTTCGGGCTCTTCGCAGTTGAGCACCTTGGCCAAAATGCGCGCGGTTGAGGTTTTGCCAGTGCCGCGCGGGCCAGAAAACAAATATGCCTGGCCTTCGCGATGGTTAATGACGGCGTTTTGCAGCGCACGAACCACGTGCTCTTGACCTTTGAGTTCGTCAAAGCGACGGGGCCTGTAGCGGCGATATAAGGATTGAACAGCCATCGCCTGCGAGCCTACCTAGACGGTGCCACACCCCTGAAACCTTTTGGCTACCGTTGTATGGGATCAATGATGACTGCACCGCAACTGCCACGTTTTACAGCCAGGCGAATGGCCTCGATTATTGGGTTCGCGATTGCTTCATTTATATATATAGGTGGCACAAATATCGGTGGTTTTGGCGCACTTGGAGCGATGGCAAGTGGTGTGGCTGGCACAAATGAAGTCACTTTCTCCAATCCCGAGCGAACTGCAGATATGCAGGTGCAACCACCGCAGATGATGATCAAATTTCGCGATGCGATAGTTGACGTCGGCAAGATGGGTATTTCCGTTAAGTGCAATAACGAACCGGTAGGCATCGCTCTGCCGCAACTTGGAACCGACAGCAAGACTGTTTCGTTTGCTGTCACAAGCATCCTTGCTGCAGGTGAATGTTTGATCAATTGGAATCTGGCTGATGGATCGCAAGGTTCGATTCCATTTACTTCGCAAATAGTTTCCGAAACAACGATTCCAGCTTCCGATGGCGCCACGACCGACACCGCTGTGCCAGCTGTTATTGGCGAAGTAGTGGCGCAGTCTGCGGGTGGTGGGCCACGAGTAGGTGGCTTACTTGGGTTACTTCGCATCTTTGAATATCTTTTAGTTGCCGCAATCTTTGGTGGATTGCTTACCGTGACGCTCGCATGGCCAGAAGGCATCGACTACGGCGTGTGCTTGCGCTTCTTTCGCATCACCTGGTTGCTTGCCGTAGCAACGATGTATCTCATTGTTGCAATCACTGCGATGCGCAACTCTGACAGCACGTTCATTGGTTCGCTCAATCCGTTCAGTTGGTTCGGAGCGCTTAATGATGCAGCAGGTTTGATATTGCTCTTACGTTTTGCGCTCGTCATCGGTTCGTTCTGGGTCACATTTCAACCAGCACGTGTTTTTGAGCCTGCCACTCAAGTGCCAGCCATCACTCTCATCACCGTAATGATGGCAACCTTTGGTCTCACACGACTCGGCCAACATGTTCCGATCCTCACCTACATCTTTGGTATTACCCATGCACTCGCAATCGGCATGTGGCTCGGTGGATTGCTATTGCTTTCACGCACGGTGCTCAATGCTCCAGGTGAAGCAGATTTGTTGAATGCTGTTCACGGATTTACGCGCATCTCCGTCACACTCATTGTTATCGCGATTGTTACAGGTGTGATGCAGGTCTATCTGCTCGACAGTTTCAATATCTTTTCTACTGGTCACGGCCGACTGAACTTGCTCAAACTCATTGTCGTCTCAGCAATAATCTGGATCAGTTTGATGTTCAAAAATTTCACCGTCAAACGACTCTCCAAAGAATCTGAACTCACGAGCAAGATGGCTTGGCGGCTCAGGCGCGCGGTGTCAACCGAACTTCTTGTGGGCATTCTCGTGCTTGGTCTCACATCATGGATGGTGCCGATGCATCCACCACAAGCTCGTGCATCCGGTGCTGGCCCCACATTGCCGTACGCATTTCGTGAAGACCTAAAAAATGATCGCTTCCATGTAATTATTTCGCTCACACCAAGCACGACTGGCGTCAATGCAATGCGCATTGAGTTGCTTGAGCCATCGCGCATCAACAACTTTGTTGTCAAGCTCATTCCATCCGAGATCGGTTATGCGGGTATCGCAATCAACGTGCCACTGAAGCGCAGGGGTGCTGCAATCGTGATGGGTGACGGTTCGTTTACATTGCCAGTTGCTGGAGTGTGGTCGATCGAGATCAGTGGAGCAACCACAACTGGTGAATTGATCCCGCTTGCCACGACAATAAACATCACCGAATCTGCCGTGGTACCAACAACCACGCTTCCGGCAGAAATGGCACCTGCAACCACTCTTGCTGTCGGTTGATCGGTCGCTAATCTTGTCGAGGTGAGCAACAACTCGATGGATGCAAAACTGCAGGACCTGCAGTCTCGTAAAGACCAGGCATACAACGCTGGATCACCCCGCTCGGTCGAGCGCCAACACGAAAAAGGCAAGTTGCTCGCTCGCGAACGCTTGGCGATTTTGCTTGACCCAGACAGCTTTCACGAACTGGATTTGTTGGCTCGCCACCGTGCTCACTCGGCTGGCCTGGAAGAGCACCCATATACCGACGGCGTGATCACGGGTTGGGGCACCATCGACGGTCGCAAGGTGTTTGTATTCAGCCAAGACTTCACGGTCTTTGGTGGCGCACTCGGCGAAGTGTTTGCCGAAAAAATTCACAAGTTGATGGACTTGGCGCTCAAAGTTGGTGCGCCACTCATTGGCCTCAATGACGGAGCAGGCGCACGAATTCAGGAAGGTGTTGTGTCGCTCGCAAGTTACGGCGGTATTTTTCATCGCAACGTTCAGGCGTCTGGTGTCATTCCGCAAATTTCGGTGATCCTCGGCCCATGCGCTGGTGGCGCTGTGTACTCACCTGCCATGACCGACTTTATTTTCATGGTGCGCGAGACAAGCCATATGTTTATTACTGGCCCAGATGTTGTCAAGACTGTTACTGGTGAAGATGTGACACTCGAAGAATTGGGTGGTGCAATGAGCCACGCATCCAAGAGTGGCGTCGCCACATTTGTGAGCGCTGATGAACAGTCGTGCTTGCAAGACGTGCGCTTCTTGCTCAGCTTCTTGCCACAAAACAACATCACTGAGCCACCAATTGGCGAGATAACCGATGATCCAACACGTTTATGTGAGTCGTTGCGCACCATTCTTCCTCCGTCGGCCAACCAGCCATACGACATGAAAAAGGTCATCACCGAAGTGATGGACGATGGTGAGTTCTTTGAATACTTTCCACATTGGGCAAAGAGCATCGTGTGCGGTTTTTCGCGACTCAATGGTCAGTCGGTTGGCATCGTTGGCAATCAGCCAATGATCTTGGCTGGTGTGCTCGACATCGAGTCGAGTGAAAAGGCTGCACGCTTCGTGCGCACATGTGATGCATTCAATATTCCGATCATCACGTTTGTAGACGTACCTGGTTTCCTTCCCGGTGTCGACCAAGAATACGGCGGCATTATTCGTCACGGCGCAAAGTTGTTGTATGCATACTGCGAGTCGACAGTCCCACGCATTCAGGTCATCACACGCAAGGCCTATGGCGGTGCATACGTGGTCATGAACTCGAAATCGATTGGCGCAGACTTGGCATATGCATGGCCAACTGCAGAGTTGGCAGTGATGGGCCCACAAGGCGCAGTCGAGATCGTGTATCGCCGCGAATTGCAAAATGCTGCCGACCCAGTGGCACGTCGTGCCGAGTTGGTGAGTGAATACACCGAAAAGTATTCAAACCCCTACGCAGCAGCAGAGCGTGGTTACATCGACGACGTCATTGATCCGGCCGAAACCCGTATCAAATTGATCGCTGGTCTGTCAATGTTGCAGTCAAAGCGCGAAGAATTGCCGCGCCGCAAACACGGCAACATGCCGCTCTAACAAGAAGCTTCTATGCAACACAGCATCTCACCTCAGCCGACCGAACAAGAAGCGATTGCTATTGCGACGGCTTTGGAAGCACTGTGGCCAAAAGTGCAACCTGCAGCCGAACGTGAAACACCCAATACTTCGTGGCGATTTAGTGGTCGCTGGTGGAGTGACTCAAGTGTGATCCGACGATCGCGCCCTGGGTTTTAGTTTTTTGAACCCACCACTTTCAGACATTCGAGTGGTCGACATCTCGACAGTGTTGGCTGGCCCAAACTGTGCGCGTTACCTCGCCGACTTTGGTGCAGACGTCATCAAGGTCGAGCGACCAGACACCGGTGATTCGTTGCGTGGCATGGCATGGCGCGACC
>JBIIAC010000121.1:0-5356 GCA_044240045.1 Ilumatobacteraceae bacterium
TCGGTGCTGTTCTAGGAGAGGTGCCAGAGCGGCCGAATGGGGCGCCCTGCTAAGGCGTTGTCCGGGTAAACCGGACCGTGGGTTCAAATCCCACCCTCTCCGCCATGGTTGTTCGTAACAGGTTGGTTTTCCTGTGCGCTGCTGCACTTGTGTGCAGTCTTGCGTCACCACAGCAAGTTGCTGCTGCAACTTGTGAAAAAACCTACGTCGCCAAACGTGGTGATTCGTGGTGGTCAATCGCCCAGAAATCAGGGACCACTCTGAACCGTGTGTTGAAACTTAACGGTGCAAAAACAAGTACGAAAATCCTGATTGGTGAGGAAGTTTGTGTGCCTGGTCAATCAATACCAGTTGCAACCGCCCCTGCCATCCCCAAGTACACACAAGCACAAGTTATTCAAATCATTCGTGATTCGTGGCCAGATGACCTTGAGGAACGCGCACTCTTCATCGCATACCGCGAAAGTAAGTACCAATCGGCGGCCATCAGTGGAAGTAAGTGTTGCTATGGCCTTTTTCAGATTTATTATCGATGGCACAAGTCATGGTTGCCCGAAGTCGGCGTGACCTCGGCCAATCAGTTACTTGATCCGAAACTCAATGCGGCTGCCGCATACCGTATGTACCAGCGCAACAACGGCTGGGGGCCTTGGAAGTGAAAAGTTGCAGTAGCCGTTATCGCGGTGGCAAGTAGACTAGATCACTGTTAAGCGCTCGTAGCTCAATGGATAGAGCATCTGACTACGGATCAGAAGGTTGTCGGTTCGACTCCGGCCGAGCGCACCAAAGGTTTGCATGTAAAACTACCGATGCTCTGATTTGCTATCGGCACTTCCTTAAGGGAAGGAAAATTATGTTAGTTAATGAATGGGTTGAAACAGCAAGGTCGAATTATTTAGTAAATGAAATGCGAATTGTTATTACCAACAATTTTTCGAGCCAATACTCCGAGCAACCGGTTTACTTTAACCGCATAAGCAAAATAACGTTCTACATTTTCTAGAGCAGAGCGAAAGTTCGCAAAGACTTCTTTTTGATTATCTGGTAGTAAATCAAAAACACGTAAAATTAAATCATATCGATGGTAAATTAATAGACAAGCAAGATAAGACGAAAGTTCGCTGTTTGTGCTTGACTCCTTAACCACAGTTTCTGGAGTTTTTAGAAATAACGCATCTCCAAAAACACATTGCCCAAGGCCATCGTGTTTATAACGCTGCCAACGGCACAGGTTTGTAAAATCGATAAATTCAAAACCAAGTGGCGCTAGAAAGTCAACAATTTGGCCAAATAGTGCTTGCCCCTGATACAACTTTGTGAACTCTACTTCTACTTCTAGTCCATATGCTTTACCGAGGGTTAAAGTCGACCCTTGTAAAATATCAAGTTCGCTCCCTTGGGTGTCGAGCTTAATGAAGTCTGCCCTTCCTATTTTTATTGCATCAAGGCTCGTCAAACTTAATTTTGAAGTTTTGACAACATTGAATCTCTCAGAATCAGGGAATAGTTTCAGGAAATCTGTTCTTGGATAATACAACGATGAGACTTCCTTCTTTTCGCAAAGGTAAAAATCAACATTTTCATCATTTTGCTTACCAAGCGCTTCAGGTCTGATCGTATATTCATAACAATTTTGAGGTTTAACAATTAATGCACTTCTAGATCTTTCATCGGGTTCAAAGCCAATGTAACGAATAAATTGCTGAATCTGCTTCCAGCGTGGCTGAATGTCACCAGCAGCTCCTACATCAATAAGCGTAATACCCTCATCTAATGGGAGGGCGTTGAGTGCATTCGTTAGCTTCCTAACGTACTTGAATTGTAAAGATAACATTTCACGTTACATTACACGCTAATGAAAGAATTTGATTATGTTGACAAGTAATTTTTGTTTGGTGTCCTAACACTGAATGAAAATAGAGCATTTTGGCGTTACTCAGCTTGAAATTAGTTGTGCTTTAGGTGAAAAATTGAGCTAAATAGTGTTTATAGGCTCAAAAGGTTTTCGGTTCGACTCCGGCCGAGCGCACCATAGTTTCAACTAAATGACGAAGTAAGTACCAGAAATACCAAGTACAAGAAGTGTGGGCAGAAGTAGCAACGGGACCACTTTCCATTGACGCACACTCTTGATCGAAACACTCCCAATGAGCATTGCGCCAATCCACAACAGGGCTGTTGGAATGAATAGATAATGAGAATTTAGCCAACCATTTGCCGTGGTAAGGAGAAGTGCAAGAAACATTCCTTCGACGATCAACTGAACACCAATGAAAACCCGTTGTCGGTCTATGTTGAGACCTAACCAAATGAGTAATCCAAGACAGATGGTTATTGCTATTGGTATTGCATAAAGGACTGTCGACTCCCACGCAGAAAGTGGGTCCAGAACCTGAGCACGAATATATTGGGGAGCAAACCCATAAGAAATCTTCAATATTTCGGGAATTAGTGGCACTGAAGGATTATTTCTCGGCGTAAACGACAGGTACTGAAGTGCAAACCCTGATGCGGTGCAGGCGAAGAGGGTTTGTTCAAACGACAAAATCTTTTCCCGGTGTCGCAATACGTTGATTCCCAAAGCAGCCACAATGACGATCGCTGTTCCAGTAGAGGCTGCTGTGCCCGCAAATAACAGTAATAAAATTATCTTTGAGAAACGATGTGTTGGGTACGCTCGAGTACCCACAACAACAAGAGTAAGCAAACAAGCCGGCCATGCAATTGTGTTGACTTGAGCCAACATAATCAAATTTGAATAAGGCATCACCGCTAGAACAAACCCCGCCGCATACCCCAAACCCACACCAGCGAATCTCTTAATTGTGTAGGCCAATAGTCCTGAAATAATGCTCCAGTAAACACTCATCACCCAAAAGGTGTGAGTTGTAAAACTCCCATCACCTATCAACAAGATAAGTTTTGTCATCAGTCTTAAGTAGACCGCCAAGTATCCGTTGAACGGATCGAGCAACCCCCATGAATCCAAAGATGGGAAATATCCAAATGGTGAAACTCGATTCAATGCATGGGAGACGAACTCTGCGTCATCCCCCCAGAGCATTGCGCTGTAGTTCTGACCTCTCAGATAAAACAGTGGAAAAGTAAGAACAAAGACAAGTACAAAAATATACTTCTGTGAAGTCTGAGTCAGCCATTGGATCCGGTGCATTGCTAGAAAGAGTGCTCTCCAGTGCAATTGCCAGAGACATTATTGCGTGAGATAGAAAAGGCCGTCAGAAAGTAATTTGGGCATTCAATTTCGTACCAAACAAACTCGCCTTTTGGTGCCAAGTTGTTGCGCAATAGCATGGTCGAAATTTTGATAGTCGTTGCGCATCGTGTTGGCACGTCTACTGTCTCTGACCCCACGTATCCACTTTCATCAAATAATTTTACCTCAACTGTCGACACCGGATTCTCGTAGCCGTCATTTGTGATACTCAGCCATGTATCAAATTCGGGAGAATTGACTATCTGACCCCATGAAGTTCGAACCTTCGATTTTGAATGAAGAACATTGTAATTCTGTAATGAGATATTAATTGAGCTTTCAATCGCTGACTGTCTGTAGACAATTTGATGATTAATGCGTGTCGGCGTGGTGCTAGAAATTGGAATTGCCTGAACCGTAAATGAATTAATGGCACCAAAGTCAATTCCCGCCTCAATCGCCGATTTTCGGATGTTTAATTCAAAAAAATCGGTGCTTGGGGAGGAGAGGTTTCGTGGGTTTGTTACGCCAAGTTGCTCACCAACAGAAGAGTTGAAAATAACTGTGAGTTCTATTGTGGACGGCGACATTATTGGGTAAAAGCGAATCAGAGCATCAAGTTCTTGTATCACTGGATATGTTCTAAAAGAAGGATTGTCATTATCCCAAAACTCACCGTCAACGTGTGAGCTGTCGTAATACGAATGATTGCCCACGAAAGAACCATCTTTGGCAAGTTGACCCACGAAAAGGCGACCATAGAACAATTGTTGGTCTGGCTGATCAATGAAAAGTGTGCCCTGAAGTTGTGACCACTCTGGTACTACATTTTTTAATTCAAACATTTGCTGAGTGAATCGTGGAATATCAACATGAATGACGTGCTCAAGATCTTCGTCATAGGTGCTCAGTCGAAGATAAACAGGACCGTTAAGGTCGTACGGGCCGGCAGTTAGTACAAAAAATGTAGACAAGTTGGGATTTTGTGTGATGTCAATTGCAGCCTCTTGTACGTGGATGGCATTTACATCATCATCTTCAAAAACATCTGCGAGAACCCTGTTAAATGAATGGACGCTGCTGATTGCATTCTTGGTTCGGTGATTAACCATGACCGCAGGGAACGGTATAAAAATATTCTCAGAAGAGAAGAATTCAACCAAGAAACTTGCAGCTTCTACATTGAAATCACGCTGTAGATGCATCGTGTAAACACGGGGTTCATCAATAATGGTGAGCTGAGAGATCAAACGCTGCCCGGTTTTGCCGATTGCTGTAACTCTGCATCCAATTGACGAGATGTTTCGCTTGATTAAGAAATGATTGAGCAGACTGATCGACACTTCGCTGTTAGGAAGCACCGGAACCAACAAAGAAGAACGATGTACTGAGTCTCGCCTACCGTCTGAGTATTGCGTGAAGCGCGTCTTTTCGACTTCCAATAATTTCTTCATATATTTTAGTCTAATATGGCGAAGATCGCGAAAAACGAAACGCGATTGGAGTGTGTGGGTTACCTATTAAGAACGACTCTTTGTAGGAGGGACACAACATAGCCCTGTTGTGGTGAGTGTTGACCAACTTCGGTAAAGCCAATACGTTTGTGAAAACGCAGCGAGCCCGGATTCGGCGGCTCTAGATTTACCTCACAACACAAGAGTGAATGCTCTGCTGAGTTAAGCATGCGTTGCTCAACTGATTGATAGAGCAATGCACCTAGACCGCGGTTTTGGTGATTCGAATCGATTGCAATTCGATCGAGATAGACAAAACTTTTGTAGCGTTCAGCAAACCATTGATGGTTACTGCCAGCATCTGGCGCATTTGGATCAAATGTGATGCAGAAGGCGCAAACTTCACCATGTTCATTGTCGATTACTAATGCATGAAGAGAGTTTTTAAGGTCGGTTGCAAGTTCGATCATGGTGAGCTCGCTCACGCCAGGTGTATTGGCATTATTTATCGCAAGTACCCGCGGCAAATCCGCAGTTTCAATGTTTCGGACGACTGGCTGAAAGGTGCTCATGATTGTGCTCTAGCCTGACAGTATGACAACACAAATACCAACTGGAATTGAGACAGCGATTTTTGGAATGGGATGCTTCTGGGGCGCCGAGCGTTTGTTGTGGCAATTAGAAGGCG
>JBIIAC010000013.1:0-17050 GCA_044240045.1 Ilumatobacteraceae bacterium
GGTGATCGCAGTCCACTTGGCATACAACGTCGCACCCGAGTTTGCAGTCAATGTTCCGCTGCCAGCTACATACGTTGTTCCTGAACCATCTGCCAAAGTGTTCCAACCAGCAAAGCTGTAACCAGTGCGCGCCAATGTTCCAGAGTTTGACGCAACCGTTAAATCAACACCATACGTTTTGGTCTGCGAACTCGGCACCGAACCAGACGTTGCAGAGTTTGAATCATAAGTAATCGTGTACGTAATCACAGTCCACTTCGCATATAGCGTGAGATCCGTACTGGTAGTCAATGTTCCGCTACCGGCTACATACGTTGTTCCTGACCCATCAGCCAAAGTATTCCAACCAGCAAAGCTGTATCCAGTGCGCGCCAATGTTCCAGAGTTAGACGCCACGGTGTACGCAGAACCACCCGTTGTATACGAACCAGCAGACGGTACCGAACCAGACGACGCAGAGTTCGCATCAAAAGTAATCGAGTACGTAACAGCTGCTGGCGTTGTGTATTTGATAAGTACAAAACCAGAACCACCTGCACAACCACTACCGCCACCACCACCTGTCTGGGTCGTCCCAGCACTGCAAGAAGTTATAACAACGCCCCTATTGGAGGTATTGACGCCCCGACCGCCACCACCAAGACCACCGACTGCGCCCGTGCTAACACTGCCCGTTGAAGCCGAACCGGCTCCACCGCCCGCAACATAATATTTCGATTCAGCCGTAACATACTGACCCAGAGATGACGACGCGGATGCTAGGCGAGCCTCGCTAATCAATGAATGAAATAAATTCGTTCCAGCGCCTCCTTTGCCACCCGGCGCGCTTCCATTTGGGGTTGCATTTAAGATCGAACCACCTTGAGCACCTGCACCACCGCCACCAGAACCGCCTCTGTAACCACCGGTACCGGAGAAAGACCAAGAACCACCAGCATTTCCATATCCGCTTGGCGATGAGTTAGATGCAGTTGAAGAAGAAGTCCAATTGACGGATACATCTTTAGGGGACTGACCGGTTCCT
Source organism: Ilumatobacteraceae bacterium (assembly GCA_044240045.1). Taxonomy (GTDB): domain Bacteria; phylum Actinomycetota; class Acidimicrobiia; order Acidimicrobiales; family Ilumatobacteraceae; genus UBA3006. The sequence continues at coordinate 1,025 of JBIIAC010000013.1, forward strand.
CCGCCGCTACCGCCGTTTGCTCCAGGACTAAACAACGTAGACGAAGGAGCATTGGGGTTAGAGCACTTAGAGCCTTGGTGATCTGGACCACCACCACCACCACCAAATGCCACTGAAGAACCAATAGATGACGATCCGCCGCTGATACCGATGCCCAAACTGCCGGTACCAAAACAGGATGACCCAGCAGATCCTCCCGCGCCAACTGCAATATCAATAGTCGAATCGACAGAAACTGCACTCAAAGAAATGACTGCCCCAGCTCCAGCTCCACCCGACCATGTTCCACCACCACCACCGCCACCACCACCAGCAACGATTAATACTTCAGTGAGCGACGTAACACCCGAAGGAACCGTCCAAGTGCAGCCCGCAGTTATCGTTGTGAATTCAACATATGTACTCCCCGCGTAAGTTGCAGTTCGATCTGGAGTGCACGCAGCCAGTGCATTCACGGGTTGGGCTAAAGTCCCATCAACGAGCAAAACAGAAGTGAGTACGACAACAGCAGCAATAGCCGCACTGCTCAAAACTTTGGAGAGTTTCATAGTGGGGCGATATCCCTCACAACATAAGGACTATCCCTGAATCCTACGGAGGATTCGCCGGATGCACGATTATCTGAGCCGATTAATGCCCTTGAAACGCTATGCCCTTGCTGGGCTTTGTCTCACAATCGCATTATTTTCACCACCTTCTTCCGTTTCCGCGCGTCGATCAATGGCGACCCTTGGTTCACCCACGTCCGAACATGCATACGCGGACTTTCTTGCATTATCCAAGGGAGGTTCAAAGGCCACAGCGAATGTCAACTTTACGATTGACCCACAGATGCCGGCGGTCTATGCAAGCCAGATCAAGCGCGACACGTTGGCGAGCGTGCGAATGTGGAGCAACGATCGCGCGCCAAGCATCAAGATGGATGTGTACGCGGCACCAACACAACACTTTCAATTCATCTACAACTACATGAAACAAGTTTTGCCGGCTTCGCAACTTGCAAGTGGCTGGCTTGACGAGAAGCTCCGGAGATCCAAGACTGAGTCAAGTGGTTTTTATGGCGGTGGCGCACCAGGCAATTCAATAAACGGTGACGATGTATTCATGGTTTATGTACCGAACAAGTACCCCATCAACGATGCACATTGGAACTCTGTGGTGAGTCACGAGTATGTGCATGTCGTGCAGAGACTGAACTTTCGTGGCTCAATGGCCCCGATGCAATGTTGGGTACGCGAAGGTCAGGCCAACTACATCGGCTGGAGCTATGCCGGTCGAGCCAGCGCTACATCGTTTGCTAGTGCATGGAAAACGCAGATACGCGATCTTGAACAATCTCGCGTTTACACCAAGACCCAAAAGTTTTCCAAGGTGTACTGGCAACAATGGTTTCTCAAAAATGAGTTTCAAGATGTCTCAAAAGATTGCGAGCCGGTCGACAATTACATAGTTGGTGCCCTTGCATTCCAGTACCTCTATGGCACCTATGGCCATGCCAAAGTTGAAACGTTTTTACACAATTTGCGTGATGCTGCGCAACCATGCGGTGACGGTGGACCGAACTTCATCTCCGCATGCATTGCTGCTCGTAACACTGCTTTCACTTCGGCATTTGGTATTTCGCTGCATGACGCATACCCAAAATTTGCTCAACACATTGTGAGCGAATTGCGCTGGGCTGCTACTTCGTAATGCGCACTGTGTCGACGTCACCAGTTTTGGTGAGCGTCACCGTGATTCCCTTATAAGTCACAGATTCACCCTGCAGCAATAGTTTGTTCAAAGCATTACTTGGATCAGGATTTGTGGTCACTGTTGTCGGAGTCACGTATTTTGACCATGCTTCTCTCACTATCCCCTGTGTCTCACCAGAGCGATCGGTGTCTTTAGTGGTGTCTACGTAATAAACGAGCAAGCCATAGGTTCCTGCACCCAGCCGCGCACCCCAGCCTTCGGCACGATGTGATTCGACAACAAGTGCTTCTGTTGTAGAAATTGGAACAATCACGCCACGCATTCCGCGCTGCAGACGCTCAAGTGGAATCAACTGAGTTTCAAGCGTTGACTGTGTGCTCGGCATGCAATACAACTCATCTGCACCCATCCACCCTGCGAAAAATGTATCCCAGACATTGAGCACAACCGACCTTCCATTTTGGTCATCCATAATGCTCAGGTTGGATCTTGGCGAATGACCCGCGAGACCCATGGGGTGACCCCACTCGTGAATCCAAAAGCTCCACAACTCATAACTATTCTTATAAAAGTATTCAGCACCTCCGAACAAGTTTTTCACGGGGCCCTCAGCTGTTTCAACTCGCCAGTTATGCATTCCAATTCCATCATTGAGACCCTGAATCGTTTTTGGAAACAAGACAAATACGAAATCAGAGTTTGAGAAATCAGTAAACGGATCAGCAAGAGAAACAATCTCCTGCGCCATGGGGAGCACGGTGGCCGGATCACCTTTCTTCAAAGCATAACTTTGCGTCGGTCTTGACATTCGAAGCCAACGTTTTGGATACTGCCAATTAAATGACAAAGACCCTTTTGAGGTGAACGCAAACCATTTGTTGTATTCAGATATTTGAGTATCTGCAGCAGTTAATTCTTCGGCCGTGCCCACCGCATCAGAGAAATCGACAGCAACTAACTGGATATTTGACACTCCAGATGATGGAAGCATCGGAGTGTCAACAGAACCACGCGGAAAGCCGATATTCCACGGCTGGAATTTATTGATACGAGCTTCGGTAAGTTTGCAGGCTTCAAGCGAGCTCCCTCCGGTGGGCACCGACACCGCTGACGGGCTACTTGACAACTTAAACCACTTACTCGTGTTGCCAGATATTGTTCGGCACTCTAAGTATCCGCCGCTGACCGCTGACTTGTCGCCCTTGTTGGTGCATGCTTCTCCATCTTTTGCAACGGCACCTGCGAGTGTCGTGTTAGTCGCAGCATTGTTGCTCACTGTAAGCGTTACGAAATTTGCTCCGTCAGAGTTCTTGTAATTTTTCAGATCACCAGTGCATCCATTTGGTGATCTAAAATCTCGAGCGTACGTCCATACTTTGATTTCACCTGCCGACGTAGGAGCTGTAGCAGTCCCAGTAAACGTTGCAGTATTCCCTCCGTTACTCAACACCGGAACTCCGAAACGTGCACCAGCGAAACCTTGAGCAGTTGACCATGCCTGCATCTCCGGATAGCGCGGGCTTTTTGTCAACGACATGATCGGGCCACAACTAATGATTGACGTAATTGTGAATTGAGCGCCTGGCTTGACAGGGTTTGGCGAAACGGTCGTTGTCCAAGACTTGATACCCACCGGACCGTTAACGCCTTTGGTCGTAGCAGCGTTTGAACCAGTGGCGCCTGATGCGACTTTGACCCACTTGAGACTCGTGCCCGATTTGGTGCACTTGTACTTCACACTCTTCGTGGTCTGTATTGCCCCAACCTTGGTGCACTTGCCCCCTGCTGTCGCTGCCACTGCAGGCGCGACGGTGACAAGTACAGTCCCAACAAGAAGGAGCCCTGCGAGGCGAGTAAGGCGACCCATCACTACAACGATATTACATACAACGAATCATGCGGTTGAGCTGGAAGGCAACTCCAACAACCTCTAGGGCAAAGCGACGATGGCTTCGTGTTCAAGCGAAGCAACAACTTGATTGTCAACCACAATATGTACGTCCAGCACTGCACGCTCGCCATGCGACTCAAAGCGCTTTACTACGACTGAGCGCAGCTCTGCAGTAGCCCCTACTTTTGCCACAGCATGGTGCCGAATAATGCTGCGCATATGAACCCAACTACCGCGCGCAACATAGTTGTACACAATGTCATTGGCTAGAGCCGGCCACACTGCAGGGTGCACAAGTCCACGATCGGCAAAAAACGACAAGTCGTCACCAGCACGTGAGCCATAGTCGCAACTAAATGTGTCAATCAACTGAAACTCTTTCGAGGGCAGAACCTCGCCATCTCGAAGCGGTTGTACTTCCCCACCATCTCGCACTGCGCGAAAGATTGCACGAGGTTGTTCGGGCTCGCTCGTGACCGCTTGCACCAAAACCGCGTCATCTTCAACTACCGGAATGCATCGTAAAAGATCCTGATCAAACACTGGTCTTCGGAATCGAACTTCTCCCCCACCGCGTGCAAGCCAATCTTCACCCCATGCAACTATGAGTGGGTGCGTCATGTATGCATACGTTGTTACACCTGCAACAAGGGCTCGCGGAAAACCCGCCGCCTGCGCACCAGCATCAGTATGAATTGGATTGCGCGCATGTTCTGGAAGATTCTGCGCTTTGACCGACCACTCAATTGGTTGCTGAGCAGTACTCATGTTTCAGATCCTACGTATTTGACGCGTCGTAGATTCCCTGAATTGCAGAACCCAGCAATGCATCGAACTCTGCATCTGACTGCTTTGCCGACAAACCCTCTGTCAATGCGCGGGAGAAACTCGCAATCACTCCAGCATTTTTTGCCAATTGCTTGTTGGCATCTTCGCGGCTGTAGCCACCCGACAATGCAACTACTCGAACAACTCTCGGGTGCTTCACCAACTCAGCGAAGAATCCATCTTGGTTTGGCAATGTGAGCTTGAGCATCACGTTTTGATCGGCGCTCAACTGGTTCAGTTCCGACAAAATTGCCGTCTTTAACAAAGTCTCTGCTTCGGCCTTTTGTGGGCTGTTGATATCGACTTCAGGCTCGATCATTGGGACGAGTCCAGCAGCGATGATCTGCTTGCCAACTTCAAACTGCTGACGAACAACGTCGTTGATGCCCTTTTCGTTTGCCAACTTGATCACCGAACGCATCTTTGTGCCAAACACACCATGCTTTTTCGCTTTTGTCAACAGTGCGTCCAACTCGGGCATTGGCTTCATCACCTGCACGCCATCTTGTTCGTCAGCCAAACCCTTGTCGATCTTGAGGAATGGCACGACACCCTTGTCCTCCCACAAAAATTCTGCAGCACCCTTGCCATCAATCGTGCGATCCATGGTCATCTCAAACAGGATGGCACCAAGTACTCGCTCACCAGAGAACACCGAACTCTTGATAATGCGCGAGCGCATTGCATGGATGAGATCAAACATTTGCTCGTCACCCGAGTATTCCGACTCCGAAACACCGTAAAGCTTGAGCGCCTTTGGAGTGCTGCCACCGCTTTGATCGAGTGCCGCTATAAAACCTTTGCCGCTTCGAACTTTGTTCATCATGTCGTTATTCATATTCATGCTCCGTTTCGCTTACCTAACAGAGTAATTGCTCAACGCGACACAGCCGAAATCAAGGTGCGCCAAAACACCTGCGACATGTAAGAATTTGCCTATGAACGCGCTGCGCAGTGCATGGCACCCTGTTGTTTTCTCACAGGGATTGAGTACTGAGCCTGTGGCCGCAACCTTGCTAGATACCCCGCTGGTTATCTGGCGAGACAGCAACGGCACTCCCCACGCTTCTAGCGATATTTGTGTTCATCGCGGTACAGCACTTTCAGGTGGTTGCGTCAAGGGCGACAACATCATGTGCCCGTACCACGGTTGGCAATTTGATTCCTCTGGTGCCTGTGTTCACATTCCGCAACTCGAAGACCCATCGCGTGTTCCGCCAAAAGCAAAAATCCCTGCTTACCAATGCACCGAACGTAATGGCATGGTGTGGGTTGCTCTTACTACTCCCCGATTCAACATTCCGCAAATTGACGAGATCACTGATCCAAATTGGAAGTGGGTCAACTGCGGGCCTTATGAATGGAACGCTGGCTCATCGCGCCAACTCGAAAACTTTACCGACTTTGGCCACTTTCCTTGGGTGCACCCAGGCTTGCTTGGCGATCCTGATCGACCAGTAGTTCCAGACTGCGATGTAAGCACAACAGATCATGTCGTGCACTACAACATCGTGCGACCAGAAGCGCTAAACAGCGATGACTTTCCGATATTCGCAAATTCAAATACGACAGCCCCGATGCGCACTTCGCGCTATGAGATACATGCACCGTTTACGTTGTTGCTCAGACTTGGCTGGGGTGGGGTCGAGGGAATGATTTACTTCTTTGCTTCCCAACCCGTAGACCATGATCACTCTCGCGGTTTCCTTATTATTGGTCGCAACTACAACTTTGATCAACCAGATTCAGTGATTCGCGATTTTGAAGAAGTCATTTTTAATCAAGACAAAGTAATTGTTGAGTCGCAAAGACCAAAATCGGTTCCGTTTGACATTACGAGTGAACTACACATGAAATTTGATGGAGTCGCACTTGCCTATCGAAAAATGATGACGGCTAACGGTTTCACCAATTAGTAAAACGCTAGCTAGGGCTCGACTATCGCGAAGCCCGTTACAAACTTTTCAAGATTTCCAAAGATGTTTAAGAGCGCACCGGCATCACCATCAACCGTGATCGTCCCCTCGGTCATTTCATGAATGAAAGTTGTGGCTTGCGTAATGACATCCAACAAGGTTTCTCTTTTGATGTGAACAGTCGCATCGGCAGCATCGGAATGACGACCTTGCGTGGACACAAGCGTTCTATTTGACAGTGCCAATATCCACGACTGATCTGGGCTTCCTGCCATATCCGTAAAATTCCAATTAATCGTGGTCTTGAGTCCACCAACTTGCTCTTGCATTAATCGGACCGCCAGAGTGTCAAACACTTGACCAATTGTCATCGCACGTGTCATTCCTCGAGCCCGTGCACCAAGTTCGACTGGCGGAGGTGGGCCATTGCGTAATTCTTGTGCACCCATGAGATATGCATTACGAAACGTTGAAGACTCAGCCTGGTAACCAAGTTGTTCGAGTGTGTCTGCTTGCAACTCGCGGGCCTTGATATTCGTTGGGTCTGCAAACACTGCATGGTTGACCAGCTCTGCTACCCAGCGATAGTCGCCAGCGTCAAACGACTTTTGCGCAGATGCCATCAGCGCCTCCATGCCACCCGCCAGTTCGACATAACGCTTTCCCGCATCGGTCGGCTGCAACTTATTGAGATTGGCAGGGTTGCCGTCGTACCAACTGAGATAACGCTGATACACAGCCTTCGAGTTGTGAACAAGATCGCCGTAAAAACCACGGGTGTGTTCGTTTGCCAAAAACTCGTCTGGCATCTTCAAAAATTCGGCAATCTCCAGCGGTGTCATGCCCTGATTTGCACACCGCATCGTCTGGTCATGTATCCAGCGATACAGATCGCGCTGCAAGATCAAGAACTCTCGAACATCTTCGACCCCCCATCGCGGCCAGTTGTGTGATGTGAACAAAATCTTGGTGTCGGCACCAAACAACTCGATGCTCTCATTGATGTATTTAGACCAACTCAATGCATTGCGCACCTGCGCACCCCGAATTGGCACGAGGTTGTGCATCGTGTGCGAACAGTTCTCTGCCATGCACAACCAACCGAAATCTGGAAAGAAGAAATTCATTTCGGCAGGAGCTTCAGTTTCAGGAGTCATCTGAAACACAATGCGAACTCCGTCAACGACCATCTCCTGGCCCGTATGAGTGATGTCGTGAGTCGGTGCAACCAATGATGGCGCTGCTGTTGGCGCCGAGTTACCCAAACCGCAGTCAACATGACCTTCTGGACCTGCTGGAAGGAGTGGCCCAAACTGATAGGTCGCTCGCCTGCCCATTGCTGGCCCAGCAATAACGTTTTCAGCAATCGCCTCATACAAGAATCCCTCAGGTGCAATGACGACGCACTTGCCAGCATCCACGTCAGCTCGCGTTGTTACGCCAAGCACTCCACCAAAATGATCAGCATGCGAATGCGTGTAGATCACGGCCGTTACGGGGCGCTCGCCAACATGTTTATTTATCAATTCAAGTGATGCTCGAGCGGTGAAGTCGCTCGTGAGCGGGTCGATGACCACCCACCCCTTGTTGCCTTGAATAAACGTGATGTTGGAAATGTCGTACCCACGAACTTGCCAGACTCCTGTTGCTACCTCAAATAAACCGTGATGCGCATTAAGCGTTGCATGGCGCCACAAGTGCGGATTCACCGTGTCTGGTGCCTCACGACCATCACGCAGAAAGTCGTATGCGGCAGTGTCAATTACTCTGCGACCCTTGTCGTCAGCGATTCGATCTTCAGTGCGCGCAGCAATAAACCCACGCGTAACACGTGCCAGATCTGCTGGGTCAAATACTCGACCTTGTGTCGAACTATTGAGTCCTTGCGTCAACGATGTGGCAGGTTTACTTGTCAGAAAGATCCCTACAGTCGTGCTTCGATGGCATTTCCCACGGTCAAATGATACCTAATATGCGGCAACCGCACCTAAGTGAACGACAGATTCCATTTCTCCCAGGCCAATAATCGCGTCGAGTAGTCCCAATTCCACAACTTGATTAGCTACCTCAACTGATGCTGAACCCAGGGTCGCCACGACAACTAAGCAATCGCCTATTTTCTGGTCAGCCGCACCCATACGTAACGATCTGCTTGTTGAACCATCTCGCACCATCAGATTAAGCGCACGCATTGGGCCGTCAATCAAGGTTGCAAACACAACGTCATCTCCACGGAACGTTGTGATCGAACCCAGCTCGCACCGGTGATCGACCCCATTGATGTTGAGCACTACCCCATTGCCATCGGCAACACAGAATTCTCGAGTTACGCCGGGGAACGAAGAAAATGGAACATCTTGTGTGATATCGGCAGTGGAAAGTCGCCAAGTCCAATCATCGGGAAGCGAACCATCGCAGGAAATTTCATACTGCACCCCAAGACCATTGCGCCACGGAACTGCCGCCCGCTCGGACGTCCGTTGCACGATCATGGGCAATACAGATTGCCCTTCGTTCGAAATGCTTGAACCTCGGAAAGTTGCTTCGCCGAGATTCCAACAACTGACTCGAGATCCCAACCGCATATCACCGTGCTCAACATGTTGGCATTGGTGAAGTTTGCCCCAGCAATAACAGCACCTGTGAAGTTCGCGTTTGCCAGGTTGGCGCCTGTGAAATCTGCACCAGTGATATTGGCCCGAATGAATTGGGTCTGCTTGAGGTTGGCTCTCACAAATTTTGCACCAGCCAGGTTGGCCACACTGAAATCAGTGAACTCAAGTTTGAGCAACGAGTAATCGATACCTACAAGGTTTGCAAACTGACATTTCAGCGTCGTGATACACATCATGTCAAGAGCAGGCAAAGTGGTGGTTGTCTCGGGGACTGTTGTTTCAGGAACCGATGTTTCCACGGCGAGTGGAGACGTCTCCGGGGTCGATGATTCTGACTCGACTACAGAATTTGTGGTTTCATTTGACCCACTCGAAGCGCTCGGAGTGCTACTCACTGCACAAGCCGACAACAACACCAAGCTCAGCGCAATTAATGCACTTGCGGGGTGTAAAAAGTGAACTTTATTGCGTGTCATAAACAAATACTACGCCAATGATTGCTACTTTTAGAGGCTCATGACTACATCACAGAACACGCAATGGGGCACCCCCGACATGGTTTCACAACTTGAGCGCGTGCTAGTGCGCACGCCGACAACGGTTGGCAAATTTGTGGAAGAAGGTTTCTGGCGTCAACCTGACACATCGGCACTACTGACCGAGCACAAATCATTTACTGAACTGCTCAAAAGCCTTGGATGCACTGTTGATGTTGCTTCACCAGTTGACGGACTTGTCGATGCTGTTTACATGCATGACCCAATGATCATGACTCCACACGGCGCAATTTTGTTGCGCATGGCAAAGCCTGTGCGTTCACCAGAGCCAGCCGAGTTTCGCAAGGATCTCGAACGGCTTGGCGTTCCAATCTTGGGGCAACTCACCGACCCCGCGTTTGCCGACGGCGGGGACAAAGTTTGGCTCGATGCAAAGACGCTCTTGATTGGTCACGGTTACCGCACCAATCAGGCTGGTATCGATCAAGTGCGCGCCATGCTTGCGCCACATGGCGTCGACGTTTTTTCGTTTGACCTTCCGCATTACGAAGGACCAAGCGCAGTGCTGCACCTCATGAGCGTGCTCTCGCCTATTGCACACGATAAAGCAGTCGTCTACGAGCCACTTGCACCTGTGCGCTTGCTGCAGTTTCTCAAATCGCGTGGTATCTCCTGGTTCAGCGTGAGTGAAAAAGAAATGCTTACTCAGGGCAGCAATATTTTGACTATCCGACCAAACGTTGTTGTGCTCGCAGCGGGCAACCCAGCTGTCGAGGCTCAGTTGCGTGCCGCAGGAGTCGAAGTACACCTATTTAATGGCGACAACGTAGCAGTCAAAGGTGACGGTGGACCAACATGCCTCACCGCTCCGCTGCTTCGAGTAACAAGCAATGTCTGAGCTACATGTCTGAGTTCAGCGGCAAAGTTGCATTAGTTACCGGCTCCTCCAGTGGTATCGGCGAAGCCATTGCTCGATCGCTCCATTCACTTGGGGCATCAGTCGTAATCAACTCATCGTCTTCTACAGAAGCGGGCCAAAATATTGCTCAGTCACTCGGCGAAAACGCAATCTACATACAAGCCGATATCAGTGACAAAGATTCATGCATACGCCTCGTTGATGAAACACTCAAGCGATTTGGCAAATTGGATATTTTGATTAATAACGCTGGCTGGACAGAGCTTGTACCTCACCGCGACCTTGATGCACTTACTGATGAGATCTTCCAAAAAACATTTGCGGTCAACGTGACTGGCACTTGGATGCTGACGAAAGTAGCGATGCCACATTTGAAAAATAGCGAAGATGGAAATGTCGTCACGATTACTTCAATCGCAGGTGTGCGACCAGTTGGCAGCTCGATCGCCTATTCCATGTCGAAGGCGGCACTGAACCATATGACGCTGCTACTGGCAAAGAGCTGCGGACCAGTGCGTGTGAACGCAGTAGCCCCAGGTCTCGTTGAAACTCCATGGACTAAGGATTGGCAGGACCAGCACGCTGGAGTACAGGCCATGGCGCCACTCGGCCGCTCTGCCACTCCCACAGATTGTGTGGAGGCAACACTTGGGTTATTGCGTACGAAGTACGCGACTGGCCAGGTGTTTATTGTTGACGGTGGTTTAACGCAACGAATCTAGAGCGTTACTTCGAGCGTTCGGCAAAGGCCTTGAATGATGCCATTCCGTACAACAGTGCACCAGTTATAACAATAAAAAATATGACGCTACCGAAACCGAACAATGCTGCTTGAGACATGATTTATTCGTCCTTTGATCCTGCAAGAAGAAAAGCACCAAGCGCCAAAATCGATGGGACCCAGACGCCGACGTAAATTCCGTTCAATCGGTCTGTTATTTCCTCACCACTGAAGTAAAGAAAAACGCTCATCGCCAAACTGGCAGCGGCCGCCAGAAGGGTTGTTGCTTTCAAGATTTGTTTTGGGTTCATACTCAATTATCTCACATTTATTACTAATAAACCAGCCATGCTAAATCTCGCTAAATCCGCTAAATCCGCTAAATATTGCGGATGTGACGGCGTAAGAAGTCGAGCGCGCTAATTACCGAAAGTTGGCGCATCTGATCGCGTATCGCTGGCAACGCAAAGGTTGTCGAAGCGGTGGTGCCATCTGGCAAACATACGCCGACACACAAAGTTCCAGGTTTGACGCCTTCTTGCGAGGCTGGTCCTGCTACGCCCGTCAATGCAAGCCCGACACTTGCACCAAGCACCTTGCAGGCGCCAACCGCCATCTCGATCGCCGCTTCTTCATTAACAACCATGTCGTTTTTTACACCAAGTACCGAATGTTTGACCTCGGTTGCGTAGGAGACAACTCCACCACGAAACACTTCGCTTGCACCTTCAATACCGGTGAGACGTCCTGCAACTAAACCGCCAGTAACTGACTCGGCCAGGCCGAGTGTAAGCCCGCGCTCTCGCAACATTTGCAGTACAACCGACTCCATGGTGTCGGTGTCAATGCCAAACACAATGTCACCAATGGCATCGCGGACTGTCTCATCCCACTTATCCAAAATTGCAACAACTTCGGCTTGCGTAGAAGACTTTGCAGTGAGCCGCACTTTGATGCCTTCCCATCCACTGGCCAAGAACGCGAGAGTCGGGTTGCCAACACTCTCAAGCTGCTCGATCACTCCGAAGAGACGCTCATTCAACCCGCTCTCGCTCTCGCCCCACGTGCGCAACACGCGACTAGAGATCACTGAAGCAGAACCGGAGCGCATTAATAGGTCGGGCAAAATCGCGCGTTCAAACATTTCGTACAACTCGTAAGGCACACCTGGCACTGCATAAATCACTTTGTCACCAACTGGACAGATCAACCCCGGTGCAGTTCCCCGCCGTTGCTCGATAATGGCAGCACCTTTTGGCACCATGGCCTGGCGCATATTGATCTCTGGCATGCGTCGATTGCGTGCGGCAAACATTTCGGAAATCGCCATGCCAACTGCATCATCAAACTCGAGTGTTACGCCCATGATCTCGGCAATTGCTTCGCGGGTTATGTCATCGTGTGTTGGCCCAAGCCCGCCACAAATAATGACAGCGTCTGCGTCAGCAAGTGTTGAGCGAATTGCTTTCACCATGCGTTCGAGGTTGTCGCCCACTTTGACCTGTAAGCACGAGTCAATACCAGCAGCCGATAGTTGTTCACCCAACCAAGCTGAGTTTGTGTCGACTATCTGCCCGAGCAATAATTCGGTGCCAATAGCAACTACGTCACAACGCATAACTTAGGCCGGCTTGCGAGCTTTGAATGCGACAGCACCGTATTGCAAGCCGCTGTACAACGTGAGCACAGTGGCTATTGCAAGCGATCCTTTGGCAAGATAGTTGTAATCGGCAGCACTCAGCGGCAATACCGCAAACCCAACTGCGACCTGCTGTGCAAATGTCTTAAATTTTGCAGCCTTGCTTGCAGGCACGCTGACACCCTTGGCGCCAGCAAAAACGCGATACAGACTGATGGCTATTTCGCGTGCTGCGATCAAACCCACCAGCCACGGACTGAACATGCCGCGACTCACCAAGATGAACATCGAGCCAAGCACGCAAACTTTGTCGGCCAATGGGTCAAGAAATGCCCCGCTGCGAGTTGTGCCGTGCTTACGTGCAAGTTGTCCGTCCACTAGATCGCTGAGACACAACAAAAACCACAAGCCTGTTGCCATCCAAGAACCCACATTGTCTGCAGGAATGATTGCAAACATCAGTGGCGAAATCAGTAATCGACCAACCGTTACGGCGTTAGCCCATGTACGAATCGCGCTCGGATCAACAGCCATGGTTAAAAATCCCCTTCTTCATCGTCACTATCTTCTACCGAGCTTCCCTCTGCCACCAAATCTGGCCCCATTGCATCGACAATCATTACATTCGCAAACTCCCCAACTGGCAAGTCGCGGCTCACATGCACAATGCCATCGATGGAGGGCGCTTCCCAATGAGTGCGTCCAATCCCCACTTCATCGACAAGCACCTCAACTGTGCGACCAATGAGCGCATCGCGTCGAACCGCAGTGATGTTGTCTTGCATCTCTCGCAATTCGGCAATTCGTTCGTTCATGAGTTCGGTTGGCACGTGATCAGGCAACGTCATCGCATGCGTGCCCTCTTCTGGGCTGAAAGTAAAGAATCCGCACCAATCCAACTGCGCATCTTCTACAAACTGCAGCAACTGGTCGTGGTCTTCCTCGGTTTCGCCCGGGTATCCAACGATGAAGTTGCTTCGAAATGCTGCATCTGGAGATAACGCGCGAATGTCGTTGATGCGCTTGAGGAATCGATCACCATCGCCCCACCTGCGCATGCGACGTAAATGTGTTTTACTTACATGCTGTAGTGACAAGTCGAAGTACGGTACACCAGTTTCAAGAATGGCGGCAATCAATTCGTCGCTCAAATCACTTGGATACAGATACAACAATCGAGTGCGCTTGACTTTGGCAGCAACAGCACGCACAAGTGGAACAATCGAACCAGCACCAAGATCACTCGGGCGGTCCTTGCCATAACTTGCAAGATCTTGCGCAATCAGCACGATCTCTTTTGCGCCAAGTTCATCCACCTCATGCAAGATCTGAGAAATATCGCGACTGCGTTGTGGACCCCTAAAACTTGGGATGGCACAAAAACCACAATTGCGGTCGCAACCCTCGGCAATTTTTACATACGCCCATGGTGCTGTGCTCATTGGTCGCGGCAAGTTGAGCAGATCAAATGATGGAATTGGCGCAGCCGAGATGGAAATTGGTTTGCGACCCATTTGCACCGGCACACCAAAGCCGGCAACTTGATCTACTTCGGGCAGCGCTTCGGCGAGTTCTGCTCCATAGCGCTCGGCCATACAGCCAGTTACAACGAGCCTTGCCCCATCTTTGCGCTGCGCACCAAGCGCAAGCACTGTGTCAATACTTTCCTTGCGCGCATCTTCAATGAATGCGCAAGTATTGACAACAACCAAGTCTGCAAGTGAAGGGTCATCGGTGGCGATTAAGCCATCAGCAAGCAAGGTGCCGACAATTTTGTCCGAGTCAACATCGTTCTTTGGACAGCCAAGCGTCTGGACATAAAAACGTTGCTGCACAGCATGTAATCCTACTGCTCGCCCGTTTAGTAATTGAGTTTGAGCCCCTTATATGGCCACGGCATCGACACCAAACGACCAGTGCCAGACAGCGTGATGTACGCAGTCTTGTAATCTGGACCACCGAAGCAGATGTTGGTTGTGAGTGGGTCGCCTGTCAAAATCTGTTCGAGCACCTCGCCATTTGGCGAGATCACTGTGATGCCAGCAGTTTGCAGACCAATTGTTGCAACACAGACATTGCCGTCGCCGTCAACCGCAAGCGAATCAAGAAATTGCAAGCCCGGGAGTCCACACAGCAAACCAGATGGATCAATCGACGAGAACGGTGTTGTCTCGCCTGGCGCAGTAACCGTTGCTTGATAGACACGACCCGTGTAGGTCTCGGCCCAATACAACTTGGTGCCGTCTGGAGACAAGCCGACTCCGTTTGGAGACTCCGCAGGAAAAACAACTTCCTTGATCATCGACCCATCGGTCTTTGCGTAATAAATGCCAGTGAAGTCAGCCGTACGGTGAAGACGAATACCGTAGTCGGTAAACCACATGCCACCGTGCTTATCGAACACCAAGTCGTTTGGTCCGCGCAACTTGATGCCGTCACACTCTGTATAGAGGTCGGTGACTTTGCCAGTTGCAATATCCACACGCTGAATGCGGCCACCGATGTAGTTGTCCGGATTAAATGGTCCAGGAAAAGTGAGGCCAAGAAAATCAACTTCCGAAAATGATCCACCGTTGTTACACAAATAGATTGCTCCGTCAGGACCAATTGCAATACCATTTGGGCCACCAGGTGTGTCAGCAATCTTTTGCTTACTTCCATCTGGCAACACTCGCGTAATCACCTTGCCAAACATCTCCACCAAAATCACACTGCCATCGGACATAGCGATTGGTCCTTCGGGAAAACGGAGTCCAGATGCAATTTCGGTAAATTCGGTCATGCCGAGACTTTAGAGCGTTGATCCATTCATGATGCAATTGGCAAAAACTCAACGAAACTCGCGAAATATATTTTAGACAAATACTACGATAAAGATACACTCATGGTATACAGAAGATACATTCATGGTATATACAAAAGATGATCCCTCGTCAATTGTCATTAATCATGCACCAATAATTTATGCAACCCAACATCGCCACCAATCCAGAACTCCAAAAAGTACTCCGAGAGTTGCCAGACAGTTGCGTGTTCGTATCAACCTCCTGTTGCTCAACCCCATCGTCAATACTAAAAGAGCTCTTCAAATTAGACAAGCGTGGCAAAGAATGGACCTTATATCTCGGCATGCTACTCGGGTCGTCTGAGTACGTAGATGAGATTGGACCTGGCCAATTAAAACTCAAAACCTGGCATGCGTCAACGCCGATTCAAAAGATGCTTAACACCGGGGATGCCCAGTACGTTCCGTTAAGAGCAAAAGATCTGCCAAATTTTTTGTCATCTATTGTTGATGTAGCGCT
>JBIIAC010000067.1:0-5218 GCA_044240045.1 Ilumatobacteraceae bacterium
ACGGAGCATTTCCATGGCGTTGTCTCCCTTTTGTTGTTACGTATTGATAATGACGAGTACGAGTGCAGCAACGGCAGCCGCGCTAAATAACAGCGCGCCGTACTGACTCACTTTTCCTGATTGCACTGGTTGCAAAATGCCACCAGCACCTCTTGTTGCTTTGCCTGAGTTGTTGACCGCACCATCGACCACGCGTTGGTCGATATTGCGATATACCCAGCCAGCGATTGTCCTTGATGTGCCTGCAACTGCGTGCAGGATGCCATCCAAAATGCGTTGATTAAACCAGTAGGCCCCCGCTGCGATCGGCCCCACAATTGCCTTAACAATCATGTTCTCGTACAGTGCGTCCAAGTAGTACTTGTTGTCGAGCAAGCGGTAGCCGCCGCGCAATACTGCATTGCGCTGTGTGAGCCCAACAAGGCGCTTGTCTTTGCGTGTGTAAAGAGCAACGCACAACAGCCAGCTGATGACAAGCCCAGCGAAAACAATTATCAGAGACACTGCTGCTTTGGACCATTTAAATGGGGCGTGCTTCAACTGCGGTGCATAACACACACCATCTTTTGGGGTCTCGCTTCCACACGGCGACTCATGATGGCCGTCTTCGCTGGCTGGTTCTTCACCCGAAGCGAGTGCAGAAACATCATCTGATGGTGCAGCCATCACCACAGCCGAACTTGGTTCGACCCAAGTTTTGATGCGCTCCCAACTTTCACCGAACGGTGTTGCGTTGAGCAAGCCAGAACTCAGCGCGAGCGTTGCCAAAATAATCAACGGCACGGTGATCAACAGACCACTTTCATGTGGACCCGACGCAGCATGCGAATCGTCTTCGTAATGTGGAACATGAGGATCGTGTGCGTCGTGTGTTGTTGCATGTGCGACGGCGTGTGTGTCGTGAGCATCGTGATGCTCGCCCGCTGCGGCACCTCGAGGTGTGCCGAAGAATGTGAGGTAGGTAGCGCGCGTCATGTACGCAGCGGTCATAAATGCACCGACAAGGCCGATAATCATAAACGTGTTGTAACCGCTATAACCAACGTTGTCGATGATCTCGTCTTTCGAGAAGAAGCCAGAGAATGGAAACACTCCACAGAGTGCAAGGGTCGAGATAACCCAAGTGGTGAAAGTGATTGGCATGAACTTGCGCAAACCACCCATATCTTTCTTCATGTCAAACGAGTGATGCGATGCACTATGGCTGATTGATCCAGCACAGAGGAACAAGCACGCCTTAAAGAACGCGTGAGTGAAGATATGAAATACCGCTGGCGTCCAAGCGCCGGCGCCAAGCCCCATCATCATGTATCCCAACTGACTCACTGTTGAGTACGCAAGCACCTTCTTGATGTCGTTCTGTACGAATGCAAGTGCGGCCGCAATGATGATCGTGATGCCACCGATGATCGTGATCAGGTTGCTTCCGGTGCCGAGAATGTCGAAGCCCGTAAAGAACACTGGATACAAACGGGCTACCAAAAACACTCCAGCAACCACCATGGTTGACGAATGCAAGAGTGAACTGACCGGTGTTGGACCGGCCATTGCGTCGGGCAGCCACGTATGCAATGGAAACTGACCGCTCTTACCAATGGCTGCAATAAAGAGTGCAATGGCAGCGATCAAGATAACCGTGCTGCCTGGCTCGCCCGAAAGTGCCCAAGCTGAGATACCTCGAATTGAGAACCCTGAAAGACCAAGTTCTTTTGTTGTCCATTCATTGGATGCGAAATACAACATCGAGATGCCAACGAGCAATCCAATGTCACCAGTGCGCACGGTGAAGAAAGCCTTGAGAGCAGCGCGACTATTTGCGCCTTCTTCCCACCAGTGACCAATCAGCATAAAGCTGCACAAGCCCATGATTTCCCAACCGAGCAAGAAGAGAATCATGTCTTCGGCAACAACCATGGCAAGCATGCCAGCCGAGAACAATGTGAGTGCCGCGAAGAAGTGTGTGTAGCGGCGATCGCCACGCAGGTATTCAAGCGAATAAATCTGCACAAGCGTGGAGATAAATGCCACGACAACAAGCACGATGATGGAGAGTCCATCGATTGACTGACCGATCGTGAACTTCATGCCACCGATCTGCCACCAATTCCACACCCGCACTACTGGTGTAATGAATTGCCCTTCTGCTGCGCCGTTAACTCTGGTAATCCATTGCGACGCCGCACCTGCGCTGAGTGCGAGGCTGCCGAGCATCGACAGCACGCCGATTTCGCTGCCTTTCATTGGCAAGCGCTTGCCAAACAAAATGATAATCGCAAAACCGATCACCGGAATAATTGGGATCAGCCAAGCGTGCTCGAGGAACCAACCCGACGACAGTGCCACTGCGGCTTCAGTTACTTCAGAGGCTGCAAACATCGTTAGCCCTTCATCTCTGACAAGTCATCAAGCGAAATAGTGCGGCGATTGCGATAGATCAACAACACAAGGCTGAGGCCAACCCCAACTTCGGCAGCTGCGACAGCAATTACGAAAAGCGCAAATGTTTGACCATCAGCTGATCCATTGCGCATTGAGAACGCAATCAAATTGAGGTTGACTGCGTTGAGAATCAACTCAATCGCCATCAATACCATCACGCCGTTTTTGCGCGCAATGACGCCATACACGCCGATACAAAACAGGATCGCTGCGAGAATGAGGAATTGATTAACAAACATACGATCAGTCCTTTCTCGCCAAAACGATTGCGCCAATGACGGCGGCCAACAATACAAAAGACAGAGCCCAGAATGGCAACAGATATGGTCCAAAAATCTGGTCGGAGATTTGCTGCGTGTTTACGATCGCGCCATCTGTCGGCATTTTTTCTGACCCAAACGAATCGATCAGCGCAATAGCCATTGCAGCAAACAACGCGAGTGCCACCGGAATACCCAACTTCCAATACGTGTTATTGAGCCCGCTGTCGCGACCAATGCGCGACCTAGTAAGCATGGTGCCAAACAAGAACAACACCATCACCGCACCTATATATACGAGTACTTGGGTAACAGCAACAAACTCGGCTGCCAACAAAATGTATTGCGCGGCTGCCCCGGCCAGTACCACCACTAGCCACAAGGCACCGTGCACAACGTTGCTAGTCGTGACCACGCGAATCGCGCCAACGATCATCACTGCAGCGATGATTGCAAAACCGATATTTTGAGCGATCAACATCTTGATGCCTTACTTCTTCTTCTTGTCTGCGCCGACTTCGAGTGCTGGCGCTTCAGGAACTGTTTCCATCCACTCGCTCAGCTTGGTCTTATCGTGCAGCATGTCGGTGATATTTGGCTCGGAGTATTCGTACTCTGGGCTCCAGAACAACGCGTCGAAAGGACAAACCTCGACACAAATTCCGCAGTACATGCACAATGCGTAGTCAATGTCGAAACGATCGAGCAAATTGACTTGGCGAGGCTTGCCACCCTCACGACGTGGTGGTGCAAGTTCTTTGTGTGCCTCGATGTAGATACACCAGTCGGGGCATGAGCGCGAGCACAACATGCACGACGTGCAGTTGTCTTGGTGCAACGCAATTACTCCGCGAGCACGAACTGGTGGAGCTTCTTTTTCGTGCGGGTACTGCACTGTGTTTGAACCATTTTTGAACGTGCGCATCATCGTGCCAAACGTGATGCCGAGTCCTTTTAAGAGGCCGGGAAGTTGCGCCATTAGAACATCACTTTCAATACAGCCGTCAACATGATGTTGGCGAGTGATACGGGGATAAGAATTTTCCAAGCGAAGCGCTGAAGTTGATCTTCGCGAAAACGTGGATATGTAAAGCGAACCCACATGATGAGAAATGTGAGCACCATCATCTTGGTGAATACGATCAACGGACCGACAATATTCATCCAGTTTGAAACGCTGTCCATCGATGTCCAGCCGAACCATGAGAACGGGACTCCCCAACCACCGAGGAAAAGCGTGCTTGCGATCATCGCAAATACACCTGCAGTTGCAAACTCGCCGATGAAAAAGATGAGGAAGCGGAAGCCCGAATATTCGGTCATGTAACCCGACACCAACTCGGATTCGGCGATTGGCATGTCGAAGGGAGCCTGGGTGAGCTCCGCCTGAATCGCGATCATAAACACGATGAAACCAACAAACTGCGTAATCACGTATGGATTGCCAAAAGTATTAATGCCGAAAATTGAACCCGCATTTTGTGCAATAACAATTTCCTGCAGGTTCATGGTGCCTGCTTGAATGACGACGCCCATAACTGCGAGCACCATTGGCAACTCATAGGCGATCAACTGACCTGCTGCTCGCAGCCCACCGAGCAATGAATATTTGTTGGCACTGGACCAACCGGCCATCAAAATGCCAAGCACCGAAATAGATGAAACTGCTAACGCATAAAAAATACCTGTCTCAAGGTCGGTAAACCACGCATCAGGACCGAATGGAACGACTACAACAAGAAGGAATGTGCTCATCAACACAATGATTGGCGCCATCTTGAATACAGGCTTGTCGGCATTGGTTGGCTGGATATCTTCTTTTTGCAACCACTTGCCTACCTCGGCAAAAAGTTGCAGCGAACCCTGGGGTCCGGCCTCCATCGGGCCAAGTCGGCTCTGCATAAACGACATCATCTTGAACAAAAAGACATACACAATGGTGCCTGCAGGCAAGAGCACGGCAACGAGCCCACCGAGAACGCGCAAAAGGGATTGACCCCAATACGGAATATCGATGCCCAGCAATGCATTCATTAGCGGTCGATGTCTCCAAGGATGAAATACAACGACGCAAGAATTGTGATGATGTCTGGCACGTATACGCCGCGCAACAACCACGGTGTGATCGAAATGTTGTTAAAGCTTGCCGAACGAATCTTGACGCGGAAAGGACCGAGGTCGCCGCGCGACACTACGTAGTAACCCATCTCGCCAAGTGGGTTTTCTGTAGAGACCCATGCTTCGCCTTCTGGCACTTTGATGATTTTTGGAACCTTGGCCATTACAGGGCCACTTGGAATTCCGTCTAGCAACTGATCGACAATTTTTGTTGCTTCACGAGTCTCTTGCAAGCGAATCCAGCAACGAGCGAAGCTATCGCCATCTGGATGTGTCCAAACTTTGAAATCAACTTTGTCATATGCGAGTGGAATGGTTTGATCGCGACGCAAGTCCCAATCGACACCACTAGCGCGCAAGTTTGCGCCAGACAATCCGTACTGCAAT
Organism: Ilumatobacteraceae bacterium; assembly: GCA_044240045.1. Taxonomy (GTDB): domain Bacteria; phylum Actinomycetota; class Acidimicrobiia; order Acidimicrobiales; family Ilumatobacteraceae; genus UBA3006. Next base: position 5,205 of record JBIIAC010000067.1, read on the forward strand.
GCAACATCACGAGG